>CAMDLP010000014.1 GCA_945901795.1 Akkermansia muciniphila | reverse complement strand
AGGGATGAATTCACTGGTTGCCCGGATCATCGCGAATGCGAGGGGGCTGCGGACGTTCGCCGCCCTTCGCATCCGGGTCTTGTTCTTCCTTGGCAAACTCGACCTCTCCATCGCTTGAAGGAAAAACCACCGGATTCCACGGACAGCCTCTTAGCAGATCTCCGCACGGAAGTCAGCGACGTTGACCTGAACATGTATTCGCTCCACTTCGGTCGTTCGCTGGCTTGCCCTGAAGGTTTCGATCTGTCCGCTTATCTCGAGGTGGCCTGGCTCACTGGAGACATGGATGTGGAAGGCATCGCAACCAATCTCACCGAAGAGCCTGCCTTTGGCAACGAACTGGTGCTTTTCCGTGAGACCCTTGATATCGATATCGTTCCTGTGACGATCAATTTCAAGGCTGAGCACAACATCTATGGTCCGATTGGTGGTTATCTTTCCGGTGGTGTCGGATACGCTTGGACCAATGTTTCAGGCTTTGGCTCTGATGAAACCGATGGTGGTTTTTACGCGCAATTGGCCGCAGGACTTGTTTGGAACGTCACTGAGTCCGTGGACCTTTACGGTGGCGGTCGCTGGGTTTACCTCGACAGTCTTGATTTCGGCGACACAGAACTCGCGCTCGACAACCAACTCGGTTGGGAAGTCGGCGCGCGCTACAAATTCTAATTCAAACCTGAGTTAGAATCAAATTCTGGCCGCCGGGAGCAATCCGGGCGGCTTTTTTATGGGAGCCTTATTATTTATCTGTCACTTTATATTATTGGCTGTAAAACCGCAACACCATCGATTGACCGGAGCGGTGGAACGGCCAGAAATCCTCTTTCGCGCCGGGCGTCCGGTGCCAAAGTTTGAAAGGCTCCGCCTTGCCGCGAGGTATCCGGGCCGTCCGAATTTACCAGCACTCTTCACCACCGCCACCGTGCCATCTCTATTATCCATTATTTGCCTCGCGACATTGGTCGCATTTTCACGTCCGGCTTTGGCGGCGGGCCCTGATTTCACGACGCAAATCCAGCCGATTCTCGAACTGAACTGTGTCCGTTGCCACAATTCTGAAAAAACCAAGGGCGGCCTCCAGTTGGACACCCGCGAGGCCATGCTTGAGGGCGGCGACACTCGCGAGGCGGTTGTTCCGGGTGATACCACCAAAAGTGAACTGCTGACCCGAATCCACCTCCGCCCGATCGACGAAGGCATCATGCCAGATGAAGGCCAGGCTCTGACAAAGGATGAAGTCGAGTTACTCGATGCCTGGGTTCGTGCCGGAGCGCCGTGGCCATCTGGAGTCAAGCTGACCCAACGCACTCCCCCGGCCCTCAAGCGTGTACCCCTGCCTAACAAGCCTCCGACATCACCCACAGCGGCTGCCGCGATGCTGGACGACATCTTGAAACGTGAAAACGCCGACAGCGCGGTCATTACCGCCGGGCTCATCGACGATGCCGCATTTCTACGCCGCGTCACCATCGACCTTATTGGTCGCATCCCAACCATGGCCGAGATCCGCGAATTTGAGCGTGCCGGTGATGAATATCGCCTCAAAACTGTCGAAAAACTCATTACCCAATCACGCTTCAACGACCGCTGGACAGTCTTCATGTCGGACATGCTGCGCATCCGCTCGGACATTCCGGGCGGCAACCAATTGCTTGCCTACATCCATGGCTCGATCGAGCAGGCAAAACCCTACGATGTGCTTGTCCGTGAACTCATCAGCGCATCGGGCCGTGCCAATTCCAACCCGGCCGTTGGCTATCTGCTAGGCGACGACGCCAAACCGATGGAACTTGCCGCCGCCACCGCCCAGATATTTCTCGGCGTCCGGATCGGCTGCGCGATGTGCCATGACCATCCCTTCGATGACTGGAGGCAAAAAGACTTCTACCACTTTGCCGCCTACTTCGGGAAAACCAAAAAAGTCCAGGGTCGTAAGGATCAAATGGTTTACACCACCGAGGGCAAGGAAATGATGGTTCTCTGGCCGCCGGAGGACAAGGCTGGCACCAAGCCACGCACCGCGGTCACGCCACGTTTCCCATTTCAACTCGCCAAGTTCGAGAAAACCCCAGACTACTTGGACCGTTTTCAAAAAATCCGCAACGGTGAGCAGCAAGCCGCATCCTCAGGCAAGGCCAACGCTGCTCTTGATGCACTGCTCGACTCCATCGAACCCACGATCGGCAGCCCACGCGATCCAGTCCTTGAACAAGCCAAAAAAGACAGCCGAGCCCTCGACGTCCACGCCGACATCTATCGCACCAGCGAGTTACGCAACCAACTCTCCCAACTGGTCACCGACCCTCACAACGAATACTTCGCTCGCGCCTTCGTCAACCGCATCTGGGCCGAACTCATCGGCCATGGCTTCGTCGAGCCACTCGACAACTTCTCCGACTACAACGCCCCGCACAATGCGTCTACCTTGGATTTTCTCGCCCGGGAATTCATCGCGAGTGGATATGATATCCGCAGCCTCATCCGCATCATCACTCTAACCGATGCTTACCGCCGCGCCTCACTGCCCACCGAGACGCCCGTCGTGCAACGTGAAGCAAGCGAGAAAAGTTTCACCGCCGCCCCCACCCGCAGGATGTTAGGTGAAGTGCTCTTTGACAGCGTGGTCTTGGCAGGCCACCTCGCCGATTACAAGTGGCCGCAGGGCGCCAATGAAAAACAGGTCAGCCGGGAAATCCGCGTTCCCATCGAGGAATCCACCAAGGCCAAGCCTCAGGTCGCCCCTGTCTCCACCATGAAGGGCGACATAATTTCCCCTATCAGACGCAGCGACGGCTACGATCTTGAATCGACCCTCAAACTCGACTTCAACGAAATCCTAACCAAGCAGGAACTATCCGAACTCGATTCGATGCGCGCCATGTCAGACGAACAAATCGAAGCGGAAAAAATGGCTGCCATGACCAAGGATTCGCAAGGCGATGATAAGAAATTCACGACCAAGAAGGTCACTGAAACGATCGACGACAACCCCCGATTCGACAGCTCGATGCACATGGCCACCCCGGCCCCGCCGGCCCACTTTCTTCGCGTCTTCGGTCAACCGGATCGCACCGGACTCGGCGAATTCCGCGATAGCTCGTCCTCGCTGCGCCAGCAACTCATGATGCTTAACGGCCGGATGACCCACGAAGCGTCACGCGTCGGCCCGCTCGAACCCCTCCACGCCATCCTTGAAAAAAATCCAACCCTCGCCATCGACTACGCCTATCAGGAAATCCTGACCCGCCTCCCCACTGCCGAAGAAAAATCCGAGGCCCGCGCAGTGCTCTCCCAAGACGCCTTGGAAGGCATGGCCGACCTGCGCTGGGCCTTGCTCAACAGCCACGAATTCCGCTTCCTACCCTAATCCAGACATGAACGCTTGCACCGACTACCAGATCACCCGCCGCCGAATGTTGAAAACATTCGGCGCTACAATGTTAGGCATGCCCATCAGCCAATTGTTAGCGCGTGCAGTCCCAGGGAAAGCTAACGCCGAACACGTGATCCTGTTCTGGAACAGCGGCGGCATGAGTCACCTCGATACCTGGGATCCCAAGCCCGGGCGCAAGGTCCAAGGCGAGTTCGCGCCAATCAAGACCTCGGTCAGCGGCATGGAGATCTCGGAGATTTTCCCCCAACTCGCCAAGCAGATGCACCATGCCGCGTTGATCCGGTCGATCGCCGGTACCAATGGTGACCACGGCCGGGCACAATATGAGCTCCAGACCGGCTTCAGCCAATCGCCTAACATCCTTCACCCCGGGCTCGGATCCATCATCGTCCATGAGCGCGAGCCACTCGGCGACCTTCCCGCATTTGTTAGCATCAGCGGTCAAGCATCGCGCGCCGGATACCTCGGCCAACAATGTGAGGCCTATTTTGTGGGTCGCCCAGGCGAAAAAGATCCCTACCTCGCATTTCCCGAAGGCATCAGCCACGCCCGCGGCATGCAGCGTTTGCAAATTCTCGAACGTATGAACGCCCGCGCCTCCGGCAACATCGGTTCGAGCGAAATGAAGGCCACCGAAATCGCCATCAAGGATGCCGTCGCCCTCATGGAAAGCCCCGCCCTCAAAGCCTTCGAACTCGACGAGGAATCACCTCAAACGATCGAACGTTACGGCAACACCGAGTTCGGTCGCGGCGCATTGCTCGCCCGGCGCCTCGTCGAAAAAGGCGTGCGCTTCGTCCAGGTCAACCGCGGCGGCTTCGACAATCATGGCAATATTTTCCAAGCCATGCGGGCCCACGGCGCGGCAATGGACCCCGGTATCGCCTCTCTACTCTCCGATCTCAAGGCTAACGGATTGTTATCCAAAACGCTCGTGGTCGTTCTCAGCGAGTTCGGGCGCACCCCGCGCATCAACGACGGCGCGGGACGCGATCACTGGGCCCGCTGCTTCAGCTGCATGATGGCAGGCGGCGGCATCAAGGGAGGCACCATCATCGGCTCCTCAGACGAGGATGGCATGGAACCTGCCGAGCGACCGGTCAGCGTCCCCGACCTCCATGCCTCGATCTGCCTCGCCCTTGGAATCCAACTCGACAAGGAAATTATCACTCCCCAAGGCCGCCCGATGCGCCTCGTCCGCAAGGAAGCCAATCCGATCCACGAACTTTTTGTTTGATGAATGTAAAAAATCATCGAGTGAGAGTCTTTACCGCAGGCGAAACTCCTACCCGGAATTCAAAGACAGGCACTTCTAACCGGTTAGCTGATCCAAAACTTTCATGACAAATCCATTACCCTACACTCTTCTTTGCCTTCTCTTAGCACTTCCTTTGCTCGCGGACGAACAAGCCCCACCAGCCGCCGAACGCGGTTCGATCATCGAGGACCGGGCAGCACGCAAACTCCTTCAAGCCGGTAACGCCCGCCACGAGGTCGGAGAAAACGAGAAGGCGCTGGAAATCTGGGAATCCGTCGTCGAACGCTACCCGCGCAGCCAGGTCCGCTTCGACGCGCATCTGCGCCTAGCCGACCACCTGCTCAAGGAAACCCGCGACTTTGACAAAGCACGCCTCCACTATGAAGCCGCGGCGATAGAAACTAACGAGAACGACGAATGCCGCGCCTATGCCTATCTTCAGACGGGCACCTGCTTTTACGAGGCCGCGAACTATGGCAAGTGCTTCTCGATCATGCGCGACGTGATCGAGCGCTTCCCCGCATCCACCCAAGTCAACGAGGCGTATTACTACATCGGCCTCGGCCATTTCAAACTCGGCCACTACAGCCGTGCGATCGAAGCCCTCGAAAATGTCGGCACCGCCCTCTCCAGTGAAGACTCGAAGATCGACAAGGTCGAGGCAGGTAAACGCCTCTTTATCAAAATCGACGATCCGGATTTCGCCATCCTCCCGGTCGGAGAACAAGTGAAAATCCGCTGCACGACCCAAAGCGGTGACGAGGAAACCGTGCTCTGCAATCTGGTGGGTCGCAATGCCCGAATAGCCCTCGGCGGAATTCTCACCAAACTCGGCCGACAGAAATCTAACGATTTCGTCCTCGATGTCCGCGGCGGCGACTCGATTAGCGTGACCTACATCGATACCCACACTGCCAGCAAATCATTTGACGAGAAGCGCCTAAAGAAAGTCGTCGTCGTCGGCATCGGACTGGCCAGCATCACTGACGGATCCTATCAACGTGAAATCCAGGCTGCGGTGATTGGCAAACCTCTCCACTTGCAAGTGACCGATGCCGATCACGACACCACGTCCGGTCTTGACGAAATTGCCGCTGAAACACAGATTTTCCGCCGCAAGACGCCCGACGAGCTCGATGACGAACTCGCCCGCAAGGTGGCCAGTGGCGAACTCACCGAAGGCGCCGACGGCAAGGACATGAAACAGCAACTCGACCCGCTCATAATGGTCCGCAGTGTTCCTGTCAGCCTTAAAGAAACCGAACAAGCCGGAACATTCCGTTGCTCAATGCCACTCCGAATCGGCACCGCCGAGGGAACACTCACAGGCGAACCCGGTCAAACCATACGCCTGGTCTATCTTGACGAGCGGAACCTCGGACCAAGCCCGATCATCCGGACCGCCGAAGCCCGCATCATTGAAGGCAATCTCGGCGAGGTCCGGGTGACCCGCACGGATATTTCCGATGAAGACCTTGCCCTGAAAACCCGAGTCCGCACCGCAACAGCTCTCACCGAAGTCGGCAATCACTACAAGGAATTCGGGCTAAACTCCAAAGCCGACTTGAAATACACCGAAGCCCTGGACGTTTGTGAGGAGACTCTCGACAAAGCCCGCGGCGTGGGCGGCAAACTCCTCGAGGAAACTTATGTGCAACTCTGGCGCATCTACTTCGCCATGGATAAACTCGACCTCGCGCTCGCAATGAGCAAGCGCCTGCTCGCCGAGTTTCCCGCCAGCGCATTCATCGACGAGGCGATGCTCCAGCAGGCCCACGTCGAACGCAAACGCGAGAACTACACCCAGGCAATCAACCTCTACACCAGCATCACCAAACTTCCGGCCAGTCAGCTGCGCGGCGAGGGCCAGTTCTTTATCGGCGAATGCTACGAGGCAATGGCTCTCAAGGCGGCAGCACAACAAGCAGGCCAACTCTACGAAAAAGCTTTCATGGCTTATCAAAAAGTTTACGAGCAATTTCCCGATTCCGGCCGCGTCGGTGATGCGGTCGCGAAAATGGCGGCGTTTTACTATCAAAAAGAAGACTACAAGCGCGCGGTCGATGTGTTTGAAAACGTCCTTTCAGACCATCCCGACGCCAATTTCCTCGATGTCATCCTCTTCAACTACGGCCGCTGCCTCTACAAGCTCGACCGCAAGCCCGAAGCCCGACGCCGTTTCGAGCAACTCATCGATGATTACCCGGAAAGCGATATCGCTCTGGAGGCCAACAAGATCGTCGAAGCCCTCAAGAAAGCAGGATTTTGAAAATACTTCTCCGACAACTCGCCATTCTATTGATGCTGGGCGCCCACTGCTTCGGCGCTGCCGCTGACAAGGCCGCCGACCTTGAAGCACGGCTCAAGGAATCCGCCGAAGCGTCGCCGGCTGCGGCCAAGCTGATGCTCGATCTCATCGACCTTTACTGGCAGGACGGCCAGGTCTTCGGATTGATCCGGACTGCCGGAAAATTCTCACATTCCCAATCATCTCATCCACGTCGCGCCGAGATCATGCTCAAATTGATCGACGGCTACGCGGCTACGGCCCGCCATGAGGACGTCATCACCACCGGTCGCCAGTTCCTCGAACTCTTTCCTAACAACCCACTCACCAACAACGCGCGGGATCGCCTCGCAACTGCTTACGAGCGCACCGGGCGCAGCCCCTCCGCCGCGACCCAGTGCCGGGATATCTGGCTAAATGGCGGCGATGCCTTGCAGGGTATACGCGCGCTCCAACTCTTGATGGTGCCTAACACATTACCTTTATACAAACAGGCCACCACCCTAGCTACTGCGATGGTGGAAAAAATTCCCGTGAACGCAATCCTAACCAATGTCGGTTTCCAGGGCATGCAAGCCTCCTGGCACGCCGAACAATGGTCCGCTGGCCTACAAATCGCCAAAGCCCTCATCCGTCGCAAGGCCCCGATGAGCGAAGCCCGGCAGCGGGAGCTCTCTTTCCGCTCCGGCCAGTTTGAATCCCAGCTCGGACAACACGCAAATGCCGTCCAGTCCTTCCGCAAGGCACTCACCGCCGGTAACGACGAGATCCATCGAAGTCTGATCTCGGCGATGATTTCCGCGAAAGAACCTCCTCCATCCATCGAAGCAGAAGCGCGCCGTTACCTCACCACCTATCCACGCCGCGATGACCGTTACGAACCACTTGCCCGCTCCGCCCATGCCGCAGCTGAGGCTAAAAACACCGCTTTGGCACTAACCATCAGCGAAGATGTCATGCTTTATGATGTCACAAGCCATGAGATTCCTAAACATTACGTCACCTGGTGTGCTGAAGATACGCGCCGTGCGGAACAAGGACTCTTAAAAGTGATTTCCAAGAATTCTAACGGGTCATCTGTCTTGCGAGCGGTGTTGGCACTCGATGTGTATCGCGACCGCATGAAGGACGCCGCCAAGGCCACGGAGATGGCCCGCGAGTTCCTCGCAAAATCTCCGGCGAATGAGGCTAGGTCCGAGGAAATCATCAAGTTTCTCTATGACTCCGCATCCAGTGACGAGGCCTTCCGTGAAAATTTGGAACGCGTCATCGCCAGTGCCCAAGCATTTCCCTACCTCGCCGGATTCCAGGATCGGATCTGGAATTCCTCTCCTTCTGACAAGAATCACAACCGCGATTGGCAGACAGCCAAGAAGACTTATCAGAATGATGAATCCGCCAAACTCTGGCGACAAACCCGCGAGGATGGCGGTAAATCCGGCCAAGCCTGTCAGGAACTCCTCCAGAAAAACCCATCCCCTGAGAATCGCCTGCGGCTACTCGCCCGCCTCGCCTATGTCTATCGCCACCATCTCGGCGGGAAGTCCAAAGAGGTCGCCGCCAAACACTACGCCGCTCTCTGCAAGGAAGCACCTCTCGATCTCGAGGCCGCCTCCCGCTGGTTAGAATCCGCCAGCTTCGCCGACCGCAACATGCAACTCGCCGCAGCCCAACACCTACTCACTATCCCCCCTGCCGATACATCCCCGGATACCTGGATACGCCTTTGCGAAATCAAAGACGAAGCCATCATCCGCAAAGCACTGCCGTGGATCACCGCGTCTTCCAAGGAAAGCATTTACCCGCTCAACCATTCATCTCGCATCGGCGATTTCATGAATGATCTCGGCATGAAGGCGGAAGCCGCAACCTGGTGGCGATCACGCATGGATTTGAAACCTAACGAACAAGAATCCGTTTCCTGTGCCCTGCGTGTCGCCCACACCCTTGACCCTGCTGCCGCCAAATCTTTCCTGCAACCCCGCTTCGAGGCCGACACCGACTTTCAAGCTTCCTACGCCGGAGAGATCGCCAGCATCGCCTTCAATACCGCAGATTTTCCCGCGATGGAATCGGTTCTCTCAAAATCCACCGCACGATCCGCGCTTTCACCTTTCCGCCCGTCAGGCATGGGCGAGTGGCCGGCCCGCGGATGGCTTGAGGCGACTCGCAACAACAAGGACTGGCCTGCTGAAAAGAAAGCCCAACTTTACCGAATCGTCCGTGACTTGAACCTTGGCCGCATCAGCGCGGAAGCCGGAATGGAATTGTTAGTTGACGTACCCCGCACCATCGACCGCTTGCTCCAGACCCAACGCCTGATTCTGATGGCTGATTCCCATTACGAGTCATGGAAACGCATCTACCCTTTCGCCCAATCCGCCTTGGCCCGCGAAGACTACACCCTCGCCGTCGCCATTCTCAACGGCCTGCTCAACTCGATCCGCTCGGTCGGCGAAGCTGAAATGAACGATGCCCGCACCCTGCTCCGCAAAGCCTATGCCAAGATGGGCAGCATGAGTGCTGACATCCCGTCCGATAGCCCCATCGCACCACTTCTACAGGTCATACTCCACCTCAGACTCGGTGAATCCGACCTCGCAGAAATCGCTTATGAGCGAAACCAAAAACTTTTCGATGCCCACCGCGCCGAGTTACCCATTGAACTGATATTGTTTGCCGCAGAAACCCATATCTCGCAGGCAACACCCAAGGATCACGAACGCGCTGAAGACATCCTGCGCGCTTGGCTGATCAAGTTCGGCGCGGCAGAAAACGTCGATACCCGGGACAAGGCGCGCGTCCAATTGCTGCTGGCGAAAAACTATCAGCGAGCCGGTCAATACGACATCGCCAGGGCGGAATTCACCACCGTCCTGAATGTTTACAAAAACCAACCCGAAGCGATCAACGCCCGCTTTGGTATCGGCGAAACCTACATGGCACAGAAAGTCTATGATCAAGCCGAAGAAATTTTCACGAACCTTGCCGAAAGCCCGATCCCGGCGACAGCGATCCGCGCCAGCTTCCTTCGTGGCGTCGTCTCCCTGCGACAGGAAAACAACGAGCAGGCCCGCAAGATTTTTCTATCCGTCCTCGAAAGTGCCCCCGATGCCGATCTCGCAAACGAAACCCTGTTCAACCTCGCCGAGGTATACGGAATTGAACAACGGTTCCTCACCCAACTCGAAACCCTGCGGACGGTCGGTCGTCTAGGACAGGAGTCCAAACTCTGGCACACTCCGGGCACCGCGATCTCAGTCGTGGTGCAGGACTCCGATCTCGGTATCAGCCGCGGCGACACACGCATCCCAGTGCTCGTTCGCACCGATCCCGGTAACGACCTCGAGCAGGCATTTCTAACCAGCGGCGGTGCGGGTAAAGGAATTTTCCTAGCAGAGGTGCCGACCATTCTCGGTGTCGCCAAACCTAATGACGGCACCCTCCAGGTCACCGGTGGAGATACCATCACGGTGGATTACCCGGAGGATTTAAAGAAACAATTCCAGTTCGAATTCCTCAGTAACACCCGTCTCAAAATTGCTACTGATGGCCACCTCGATGTCGCCAGTAGCGAAATCATCAACCAGGACGAGGCGACCTTCACCGAAAACCTGAAGAAAGAAATCACCAGCACCGAGGCCGCGCAACCACGCTCCGCAACACGCCCGAAAAGCCAGATCAAACCCGGTAATTTTATCTACCTCCAAGTGAAAGACGGCGACCGTGACATCACGGCCAACCCCGACAAAACGCCCGTCAAGCTCACATCATCAAGCGGCGACGAGGTGCAACTGAATATCGAGGAACAAAGCCAGCACGGTGGAGTCTTCCAAGGCACGGTCCGCACGGGAGAACTCCCCGCCGGAGCGAAAGCATCGGATTCCGCCCTCGATCACAGCCCGCTGATGGCCATCGACCATGATCCGAAAACTTTCTGGCGCAGCGAACCCGACGGCACCGCACCGAAGTCGCTCTCGGTTGATATGAAGGAATTGCGACCGGTGGAATCCATCACTCTCACATCTTATGCGGCCGATCAGGAAACTCCGGTTCGCATGCGCGCGCGGGCCAGTCACGACGGACGGTTTTGGTTCGGCATTGGTGATTTTCCCACCGCCAAGCCGCCCGCCCACATCACCTTTACAAATCCGGAAATGCGCGTTCGTGTTTACAAAACACCTGCCAAAAACCTCCGGGAATCCTACACCTGGGATGAAATCGCAGATCTAATCAAAAAGTTGGAACCCGACGAAAATCAGAAAGTCGATCAACTCTTGTGGCAGCCTCCCGAAAAAAGCGAGGACGCCTACTTCGTCGTCTGGTCCGGCCCCTTGGTACAGGAGCGCGACGGAGCCATTCGCTTCGGAGTTTCAGGTAAAAAAACCGCCATCATGATCGACGGGCGGCTTGAGCTGCCAGTCGGCGAGGGTGCCCGGACCGTCGATATTTACGCCCAGCGCGGCTTCCATGAACTGACGATTCTCTCGATCGCTACTGCCGGAACCAAGCCCGTCGAAGCTCTCCGCGCGCGGGAGAACCGCCAGTCATCCACCATCTCGATGCACCCCTTCGGTCCTGCGGACTTCGATTTTGCAGCAACACCCGGCCTTCCAAAAATCGGTGTTCTTCCGCCCACCGAAATCAAACATGATTCTAACCAGTGGACCATCGCCATGCCTGTCCGTGAACTTCGCTTCATCGAATACGAGTTTCTCGAATACCGGGGCGAGGCCATTTCTATCAGCAATATCGAAGTCAGTGGCGGCGGCACCAAACACATCCCTCCAACATCTGATGTGCTCGAACTCGCCCGCAATCAAATTCTCGAACTCGCTCCCGGCGATAGCGTGAAAGTATCCTATCTCGACGAGATCACCGCCGGCGGCCTCCAGCACAACCGGCTATTGACCAAGGATCTGACAGCCACCTATGACAATGGCACCATCACACCGATCGGCTATGACTTCGCCCGCAGTGGAGGCGGATCCGTCAAGGGAACCCGTAAGGAACTTATGCGCATCGAGCCCGGCGATCGGATCGTCGCCGAGGTCGCCGATTCGGATCTCGATACCGGCCTTGACCGGGACACGGTAGAGATCGAGCTGCAGGTCAATGCCGAAGCATCCACCAAGATCACTGCAACCGAGACCGGTCCATCGACCGGTGTATTCACAGCCGAGATCGATACCTCCGCACAAGCGGCGAAAGGAAAGACAGTCGTGAAACAAGGCGACAGGGTTTACCTGCGCTATCAGGACAAACAAAACACCTTCCCGGGACATGCCTTTCACCGCGAAACAGTGGTCTATCTGAATCACCCCACCGCTGCGCTAATCCAGATATTGGAAAGTGAAAAACCGCTGACCGGCCCACCGCGCTTGATCCCGGTGATGGGTGTCGGTCCTACGGATCACATCAGCAAAGTCGAATATCGACTGCCGCTCACTGTGGAAGTGATTGATCCTGACCAGGCGAAAGACACGCGAAGCTCTGTTACCGTCGAAGTCGCCACTACCCAAGGCACCAAGATCCAAGTCGAATGCGTCCTTTCGCGTACCTTCGCTTCCCCTAACGAAACCATGGATGAATCGCGTAATCCAGCCCTGTTCGAAGGGCGATTCGTCGGCCAGATTCCTCTGAGCCTCGGTGGGCTCGACAGCGCCGCTGCGCTTCCCGTCGACGGATCCCCGGTCAAGGGCGGGCTTGGCCAGGTAAGACCTCCATCCAACGCCACAGGTGAAGACAGCCCCAAGAATAATGGCAAGAAGGCACTAGCAGAATTTCATGTTCTCAATGTCATCGGCTCCGACATTTTCACTGCCACCTATCATGACCGTTCCCGGCCGGATGAAACCGAAACTCCTATCGAAGCGAAGGCCGCCATGACTTCGGCCGCAGCCCTTCGACTCACCGACGCGGAGTATCTCGAAGACGCCACCATTTCCCATGTCGGCAAGAAGCTCTTCATTATGTTAGATGATCCCGACCGCGACGCATCTGATCAGCGGGACAAAGCCCTAGTCCGCATCGTCACAGCCTCCGGTGAGGATGAGACCGTCGAGCTGGAAGAGACTCTCACCCACAGCGGTATTTTCAGTGGATCGTTCCCGCTTAAAGCGACGGCCAAACCGACATCTAGCAACTTTGCCGGTGAAATCGAGTGCTTTTTCGGCGATGAAATCACCATAGGCTACCTCGACAATGTCTCTCAAACACCGGATGGCCTAACCATTATTGAAATCAAAATGCCCGTCGCCGTCGGAACCGATGGAGAACTCGCCGCATTCAGCAAGGTTTTCAAAGATGAGGATCTCGCCATTCAAACGCAGTTTCATATCGCCGAGAGCTATTTCGAGCTGTTCAAGGGCCATCGCAAAGTCAAACACGAGGAGGACGCCGCCGCTGACCTCCAGGCCGGACGCCGGGTCTTGCGCGAACTTCACGAGGACTATCCCAACCCCAAATACGCTCCACGCATTTCTTACCTGCTAGGTCAGTTTGCCCAGGAAATGCAGGATTGGAATGAAGCCATCGCGGCTTACAACTCGATTGTCCACAACCATCCCGAACACAACCTCGCTCCCGACGCCCAATACAAACTCGGCCAGTGCTTTGAGGAGGCCGGCGAACTGGCCCAAGCACTGGAGGCCTATGTCACCCTCGCCGCCACCTATCCGAAAAGTCCGCTCATCGCCAACGTGATGCTGCGCATCAATGAACACTTCTATCAGAAAGAGGACTATGCGGTCTCCGCCGCCGTGGGCAGCAAGTTCATCGAACGTTTTCCCGACCACGAATGGACGCCTAAAATGGCTTTCCGCATCGGTCAGTGCCACTACAAGATCGAGGAATTTGCAAAAGCAGGCCTCTCCTTTGACGCGTTTGTGAAACGATTCCCCGAGCAGGAACTCACCGCCCAAGCCTTGTTTTGGGCCGGCGAGAGTTACCGCATGGCCAAGGACATCCCGAACGCCTTCCGCCGTTACAACCGCTGCCGCTGGGATTTTCCCGAGAGCGATGCCGCCAAATACTCGCGCGGTCGGCTGGCCCTGCCCGAACTTCTCAACCAATTTGATAAAGAAGCCAACTTGAACGAATGACCATGACCCTCCACCTCACAGAACCCACCCTCCTCGCCGCCGGATTTTTCCAAAGCGGCGCCATGAAGTATCTCATCGATGGCGGCTTCTTCATGTGGCCGATTCTCGCGCTCGGCATTCTCGCGCTTGCCGTCATCATCGAACGCTACCGCAGTCTGAAACTGCTAGAAGCCGATTCCTCCACCTTGCGTGAGCAGGTCGTAGAACTCTTATCCGAGGACCGAATCGAAGAATCACTGGATCTCTGCGACGCTACCCGAGGCCCGGTCCCCGCCATTTTATCTAACGGACTTCGAAAATACCTTGTCCTCCGCCGTCTCAACTACGATCCGGCACTGACGGAGCAACAGGTGCTCAAGAGCATGGAAAACTATGGCGGCCACATCGTCGCCGCACTCGAAAAACACCTCCCGATCCTCGCCACCGTCGCATCCGTCGCGCCGATGCTCGGATTCCTCGGCACGGTGCAGGGAATGATCGTGTCATTCGGCGACATCGAGGCAAGCCTGGGACGTCAAAACATCGTGCTGGCCGCCGCCTCCGGCATCCGTGTGGCCCTGCTCACCACGGCTTTTGGGCTGATCGTGGGCATCCCGGCCTATATGGCTTTCAACTATTTCACCGGCATCATCAATGAATTTGTCCTACAGGTCGAGACCTCCGCCGCAGAGCTGATAGAAACTATCACCCTGCGCATGACCCTCAACAAGGAAGACTCGTGAAACTGCGACGCGGCAAGCTGCTGGTGGATCCGCCGGACTGTTCCAGTTCGGACATCGCCTTCACGCTGATTATCTTCTTCCTCGTCTCCGCAGGCGAGCACACGGAGACAGGAATACCCCAACTGCTCCCAAAAACCGAGGCCAAGGCGGAGAAGGGTGAGCAAAGCAAGAACATCGAGGTTTCGATCACCCCAACTGGCATTGTGCTCAACGGCAGTCCGCTCCAGCTCCCGGAGTTCGCGCAACGCATCGCCGAGGCCCTCAAACAGAAAACCCGCGAGGCCGACCGGATCGTGGTGGTCAAGAGCGCCCCGGAGACTCCCTATCCGACATGGATCGGCGTCTCCCAAGCCATCTCCCAAGCGGGCGGCGTCCTCACTCTCGAGCTGGAATCCGAGCGCACCATCAACGTCGAATGAAACTCCCACGCAAAAAACTATCAGCATCGGTTCCAACCTTCGCGATGGCGGACATCGCCTTCCTGCTGCTCATTTTTTTCGTCATCCTCGCCCGCGGCGAGGATGACAGCCATGTCCAGTGGCAGCCAGCCAGAGCCAAGGACGTGAAAGTGGTCAGCACCGCGCGCGCCACTGTCACCATCGACGTCGGATTCAAGACTTATCTCAACGGCAGAGTCATCTCACCGGACGAACTCGCCGATGCACTCACGCCGATCCTTGGAGACGCGCCAAGCGGCCAAAGATACGTTTTTCTCAAAGTCCACCGTGAGGCCAAGGCGACTCATTTCGAGCCCGTCATCGCCGCCATCAGCGATGCAGGAGGCGACCTTGTGCACATTCTCGAACCCGAACAAATACCTAACAAATAATGAAAATTCAATCCGATGATTCCTCCCCCAGACGCGGAGCTCTTGCAAGCACCAAGGCGGATCTTCGCGAACTCTCGGGCAACTCGCACGCTACGGTGCAGGAATTACAGGTATTTCTACACGAACTCAAAGGCAAGAGCCCCCACGACATGCTCGGTGTGGTTGCGACCAGCTATCTGGTGCGTGCGCTTGGCATCTCCAGCACGATTATCATCGGCGGGATTCTGGTGTTCACGGCGATCTCCTATTTTTTCGGCTCACCGGAAACACCGGCTGAGGTGGCGGCACCTCCAGCTCCAGCTCCAGCCGTTGTTCCGGAGACACCGAAGCTGGATCTGAAACCCGCGACAAAGGCCGATCCGCTCGCCCCCATCGGAGTCGGAGAAGAGTTGATCGCGCCGCCTAACAAAAACCCATTGGAGAGTAAGAGCGACAACTTCCTTAAGGATCTTGAGTGATGGATTGGCTCCGGATCAGGAAACTGCTGCAACATCACGGTCGTCGTCCGGTCGTGCTCACCGGCATTTTCGCAGTGTTGTGGTGCCTGCTCTGGCTGGATTCCCGGGTCGGATTTTTTCTTCCGCCGTGGCTGGTGACGCTCGGATTTCTCGCCGCCGTCCCGGTCTGCCTGTATTGGATGTGGCGTTGGAAAAACGGTCCGCCGCTTGTTTTCCGGGCAGTTCTAACCGCTTGCATCCTCCCCGCATGGCAGCTTGCCACCCGCTTTACCGGGCATGGAGGAGATGACAGCCTGGCAGCTTCAATCTACCTCGCCGGCATGTTAGGCGCCTTCTTCATCGGACTCGCGTGGGCGGTCTGGTGGATCGACCGACAAACCAAACGCTTGGAAAAACCTGCCTCACCCGGCCGTATCTGGGACCCACGTCACTTGGCTGCTTGGTATTTTGGCCGCAGGAATCGAAAACTCCACCAGTCCCTCTTCACAATCCTGACATACACCAGCATGTTCGGAGCTGTCTTCCTCATCCTTACGCGACTCACAGGATGCAGCATCTATAAAGCCCCGTTAGGCGGAGGTGGCGAGGAGAAGCAACTTACGCAGACAGTCCGGGTTCAGAAGTCCATCAAGAAGAAGTATGTCATCAATCCCTACAGCAGCATTCTCTTTAATCCCCCGCCCATCGACGACGTAAAACTCCAAGTCCTCGAAGTCACCGAGCACCTTTACAAAATCGGCCAAGGCCACGGACATGGCAACGGCAACGGCGAGGGCGAAGGATCTGGATTCTCTTCCGGCACGGCAAAAGGCAAGGTCCGCTTCATTCGCCTCAAATATGACGGCGGAGACTGGGCTCAGGACATGGACCGCGGCTCGGATCTCAACCTGCTCACAGAGTATGGTGTCCGCCTCGGCCAACCCGTCAACGACCGGCCCGAACCGATGGAAATTAGCCGACTCAAAAGTTTTCCAGCCCGTAAAAGCCCACCGATGGTTTACATGACCGGCCAGCAGAACATCAATGTCAGCGACGGCGAAATCAAAATCCTGCGCACTTATCTTCTCGACCACCACGGCATGCTCTTCGGCGACAATGGCGGCAGCTCGGGCTGGGAAGGCCAGTTCATCTCGATGATGCAAAAAGTTTTACCAAAGGTTGAGCCGATCTCCGTCTATCTCGACCACCCGATCCACCGTATCCCCTACGCGCTCCCACGCCTTCCAATCGTCGCTCCCCATGGCCGTTCCAATGCCCTCGGCTGGGTCGTGGACGGCCGCCTCGTTGTCTATTATCATCCCGGCGACATCGGTGACGCATGGTCCGACGGTCACTCCGGCGTCCCCCAGCCAATCTGGGAATCCTGCTACCAACTCGGAGTGAATGTGATTTTCTACGCCCACGTCGAATACAACAAGTGGCTCGAATCCACCCGCAAATGAAAGCCTGCTTCAACATCACCATCTGCATCCTTGTCCTCGCGCTCGCCCCGGCATCGCATGCCGGACTCTCAACGCTTGAACAAATCTCCATCGCCACCTTCGAAAAAATGCGTGAGGTCGAGCGCTATCAAATTAAGATTGCCGAAAAGCACTACACCAATGGTGAGTTCAAAACCGCCCTCGGCGAATACGAAAAATTTCTAACGATCTACGAAAAAAGCCCAGGCGCGCCTTACGCCCAGCTCATGTGGAGCCACACGATGATGCATCTCAAGAAACCCAAGACCGCCCTGCGCGAGGGTTTCCAATCGGTCATCGACTTTTGGCCGGAATCCCAGGAAGCCACCATGGCCGCCTACTGCATTGCCGATGCCTACCGCACAATGGGCGAGGTTAAGGAAGCCCAAGCCGCCTTCCGCTTCCTTATCAAGGAATACCCGGACCACGACATCGCACTCCGGTCCCGTGTGGATCTGCTCCACTATGCAAAGCTCCATAAGGACGAAGTCGAACGTCTCGCCCTGTTGAATGATCTCACCTTCAAAGTGAAACGCACGGAATCTTCAAAATCCACCTGCATCGACGCCTGCCGCGAACTCGCCGAACTCCACTTTTTCGCCCAACGTCTCGATGAGGGGAAAAAGGCACTCGCCACCACTTACGCCGGCCCCGAACTCTTCGATGCCGTTTACAGCATGTCCGCAAAAACCGTCGATCACCTGCTCAAACAACCCGCGACAAAACCCGCAGCCCTCAAACTCGCCGACCAACTGTTAGTCACCTTACGAGCCGAAGCGATCGAAAGGCCCGCGTTAGAAAAATCACTGCTCTATCGCGCTGCCGAACTCAACGGCACCCTCGGACGTCCCAGTGAGACGTGGAATCTCTACGAGGAAATCGGCAAACGATTCGGCCGCGATGACGATCTCCTCGGAAAAATGGCGGCTTGGTATAAACAACGCGAAAAGCGTGATGAAGCCCGCCGGATCTACGGCGAATTCAAGGATGTCGTCACCGGTCTGAAAAACATCGCAGCCATGTTCCTTGAGGAAAAAAAACTAGCAGAAGCCATGGCGGTGTTTCGAAAACTCATCGAGATCGACGGTGAGCACGCCGGCGGCTATCTCTGGTCCATCGCCGGGTGCTACGAGAATATGGCCGACTGGAGAAAAGCCATCGCCACCTATCGACTGATCGACCGATTCCCCGACAGCAACTTCCAAATGGCGGCCTGCCACCGCAAACTCGCCGAACAAAAAGAAGCGATTGTTCTCTACAACCAAATCAAGATCGTCGATACCGCCGCACCTGAGGCATCGCTCCAAATCGGTTTCACCTACGAAGAAGCCAAGGACAAGGAGAATGCCATCCGCACCTTCCAACTCACCTGCAAACGCTATCCGAAGTCAGGCCAAGCAAGCAAAGCCCACGCCCACCTGCAGAACGAATACAACATCAACGTCACCCTCGGCGGTTCCGAGGACGAGTGAGCCTGTGGCGAGAGAGGTCCGGGTATTTTACGATTCTCATAACATCGCTGACGCGACGCTGAAGAATCCCAAAAAGCAGATCACAAATGCCTCGTTCACAAATTCCCGGCTGCCGATCACTGCGCCTTCCCTGAATCGATGTAGGACCCCCATCGTCCGGGCGGCGGCACCACTCTCCACGATCACGCTCTTGAACCGCTCCTCCCACAAGGTGCCCGTCCGTGAATGAGTCCGGTTGAACAGACCCTTCATGAACTGGCTCGAGTCATGCATCTGGTAGGTGAATCGCTCGTGGATCCCGGCGACCAAAGACTCGTCAGCCTCACCCGCCGCGATGCTTTTGCGGGCCTCCACCAGCTCCCCCGCCAGCATCGCCGCCGAACGCCGCGCCAAAGCGGATGCAGAGGAAGTCGCTTGAACGACCGCGCCCGCCCCCGTGCGGGACAAACCCCACAGGATGAATTTGGGACGCTTACGCTCAACGGTCCTCACATGAGCATTACTTGGGCGGGACTCGCAACGCGAAGTCCCCTCAGCGGCCCGCATCCCCCAAAAGGGATTTCTTAGCAGCCATTTCACCAGAAGATCGTGTAAAGGGCCGCAAGCATTCCAAGAATCATCAGTGCTCCCACTGCAAAGCCATTGGACACTTTGAACATCGAGCCTTTCGGTGACGGCGAGAGTAGTTGTCTGAACCACGTTGCCAAGATTTCTTTTGGAGACGGTTTTTCGGCAGATGAGGCTCCTGTCTATCAGGTCAATTCGAAAATTAGAGCCCGGTCGTCGTGGCGGTCGCTTTGGTTGCGGGAGTGTTGGTGAGGACGGATGATGGCGGGGGAATACCCTACACCCGGCCAAAGAACCGGAATGTCTCACGAATATGCTCGACCCAATACGGCCATTCGTGGCCTCCCGGGAATTCCTGATAAGAGCAATCAATCCCGGCTACCTGCAATTGCGCGTGAAGCCGGCGATTGCCCTCGATCAACGGATCATCCAAGCCGCAGTCGAAGTGGAAGGGCAGTAGGCGGTGTTTGTTTCTCAGCATGGCGGTGATGACCGAGCTTTCCTCGTCATCGATGTCCCCGTAGGCATCCAGTGGCTCTTCGACAAACTGACTCATCTCGCTAAAACGCGTGATCGACGAGTGCCCGGCGAATGCCTTGAAGCGCTCCGGATAGGTCGCTCCGAGGCGCAGGGCACCGTAGCCGCCCATGGATAGTCCGGCGATGAACAAGGGTGCGTCGGGAGCATTGCCGGTGACCTCGCTCACCAGTCGTGGCACTTCATCGACGATCCATTTTTCGAAGTCTTTGCCACTGTGATTCAGATAGGCGCTGCCATGACCCCACAAGCCGTCGGAGGGCATTGCCAGAATCATGGGTGAAACTTCGCCCGCATCGATCAGGGATTGCAACGTGGTGTGCGCCTTGCCCATCCCCGCCCAGATCCAGTGACTGCCGTAGACTCCATGCAAGAGAACCACCACCGGCACTTTTTCCAGTCGACGCGCTTGGTCCGGAATATAGACCGAGGCGTCCGCACGCGCTCCGAGCGCCGGGCTTTTCACGGTCACGTGTTTCAAGACACCTCCCGGGCAGGGAAAGTCGCCGCTCTCGGTGGTGCGGAAATAGGATTGAGGATCTAACATGTCAGGAAAAGACTACGACTCCCTTCGCATTGCGGCCGGCCAGCATGTCGTCGATCGCTTGTTGCAGGTTTTTGAGAGCGTAGGTGCGGGTGATCAGTTCATCTAACTTTAGCGCACCTTGGCTGTAGAGGTTTAGCAGTTTTGGGAAATCAAACTCGGGCATCGCCATGCCGTAGAGTGGATTCATGTAAATTTTGTCCCACTCGAAAAGGCGCATGTCGATCTCGATGGATTGCTCGATCCCGGAAACCTGAACTGCTGTGCCGGCATTGCGCACCATCGCCAGCGGCGCGGCCCCCAAGGCAGGAACGCCGGTGCATTCGAACGCGTAGTCGGCACCACGGCCACCGCACAAGAGTTTCACTTTTTCCGCAGCTTCCGTTAGTCCGACATCGGCTCGATCGGCTAAAATCAAGTGAGTGGCACCAAACTGTTTGGCCATGTCGAGCCGTTGTTGATTCACGTCGATGGCAATGATTTTCGCAGCGCCTGAGATCCGTGCTCCTTGAATCACATTCAGTCCGACGCCGCCCGTGCCGAGAATCACCGCAGTGCTGCCCGCCGCGAGCTTGGCCGCATTCACGACCGATCCGTAGCCGGTCATCACGCCGCAGCCGATGATGCAGGCGGATGTGAACGGGATTTCCACTGCATAGGGAATCACCGCTTCCTGTTTCACCACCGTGTGGGTGCTGAGCGTGCCGATGTTGAACGAGCGCTTCAACGGTGCGCCTTTCCAAATCGTCGAGCCCACATGCGCCGCGCCGTCATCGGGATTCGTTCCGGTGACTGGTGAGTTTTTCTCACAGATATTCTGATGCCCGGTCTGGCATTGATAACAAGCGCGGCATGGGATGGCCCAGTTGAGCAACACCTTGTCGCCGGCTTTCACATGCGAGACGCCCTCGCCCACGGATTCGACGATGCCGGCACCCTCGTGGCCAAGCACGTGGTGATAGCCCCAGTTGAGGGAGTCATAGTCGGTATGACAAATGCCGGATGCCATCAGAGCCACCCGCACCTCGCCCGCTTGCGGCGGATGCACTTCGATTTCCTCGAGGGTGAAAGATCCGTTTTGATCGGCGAGGGCCGCCTGCGCGTGAATGATCATTTTTAAAGTTTCGTGAATTTCGTCCGCAACAATTCGTAGCCGATCTTGCGGGTGTAGTCGGGCTCTCTTTCGATGAGTTCCACGGTTTCAAGAATAGCAATATTAGAAACCCGCTCGGCCAATATCTGGATCAACCCGCGCATGATGGCTCGCGCATGATGCGCTCCGAGGCAGAGGTGCGCTCCGAATCCGAAGGCCACATGCGGGTTTGGTTTGCGGTCGAGTCGGACTTCGTTTGGCTCAGCGAAGACCTCGGGATCGCGGTTGGCGGACGACCAGCAAAGCGAGACGAGCCCATCAGGCTGCACCTCGAAGCCATGCACATCCGTCTTCACCGGGCAGATGCGCCCGATGTGCGTGAGCGGGATGAAAACCCGAAAAAATTCCTCGGACGCCAGAGTGATCCGATCCGGATTTTCGCGAATCCACGCCAAGGCCTGGGGGTTTTCCGCGAAGTAGGAAATGGTGCGGGTGACCGTGTGGATGATCGTATCCCGGCCTCCAGCAAAGGCGATGTTCGCATAGCCGAGCTTCTCTTCCATCGTGAGTGGCCGGCCTTCGAATTTCGCCTCATTCAGTGCGGAGAAGAAATCGTCACCCGGGTTTTCGGCGGCGGTCTCGAACATCTGCTGCGAGTATTTTTCCATGAACGGCCCCTTGGATTTTCCGTCACCGTCTTTGAACACATGGATGCCCCAGCTCACCCATAACTCCGCTTCCTTCTCGGAAACATTGAGCAGATAGGTTAGTGCGTAGGATTGCAGTGGGATGGCGAAGTCCTTCACCGCATCGATGGAATCCGCTGCGAGCGCCTTTGTGAGAAGCGAGTCGATCAAACCATGGATCTTTGCGAGCACCTCCGGTTGCTTCGGGCGCAGGAAAAACGGCTCGACGATTTTGCGATACTCCGCATGCACCGGCGGGTCCACTTCCAGCGGATACTGGCGCACCGTCCGGACGTCCTCCTCCGAGGGGATCGGTATCCGCCGCGGCGCGTCCGAGCTGAACTTCACGGTGTCTTTCGCCGCCTCCCGGACGTCCTTGAGGCGCAGGATCATGGGCACACGCGCGCCCTGGAAGGTTCCGACGTGGATCGGGCATTTCGCCCGGGCTTCTTGAAATGGATCGTCGTGATTGCTCATGGGTGGAAGTTACAGAATTGGGCAGCGTCGTGGCAACCCGCGTTTCGATCGAGGCTTTTGTAGTCAAAACCGAACACTTCATTGTGCGGCTCTTCACTCATCCGCACTGGTGCTGCTGGCGAGCTCGTCCAAGTCTGAATCAGCAGAGCCGGACCATGTCCTTGATGAACTGGCCCCAGAGGAAGACGAGGCCGCGCTTGGAGTATTGGAAATGGCCGTCGCCGGTGAGCTTGATGAGTCCGGCGGCGAGGTTGTGATCCACCTGCGTGCGCATTTCCAGTTCGATGGAATCCTCGATTTCCTCGGGGTCGGGCATCCTCAGGCGGTCCGCCGGGATCTTCACGCGGCCGAGATATTTCCGGTGATCCGCTAGAATCTGATGGAAGCAACTGCGCTCGCACGGGACGTGGTTCCAACGGACCTTCGGCGGGCATTGCAGCGTGGGGGCGAAGGGGAAATTGGTGGTGCGCCAGGTTCCGCCGTCGGTGTCGTGCGAGGTGATGGAAATGAACGCGAAGGCCACGTCGCTTTGTTCGCACAGGCAGACGGCGGCGACCGCACGCTCCTCCGGGTGCCAGAAGAGCCGGAAAAACTGCTGCATGCCGGCCCATTCCCAGCCGCAGTCCGAGACGTGCTCGAAGCCCGCCTCCTCCATCGCCGCCGCCGCTTCGATGGCGTTCGGAAAGAACGACGGATTCGGCACTTCGCGGTGGCGCAGGCGGTTATTGAGCGGCAGGCGCATCCGCCGGATCCGCGTGAGCAGCTCGATCCATGGCAGGAAAAACCACAGCAACGCGCCGAGCAAGCCGCCGAGCAGGCTGCCGGTCAGGAAATAGAGCAGGCAGAAACTCGCCGCCAGAAACGTCAGCGCCCCGAGCTTGCGCAGGCAGCCCGTCCGCGCCGAGCGCAGCGCCACCGCTAGGATCAGCAGGCCGATGACAATAAGGGTTTCACGCATGAGAATTGGGGCAGTGGGGGGCTTGCCGAAGCGGCACTAGCTACGAGTCCCACCGCTACCGGAACCGCGCAAGAGCTTGTTTTCAACATCATGACGGTTTCAGCCCCAGGACTGCCCAAGCAGTTCCCGCAATCTCGCCGGATCGGTGGCCGAGGTCTTCGCTACGAAACCCCGCGCATGCGCGAAATGCACGTCCTCGCAATTCTCGATCCGGGTGAAATCCAAGCCCGGATGATCGTTGTGGCGGGAGAGCCCGAAACCCGCGCCGCGGCGGTCGGGATACACCAGCCCCGCCACCTCGCTCGCCGCCGGATGAGACTCGATGAACCGCGCCAAACCCGACGACGGCTCGTCCGGCATCGGCGAGGTGCGCGGCATATATAACACCTTGAACGGCCCGGTCGGTGTTTCGATTTCCCAAAACTCGCCGACGTCGCCGATGAAATTCAGCCGCTCGCGCAGGTTCTTCAAATAGTCGAGCAAGTCCTGCCCGGTCCAGCGCATCACCTCCCACAGCGGCTCGCCCGGCTGCAACTCCCACGCCCCGGCGAAGCGGCGGAGCAGCGTCGTATCGATCGGCGAGTTCAGTTTGAACAAGGTTTCCCGCGCCACGCCGAGCCAGCGCGCCGTCTCGATGGGCCCGCGCGTGTCGAACCATTCCGCCGGCTCCAGCCAGTCGCAGAATTTCCGCGCGTCCTCGTAAACCCCGAGGTGCTGCAAAACCAGACTCAGCGCGCACACCGGCGGGTGGTCCTTCGGAAACTGGTGATGATCGAAATTCCCCCGCGCCGGCGCGTGCTCGTGGCCGACATCGACCACCGCGGTGGAGAGATCCGCCAGATCCGCGGCCGTCGGCTCGCGGCGGACGATGGTCACCGGATTCTCGGCGAGTAGAAGACAGCAGGCCAGAAACTCGTCTTTGTGCGAGCCGCCGGGGTGGGTGAGGATTTTGGAAAAAGTCATGCGGAAGGCCTGCACCTTAGGCCGTCCGGGCGGCTTGGGAAGTTTTTTGAAATCGCCCTTCCCGCACGGTATTTTCACGTCACCTTCACCAAGGTTTCACCGGAGCGGGTGAAGCATCCCGCCAACCATGAACCCCGCCACCTTCCGCCGCCAACTCCGCCACTGGACCTTCCACTGTCTGCTCAACGCCCTGCCCAGCTTCATCATCGCCGCGGCTTGGTTGAAATTGCGGAGCCCCGTCGCGGTGGCGGCGATGCTCGCCGCGATCGGCACTTTCATTCTGCTTTACGCCACGCTCACCTCGCTCGACGGTCCGCTTTCTGCCCCCAGCCATGTTTTCTCACGCGCACTCAAACTCGGCGCCAAGATCCGCGCGTGGATCTCCGGCTTGTCGTTGCTCGTGCTGCCGTCCGAAAAGCTCATGCTGTTCATTCCGGATTTCTGGTGCGGGTTCCTCTCAGTCGGGCTGCTGGCCCGCGCTGCGGAACTTCTCCACTCGGGCACCAATGCCTTCAACTTCTTCAACGGAAATGCCGCCGACAAAAGCTTCCTCCCGATCTACGCCACCACCTTGATGGAAGGCTTCATCATCTCCTTCATCCTGCTGATGATTTCCCTCTTCGCCGTGATTTTCCTCCAGTCCCGCGACCGGCGTAAATTCTTCGCGGACGCAAGATCGGCAAGCGATCCTTCAATTTCGTGACCCGTGTTCTGACGATCGGCCTGGTGATTGCGATCTCCGGCTTTCGGGACGGATTTTCAATTCATGCACCGGATGGTTTACGGAGCAGGTTTTCATGGACGATGGCCCTCCCAAGTTGACCTGCACCCGTCGAAACGCTATTCATTACCCATGTCCACGCAGCAACTCACTTCAGCAGCAATGTCGCTTCCGCTCTCCGAGCGAGTTTCCCTCGCGCAGGCGCTCTGGCAGAGTATTGACGTCGGCTTGGCAAATGCCGACGAGGACCAAGCGGTGGAGGAAGCGATTCGCCGCGACCAAGAGATTACTTCAGGCGCGGTGACCGGCCGCACTCACGACGAGGTCATGCAAGCCGCCCGGAACGCCATCGGATGCGCCTGATCTACCACCCCGACGCCGAGGCTGAACTCATCGAAGCGGCCCGGTTTTACGAACAACGGATCCACGGACTGGGGGCTCGGTTCCTTGACTCCCGCGACCGGAAGAAATTCTTCGCCCTTGCCGATTCCCGCTGATGCGACGATGGGTGAATCCATGTTTCTCCACCGCAGCGGAAACATTCTCCCGAATCCCGCCTTGCCATCCCGGGAAAAACCGTGCATAGCCCGCCCCCCTTCGCACGGAGGCCGTCCATTATCCAATCGTTCCCATGTCTCTGAAAATTCGAAATCTCGCCATTATCGCCCACGTTGACCATGGGAAAACCACCCTCGTCGACCAGCTTCTCCAAGCGGGCGGCACCTACCGTGAAAACCAAGCCACCACCGAGCGCGCCATGGACTCCATGGACCTCGAACGCGAAAAGGGCATCACCATCAAGGCGAAAAATACCGCCATTCTCTGGGAAGGTTACACCATCAACATCGTTGACACCCCGGGCCACGCCGACTTCGGCGCCGAAGTGGAACGCGTCATGAAAATGGTCGATGGCGTGCTCCTCGTCGTCGACGCATCCGGCGGCCCGCAGGCGCAAACCCGCTTCGTTCTCCGTAAGGCGATGCAAGAAGGCCTCAAGCCGATCGTCGTCATCAACAAGATCGATCGCCCGCTCGCCACCCCTCTCAAGGTCCACGACCAAGTGCTCGAACTCTTCCTCGACCTCGACGCCGACGACGAGCAATTCAACGCTCCCTTCGTCTATGGTTCCGCCCGCGACGGCTATTTCATGGATCATCCGGATGACGAGCGGAAGGATTGCATCCCGCTTCTCAAGAAAATCATCGAGTTCATTCCCGAGCCAATCGCCGATCCTGAGGCGCCTTTCCTCATGCTCGTTTCTAACATCGAGTGGGATGAATACGTCGGCCGCGTCGCCGTCGGCAAGGTTCTCGGCGGCAGCGTCAAAAAGGGCGACACCATCTATCTCATGCGCCAGGACGGCACCAAGGTGCAGTCGAAGGTGATGAAAACCTTCACCTACTCCGGCCTCGCCACCGCCGACTCGGACGGTTGCGGCGCAGGCGGCATCGTCGGCATCGCCGCCGGAATTGAAAACATCGACATCGGCGAAACCATCGCCGGCAGTCCCGACCAAGAGCCGCTTCCCTTCGTCGCCATCGATCCGCCGACCGTTTCGATGCAGTTCTCGATCAACGACGGCCCGCTCGCCGGCAAAGAAGGCAAACACGTCACTTCGCGCGCCATCCGCGAGCGTTTGATGCGTGAGTTGAAAACCAACATTTCCATCCAGGTCGAGGACACCGACATGTCTGGCGTCTTCAACGTCTCCGCCCGCGGAGCGATGCAGATCGCGGTGCTCGTCGAACAAATGCGCCGCGAAGGATTCGAAGTGCTGGTTTCCCGTCCGGTCGTGATCTATCGCCGCGACGACAACGGCAAGCTGCTCGAGCCATTCGAAACACTCTACGTCGAAGCACCGGGCGATTACACCCAAGGCATCCTGAAAATCCTCATGAACCGCAAAGGACTGATGGAGCACATGGACACCGAGGCCTCCGGCCGCGTCTTCATCCAAGCCACCATCCCGACCCGCGGCCTCATCGGTTTCGAAACCGAGCTCGTCAACCTAACGTCCGGCCACGGCATCATGTCGCACTTGTTCAAGGAATACGCCTTGCACGCCGGGGAAATCCAGAACCGCACCACCGGCACGCTTGTTTCCATGGATTCCGGCACCGCCACCCCGTTCTCGCTGCAAACGCTCGAAGACCGCGGCATCCTCTTCGTCGCTCCCGGCGATGCGGTTTACGGCGGCATGCTCGTCGGAGAAAACCCACGGGTGGGCGACCTTCCGGTCAATCCTGTTAAGGAAAAGCACCTCGACAACATGCGTTCATCGGGCAAGGACAAAACCTCCAAGCTGACTCCCGCGCTGCGCTTCTCGTTAGAGCGCGCCATCGAATACATCGATGCCGACGAACTCGTCGAAGCCACCCCGCTTAACATCCGCCTGCGCAAGCGCATCCTCGACGCCAACGTCCGCAAGCGGGCATCCAAAGGCACCGAAGACCGCGCCGCGCGCTAACGAAAAAGCAGTCCCGGACTTCAGTCCGTTCTTCCGTCTTTCAAAAAAGCCTCTCGTGCGAACGAGAGGCTTTTTCTATTCCAACTACTTCAGCACCGCCTGCAGCTCGTAAGTCTGCTTCTTCCGCGGCACCGACGGGCTGTTATATCCGAACAACCGATAGCCCGCCACCTGAAGCTTCTTCTCCGCCAGCACCGCGTCGATCGCCGCGCGCGCCTTGGCGACCTCCGCATCGCCACGCGGTCCCTGCCAAGTGTAGCTGAGCACGCTCAACGCCGGGACATCGCGGACGTTGACGGTTTCGCCATCCGCGCCGGGTTTGCCGACTTCGGGGGATTGATAGAGAAAGCCCATTCGCTCCATTTTCATCCCGCCGCCGGACTCGTCCTTCATGGTCATTTCCACGGGCGATGTCATTGGAATGCCGTTGCGCTTGATATGTTTGAAAAGCGTCCAGAAGCCACCGTTAGAGCTGGAGCCGACGGTGAACGCCGCGCGGTAGGCGGGGTATTTTTTCCGCGTCACCTGATCGAAAGGACCAGGAACCGGCCAACCTTCCGGCAGCGCGGATTCGCTCAGATAGACCGGCGCGGACGCCGGCTCGGCGCGCGTTTCGAAATGTTTCGCGGTGGGTTGCGCGGTCACAGGAAGGATGGCCGTGGCAAGCAGGGGGATACGCATGAGGAATTTTTTCATCGATCTAGGATCGCGCGGAGATGAGTCTGGGCAAGGTGTTTCTGAGACTTCCCCATGTTTCCGATCGCAAAAAAACCGCCCCGGATCTCTCCGGGACGGTTGTTTGAAATTTCAGCGGAGCGGTTTACGCGAGCGCTTGCAGCTTTGCCTTGAGCTGGTCCTTGGTCACGCTCGCGCCGACGATCTGGTCCTTGACCTCGCCGTTCTTGAAGAACAGCAGCAGCGGGATCGAGCGCACGTTGTATTTCACGGCGAGCTCGCGGGCTTCGTCCACGTTGACCTTGCCGACCTTGGCCACGCCTTCGAGATCGGTGGCGACTTGGTCGATCACGGGGCCGATCATTTTGCAGGGGCCGCACCATTCGGCCCAAAAGTCCACGAGGACGGGCAAGTTGGAGTCGATTACTTCGGATTGAAAATTTGCGTCGGTAAGGTTCAGAGCCATGCGCGGAATCTGAATCCAGAATCCCGATACGTCAAGAGCCGCCCTGCTGATCGCGAGGGCGGCTCTTGGTGAAAGGTTGCTGAAACCGGTTTTCTCAGTCAGTTGTAAATTCCCAACCCCGGAGGGCGGGAGAAATAACAGCTGCGGCGGGAACGATGTTTGCGGGAAATGTGCTCAGAGCGGCGAAAGCTGGGTCCAGTCACCCTTCTTCTCGTTGTCTTCCGCGTTGATCCAAGTGTCGGCGGTCATCACTTGGAAGACCAGGACGACAATCGCCGCCGCGAGACCGACACCGGAGAGAATGGCCACGAGGCCTTGTCCGGCCTCTTCATCCTCTTCTTCGTCCGCTTGAACGGTCATCGCCTGTGACGGCGGAAAGGTCGTGCCTAACGCTTGCGTCGGAGGCTGAAGCTGGACCGTGGCTTTCGGCAGAGCCATGGTCGGCAAGCCCCCGGGAGGCCTGATGGCTCCAGTCGGCGCGGCGGAAGTCGCCAAGCGGATCGTCGGTGCCGGTGCCATGGTAGGAGCGCCAGCCGTGCGGAGTGGAATGGTCGGTGCCGGAGCGGTGGGTCGCGGCGGACCGCCGGTCGCGGTCGGAGGGCCACCCGGTATTGGCGGCCTCACTGGCGGCGCCATCGGCACGGTGGCCGACGGAATGGCAGGAGGCGCGTCGGCCGCTTTCAAGGTGATGCGGACAGTTTCCTTTTTAAGGGGCACGCTCGACGTCTGCTTGGACGGAGCTGGTGGTTGGTTTTCGTTTTCGCTCATGCGCTCTAGGGTTTTTGTTTCCTTGCGAGTGACTAAGACAACTTGCCCCCGGCCTGTCAAACCCCCAACTCGCGATTTTCCGGAAAATTTCCCGCCGCCCAAAGTCGCGGTCCGGGAGAAATTTTTGATGCTCTTTGCCGTGCGCCGTGATTCCAATGGGCGCAGCCACCATGTCCTCAGAAAAGACCGCCATCACCCCGACCCGCTCCCAGGATTTCCCCGAGTGGTATCAGCAAGTCATCAAAGCCGCCGACCTCGCGGAAAACTCGGAAACCCGCGGCTGCATGGTGATCAAGCCGTGGGGCTACGGCATCTGGGAACTCATCCAGCAGCAGCTCGACCGCCGCTTCAAGGCGACCGGCCACCAGAACGCCTATTTCCCGCTGCTCATCCCGCTCTCCTATTTGGAAAAAGAGGCGGAACACGCCGAAGGATTCGCCACCGAGTGCGCCGTGGTCACCCACCACCGCCTTGAAGTCGTGAAAGACCCGCTCACCGGGAAAACCAAGATGGTTCCCTCCGGCGAACTCGCCGAGCCTTACGTCATCCGGCCGACCTCCGAGACCATCATCGGCGCGGCCTTCGCCCGTTGGATCGAGTCTTACCGCGATCTGCCGCTGCTGATCAACCAATGGGCGAACGTGATGCGCTGGGAAATGCGCCCGCGCCTTTTCCTCCGCACCGCCGAGTTCCTCTGGCAGGAAGGCCACACCGCCCACGAGACGAAGGAAGAAGCGATCGTGGAAACCAAAATGATCCACGGCCAATACGAGGAATTCCTCCGCGACCACCTCGCTATCCCCGTCCTTCCCGGTGAGAAAACCGAGAACGAGCGCTTTCCCGGCGCTGAAATGACCTTCACCGTCGAGGCGATGGTCCAGGACTGCAAAGCCATCCAAGCCGGCACCTCGCACTACCTCGGCCAAAATTTTTCCAAGGCGCAGAACATCTCGTTCACCGGTCGCGACGGCACCGTCCAACACGCGCACACCACTTCATGGGGCGTTTCTACCCGCCTCATCGGCACGCTGATCATGGCGCACTCGGACGACGACGGCCTGGTCCTACCGCCGCGCGTCGCCACCCAACAGATCGTGATTCTCCCGATCACGCCCAAGGAAGACAGCCGCGAGGCGGTGCTCGCCTCCTGCCAGGCGCTTGCCGAAACCCTGCGCCACCAGACATTCCACGGCGACACGCTCCGCGTTCACGTCGATACCCGCGATCTATCAGGCGGCGTGAAAAAGTGGGAATGGATCAAGAAAGGCGTGCCGATCCGCATCGAGATCGGCCCGCGCGACATCGAGACCCGGAAAATCTGCGTGCAACGCCGCGACCAGCCGATCTCTGAAAAGGACTTCGCCGACAAGGAATCCTTCATCCAGCGCGCGCCCGAGATCCTCGGCGAGATCCACCAATCCCTGCTCGCCCGCGCCACCGCCTTCCGCAACGCGAACATCACCTTCTGTACCCGCCTCGATGTGTTCCACGGCCACTGGGCCACGGAAAATCCCGGCTGGCTCTACACCCCGTGGGCCGGCACCCGCGAGCAGGAGGAAGAACTCTCCAAGCAGCATAAAATCACCATCCGCTGCCTGCCCATCGCCGAAGCCAAGCTCCCGGACACCCTCCGCGCCTCTAGCGGAAAGTGCATCCTTACCGGCGAGGAGACGACTACCTTCGCCATCTGGGGCCGGAGTTACTGATCTCCGAAGGGTTCATGGATAAACATGAACATGTTTCCTGCTAGTGTCGTGTAAAGCTGAATTTGGCCGCGGTCCGTTCAGAAATCCGCGAAGAGGTCCATTTGCGGGGCGTTCGGGCGGGGAAGGGCGTCCTGGACGGTGTTCTTCGCCTTCGGGCCTTGGGTTTTCGCCTCGGGTTTCACGGAGTGGAGCTCGAGGTGGGAGAGGATGGACTTGGCGCGCTCGACGACGACTTTCGGAAGGCCGGCGAGGCGGGCGACCTGAATGCCGTAACTCTTGTCAGCGGCTCCGGGGAGGATCTTGTGGAGGAAGATGATCTCCTCGTTCCATTCTCTAACCGCGACGTTGTAGTTGGCGACGGCGCTCTTGGTGTTCGCGAGGTCGGTGAGCTCGTGGTAGTGAGTGGCGAAGAGGGTGCGGCAGCCGATGGTGTCATGCAAATGCTCGGCGACGGCCCAGGCGATGGACAGGCCGTCGAAGGTCGCGGTGCCGCGGCCGATCTCGTCGAGAATGACGAGCGAGCGGTCGGTGGCGTGGTTGAGGATGAGGGCGGTTTCGCTCATCTCAACCATGAAGGTGGAATGGCCGCGTGATAGATCGTCGCTAGCACCGACGCGGCAGAAGATGCGGTCGACCAACCCGAGGGTGGCGGACTCGGCGGGGACGTAGGCGCCGATCTGGGCCATCACGGCGATGAGCGCGATCTGGCGGATGTAGGTGGATTTACCGGCCATGTTGGGGCCGGTTAGGATTTGCAGCCGGGCGGTGTCGGGATCGAGTTCGGTGTCGTTAGGGACGAACTTGACGTCGGTGAGCGTTTGCTCGAGCACGGGGTGGCGGCCGTTGATGACGAAGAAGCCGTTGCCGGTGTTGAGGACCGGGCGGCAGTGACGGTGGTATTGCGCGACTTCGGATAGAGCGCAAAGGACATCGATTTCGGCGACGGCGGCGGCGGTTTCCTGGAGCGCGGGCAGGTGGGTGATGACGCGGGCGCGAAGTTCGAGGAAGAGTTCGTTTTCGAGTTGTTTCGAGCGTTCTTCGGCGCCGAGCACTTTGTTTTCCATCTCCTTGAGCGCCGGGGTGATGTAGCGCTCGGCATTGGACATGGTTTGCTTGCGCGTGTAGTCGTCCGGGACTTTCGCTAGATGGCTGGTGGTGATCTCGATGAAGTAACCGAAGACGTTGTTGAATTTGATTTTGAGTGAGTCGATGCCGGTGCGCTTGCGTTCGTCTTCCTGAAGGCGGGCGATCCAGTCCTTGCCGCCGCGGGAGGCGTCGCGAAGTTCGTCGAGCGCGGGCGACCAGCCGTCGCGGATGACGCCGCCGTCGCGGAGGTGGGCGGGCGGCTCGTCGGTTAGCGCCTGGGAAAGCATTTCCGTGAGTTCGTGGAACTCGTGGAGATGGGGGAGAATGGAAGATTGGAGGAGAAGACGACGGCCGAGACGGCCATCGTCCGGCACAGGCGAGACGCCTATGTTACTTAGAGAAGACAGATCCTGCTTGAGTGAAGGGATGTGCGAGAGGGAAATTGAGAGCGATTGGAGATCGCGGGCATTTCCCGAGCCTTGGGAGAGGCGGGAGGTGGTGCGCTCGATGTCGCGGATGCCTTTCAAGGATTCGCGGCATTTCGAGAGGAGGAAGGGTTCTGCGAGAAACGCGGCGATGATGTCCTGCCGGGCGGTGAGCGCGGTTAGGTCGCGCAGCGGGTGGAGGATCCAGTCGCGGAGCAGTCGCGCACCCATCGGGGTGGCGGTGCGGTCGAGCACGCCTAGCAGTGTGTGGGCCTTGCCGGAGCGGGAATCGACGAGGTCGAGATTCCGCTGGGAGGCGGCATCGATGAGCACGTGGTCGGCGCTTTCCCTAACGTGCGGCGGGTGCAGGTGGGTGCAGTTTCTCCGCAGCTGATGGATGAGGTAGTGGAGCACCGCGCCCCCGGCCCCGCTGGCGGCGTGGAGATTCGCGCAGCCGAAGCCGTCGAGCGAGTGGACGTTGAAATGGTCCTTGAGGAGTTGGTTCGCGTGCTCGGGGAGGAAGGTGTAGCCTTCGTAAATCAGGCAGTTCGTGAGTTTTCCGAACTCGGCGGATTGGTGGTCCGGGATGAGTAGCTCGGAGGGGGAGATGCGGGCGAGCTCGTCTTCCAGCAGTCCGAGATCGGCGAACTCGGCGATGGTGAACTCGCCGGTGGTGTGGTCGATGCAGGCGAGACCGGCGGATTTCCCGTGGCGGCAGACGGCGGCGAGGTAGTTCGGGCGCTGGTTGTCGAGCAGCGCTTCGTCGTCGATCGAGCCGGGCGTGAGGATGCGAGCGATCTCGCGGGAGACGAGTTTGCCGGCGACGGGCTCGGACGTTTGCTCGGCGATGGCGACGCGTTTGCCAGCCTTGAGCAGGCGGGCGATGTAGCCTTGCGCGGCGTGATAGGGGACGCCGCACATCGGGGTGCCGCCGCGCTTGGTGAGGGCGACATTCATGATCGGCGAGGCGGCTTTCGCGTCGTCGAAGAACATTTCATAGAAGTCGCCGAGCCGGTAAAACAGGATGATGTCGGCGGGCAGGGACCGGCGCATGGCCTGGTATTGGGCCATCATGGGGGTCAACGCGGGCTCGGACATGGGCGAAGGGTGGCGGGGCGGTTTGGAAGAATCAAGAAGCGAGGGATGCACGGGCAGAGAAATGATCCCGGACCGGGGGAATCATGGTCAATCCTGAACCATCGCCGCAGCGCCATCGGCAGCCGCCCGCCGCTTACAATCAGACCCGTTTATCTGGGGGGGAGTGACCGCACGGGTCTTTTCCCGCTGCTTGGCCTTCTCCTTTTCCAATGCCTATTTGTCGGCGAGGAGCTCTGGTTCCAAACGCTCAACGGTGAGGAGTCATTGAGACTTGCCTCCGGAACGCGGGACGCTGCGGCCGGAGCGACGGGATTGATCTAGCAATAACTTGAGGGCGGCGGCGCGTTCCGGCATCTTCTCGACGAGATTGGTGGTTTCGCCCGGATCCTCGTCGAGGTTGTAGAGCTGGCCCGGGGTGTCGGGCGCCTGGTCGGGAATGTCGAACGCGCGCAGGGCCAGATAGGTTTTAAGGGAGTTTCCCGGCATGCTCTTCGAGGTAGGCGATGCTGCGTTTGAGAAATACCTCGTCCACTTCCTCAAGGTCGAAATCCGGTGCGACCGGGTCAGAGCGTGTGGCCCATGCGCGTCCGTTTGGTTTCGAGGTATTTCTCGTTGTGCGGATTAGACGGCAAACTGATGGGAAGCTGCTCGACGATCTCCAGCCCGTAGCCTTCCAGGCCGATGACTTTCTTCGGATTGTTCGTCAGCAGGCGCATCTTGCGGACGCCGAGATCGTAGAGGATTTGCGCGCCCATGCCGTAGTCGCGGAGATCCGAGCCGAAGCCGAGTTTTTCATTCGCCTCGATGGTATCGAGCCCTTCTTCCTGCAATTTATACGCGTGAATCTTCGCCGGCAGGCCGATTCCCCTGCCCTCCTGGCGGAGGTAGAGCAGCACGCCGCCTTCCTTGGAAATGTGCTCCAGCGCCGCCGCGAGCTGGCCGCCGCAATCGCAGCGCCGGGATTGGAAAACATCGCCTGTCAGGCACTCGGAGTGGACCCGGACGAGCGTCGGCTTTTCCGGATCGATGACACCGTGGCTCATGGCGAGGTGATGGCTGGCATCGGTGGAAATCCGATAGAGATGGCAGTCGAACTCGCCGAAATCCGTCGGCATCTTCACCGTCTGCTCGCGGACCACGAGCTTCTCCGAGCGCCTGCGGTATTCGATGAGCTGGGCGATGGTGCAGGCCTTGAGGCCGTGGCGCTTCTGATAGTCGCCGAGCTGGCCGACGCGGGCCATCGTGCCGTCGTCGTTCATGATCTCGCAAATCACCGCCGCTTTCGGCAGTCCGGCGAGCCCGGCGAGATCGAGCGCCGCCTCGGTGTGACCGGTCCGGCGGAGCACACCTTCCGCCACCGCCTGCAGCGGGAAGACGTGGCCGGGGCGGACGAACGCATGCGGCCCCACATTTGGATCGGCGAGCAGTTGGATGGTCAACGCCCGGTCGGCCGCGGAAATGCCTGTGGTGATGCCCTCCGCAGCATCGACACTCACGGTGAATGCGGTTTTATGGCCCTCCCGGTTGCGGCGGGTCATCTGCGGCAGTTCGAGTTCCTCAGCCCGCTCGGCGGTGACCGGCGCGCAGATCAATCCGCGGGCATGGACCGCCATGAAATTGACCATTTCCGGGGTGCAAAGGGACGCGGAGCCGACAAGGTCCGCTTCATTTTCGCGGGCCGGATCATCGGCGACGATCACCAGCCGACCGGCGGCGATTTCCGCGATGATTTCAGGAACGGGGCTGAACGTTAGAGACGGGTCTGACATGATGGATTGGGAAAATCGGCGGGCGGAAATCTTCAGTTGAGCGACGGATCATCCGGGGCCTCGGCGAGGATGCGGTGGAGCGGGGAAAGATGGCGCAGCAGCTCGGACCACAGACCGAGGTCGTGCTCGTGGCCCAGCAAATCCGGCTGCGGGCGGGTGGCGATCCATGAACTGCGGCGAAGTTCGTTCTCCAGTTGTCCGGCCGACCAGCCCGAGTAGCCGATGAAGGCCCGCACGATCCGCCCCGGCCGATGGGAGTGCGTCACGGCCTCCTCGGCGGAGATTCGCAGCGCCCAGCGCAGGCCGAGTTTCTTGCTCCACCAGAACGAGGAAAACGTCAGTTGGTCCGGCGCGACCGGCCCGCCTTCGTGGACCGCAAGCTGCCGCAGCGGGGCGAAATCCTCGCCGTGCAGGAGATCACCGACGATTTTTCCAGTCGGATGATTCAGGATCAGACCGAAAGCGCCCTGATCCGCGTTGTGCTCCGCGAGCAGGATCACCGAGCGGTGGAAAGTCCCGCTCCTCAACGACGGATCCGCCAAAAGCAGCTGCCCTTGGAGCTGGATCGGGTGATTGGGATTGAACGGATCGTCGGCCACGGCGAAATCCTAATGCCAGCGCCGGCGTTCGCCAACCGCGGATTGCGGGAGATTTTCAGTCCGGCGGAGCCGCGATTTGAGTGATAAACTTCCGGCCATATCGGCGTATTTTGTGGCCGCACGATGATCCGCCCGCACCGCCTTTTTCCAGTCTTCCTACTCGCTTCCCTCGCGGGAGCCGCGGAGCGCGTGGAGTTCAATCGCGACATCCGACCGATCCTTACCAAGCACTGCACCGCCTGCCACGGCGGGGTGAAGGAGGCCGGGAAAATCTCATTCATCTATCGGGAAAAGGCGCTGGGGAAGGGGAAGTCCGGGGAGCATCCCATCGTCCCCGGCAAGCCCGCGGAGTCCGACATGCTGCGCCGCATCCGCAGCACCGATCCGGACGAGATCATGCCCAAGCCGAAACACGGTCCGCCGTTGGCCGCCGCCGAGATCGCGCTCATCGAGCGCTGGATTTCCGAAGGCGCGGAGTGGCAGAACCACTGGGCGTTCGTCTCGCCCAAGGAAACACCGGTGGCCAAGATTTCCGATGAAAAATGGCCGACCGCGCCGCTCGACCGTTTCATCCTGCAACGCCTCGACCGGGAAAACCTCAAGCCGTCGCCCGAAGCCAGCCCCGCCGAGTGGCTGCGACGGGTGAGCTTCGACCTCACCGGGCTGCCGCCGTCACCGGAGGATCTGGCGGTCGCGGAAACGGATCGCGCCGCGGTGGTGGATCGCTTGTTAGCTTCTCCTCATTTCGGCGAGCGCTGGGCGGCGGTCTGGCTCGACCTCGCCCGCTACTCGGACACCTACGGATTTGAAAAAGACCCGCACCGCGACGTCTGGCCGTTCCGCGACTGGGTGATCCGCGCGTTCAACGCGGACATGCCTTACGACCAGTTCACCGTCGAGCAACTCGCCGGCGACCTGCTGCCTAACGCCACTCCTGACCAGCGCCTAGCGACCGCGTTCCATCGCAACACGCAGACCAACACCGAGGGCGGCACCGATGACGAGGAGTTCCGCGTGGCTGCCGTGATCGACCGCGTCAGCGCCACCTGGACCACCTGGCAGGCGACGACCTTCGGCTGCGTGCAATGCCACTCGCATCCTTACGACCCCATCGGGCACGACGAGTTTTACAAGTTCACCGCCTTCTTCAACAGCACTGCGGATTTCGACCAGGACGACGATTTCCCGCGCATGAAAGTGCCGACGGATCCCGCCAAGTCGGTCGAAGCCTCGGCGCTTGAAATCGACATCCGAATTCTCCGCGAGCAGCTCAACCGGGCCGGCCACGACCTGGCGGAATCCTCCACCGACTGGAAACCCTTCACGCCCGACACCCTCGCTCCAAGCCATGGAAAACTGGCGATTTCTGACGACGGCACGATCCGCAGCGAAGGCACCTTGCCGAAAGGAAATATCCACAAGGTGTCCGGTCCGGCACCGGCGTTCAGCGCCTTGCGCCTGAAAATCCTGCCGGAAAAAGACGACCCGAAAAAATGGCCCGAGCGCGGCTCTCTGGTCACGAAGTTCGAGGTGAACCTGATCGATCCAACCGGAGCGGTCACGCCCGTCGCGATGAAGGAGGTTTTTGTCGATCATCTGGGCGATCCCGTCGAGCCCGAACCCGGCGGCAATATCGGCGGTTTTCCGAAACTCGAAGGCCCGCGCTGGTTCGTCTTCGTTCCGGAAAAAGCGGTGAATCCCGGTCCCGGCGCGCGACTGGAAATCTCGATGACCCAGAATGGCGCAACCACGGGCTCTCAAGCCACCCCGGTCCGGCGCTTTGCCGTGGATGTTTCCAACAGCCCTGAATGGACGACGCTGGTGGACGACCCGCAGCGCGCCGCCATCTGGAAATCCCGCGACGAGATCGCCAGGCAATACAAAACCATCGAGGGCAAGATGGTTCCTGTCATGCTCGAGCGCCCCGCCCGCGAGACCCGCGTCTTCGCCCGCGGCAACCGCTTGTCCAAGGAAGACGTGGTGACGACCGGCGTGCCGGAATTGCTGGCTAACAACACCACGAAGGACGGCATGAGCCGCCTCGACATGGCGCGCTGGATCGCCAGCCCGCAAAACCCGCTCACCGCCCGCGTGATGGTGAACCGGCTGTGGGGCGAGCTTTTCGGCACTGGCATCGTGCAGACCGCGGAGGACTTCGGCACTTCCGGCACGCCGCCGAGCCATCCGGAACTGTTGGATCATCTTGCACTTCGCTTTCAAGGCGATTTCAAATGGTCGGTGAAATCCATGCTCCGTGAAATCGTGCTGTCCTCGACCTACCGCCAGACCCACCGCGCGTCGAAAGAACTCGTGGAGAACGACCCCGCCAACCGCCTGCTGGCCCGTGGTCCGCGCAACCGGCTTTCCGCCGAAATGGTGCGGGACCAGGCGCTCGCCGTCGCCGGATTGCTCTCGCCGAAAATGCACGGTCCGCCTGTCTATCCGCCGCAACCCGACGGAGTGTGGAACTCGGTTTACAGCGGCGCGACTTGGAAGGAATCGACCGGCGAGGACCGCTACCGCCGGGGGCTTTACACCTACTCCAAGCGGACCAGCGGATTTCCGGGATTTCTCACTTTCGACGCGCCGAGCCGCGACCTGTGCAGCGCCCGCCGGCTGGTGAGCAACACGCCGTTGCAGGCGCTGGTCACCCTCAACGATCCCGCCCACATCGAGGCCGCCCAGGGATTCGCCAAACGCATGACCGCGCGCTCGGCGGACCTTCCGGCGCAGCTCGCGTTCGGCATCCTGCTCGCCACCCAGCAAGTCGCCTCGCCCGCGATGCTCGACGAACTCGCCGCCCTCCTCGCCGACTGCGTTTCCGACTATCAGAAAGATCCCGCCGGATCCGCCAAGCTCGCGGAAACACCGGCAGCCGCCGCACTCGTGCTCGTGGCGAACACGATTCTCAACCTGGACTCCGCTCTCACCCGATGAACCCCGAACACTTCGCCCGGCTCCAGCACTCGCAACTGGAACATCTGACCCGCCGCCACTTCCTCGCGAAATGCAGCACCGGCCTCGGTGCGATGTGGCTCGCAAGCGCGACCGGCCGCGCGTGGGGCGCGTCAGGCGCCTTGCAAAAAGACCCGGCCAATCCGCTCGCCCCCGCGATGCCGCACTTCGCCGCCAAGGCGAAGCGCGTCATCTATCTGCACATGGCCGGCGCGCCCTCGCAGCACGAGCTCTTCGACTACAAGCCCGAACTCCTCAAGCTCAACGGCAAGGAATGCCCCAAGGAATTCCTCGAAGGCAAGCAGTTCGCCTTCATCCAGGGCGTGCCGAAAATGCTCGGCCCGCAATATGCCTTCCAACAACACGGCCAGTCCGGCGCGTGGCTATCCGACCGGCTGCCGCACTTTTCCTCGATGGTCGATGACGTGTGCTTCATCAAGTCGATGCACACTGACCAGTTCAACCACGGCCCCGCGCAACTGCTCGTGCACACCGGCAGCCAGAACCTCGGCGCGCCGTCCATCGGCTCGTGGGCGACTTACGGACTCGGCTCGGAAAACCAGAATCTGCCCGGATTCATCGTCCTCACTTCCGGCGGAAAAAATCCCGACGCCGGCAAATCCGTCTGGGGCGCGGGCTACCTGCCGTCCGTCTATCAGGGCGTGCAATGCCGATCCCAGGGCGAGCCGGTGCTCTATCTGGACGACCCCGCCGGCATCTCGCGCGGCCTCCGCCGCCGGTCGCTCGACACACTCGACCGGCTCAACCAGAAAATCGCCGAGGACGTCGGCGATCCCGAAACCGTCACCCGCATCGCCCAATACGAGATGGCCTACCGGATGCAGAAGCACGCCACCGACGCCTTCGACCTGAAGCAGGAAAACGCGGCCACCCACGAGCTTTACGGCACCGAGCCCGGCAAGGAATCCTTCGCCAACAACTGCTTGTTAGCCCGCCGCCTCGCCGAGCGCGGCGTTCGTTACATCCAGCTCTTCCACTGGGGTTGGGACTCGCACGGCGCCAGCGCGAGCGAGGCGCTCAACAGCGGCTTCACCGAGCGCTGCAAGGAGGTGGACCAACCGATGACCGCGCTGCTGAAGGATCTCAAACAGCGCGGCCTGTTGGAAGACACCCTCGTCGTCTGGGGCGGCGAGTTCGGCCGCACGCCGATGCAGGAAAACCGCGGCGGAAATTCAATGGCCTTCGTCGGCCGCGACCACAACCCTGGCGCCTTCACCATCTGGATGGCCGGCGGCGGGGTGAAGCCGGGCGTTTCCTACGGCGAGACCGATCCCATCGGCTACGAGGCGATGACCGACAAGGTTTCCGTGCACGATCTCCACGCCACCATGATGCACCTCATGGGCTTCGATCACGAGAAACTGACATTTCCGTCGCAAGGCGCGCCGCAGCGCCTGTCCAACATCACCAAGCCGGGGAGCAAGGTCGTCAAAGGCGTCCTCGCGTGAGCCAAGCCGAATCCTAACGGATAACCGCCGGAGCCGCTTTAAGTTTGACCCGGACGCGCATTTCAGGAATATGGCACAGGTAGGAAAACGCGTATGAATGAGCCGATGTCAGCTTGGGAACCCGCGAAAGAATGGCGGGACGACCGGATTGTGGAGCAGCTGGAGCAATCCGCGTTGTATCGGGATTACGAGCGGGCGTTCAGCGAGGCCACCGGGCTGCCCTTGAGCCTCGCTCCGGCGGGAGACGGGCAGTTCTTCTGCCGCGCCAACCATCAGGGAAATCCTTTTTGTCAATTGCTGGCGCGGCATCATCAGACATGCGCCGCCTGCTTGTGCTCGCAGCAGGAAACGACGGGTGACGGACTGGCGGGGCCGCGCACTTTTACCTATTTCGCGGGGCTGTGCGAAAGCAGCGTGGCCATCCGCAGTGGCGAGAAAACCATCGCTTTTCTGCGGACCGGGGAGGTCGCCACTCTCAAACCTTCACGGCCGCGGTTTGAGAGAATCGCCCGGCATTTGAGAGAGGGGGGCGCGGATTTCGACCAGGCGGAACTCAGCCGGGCGTATTTCTCCACCCCGGTCATGCCGCCGGAGAAATACCGGTCCATCCTCGACCTGCTGGCGATTTTCGCCGGGCATTTGTCGTTGGTCGCCGGCCAGCTCCTGTTGAGCAACGGCAACTCGGAGGCTCCTAACATCGCCTGTGCCCGCCAGTTCATTCACGAGCACCAGGGCGAGCCGCTGGAGCTGAAGCAAGTGGCCGGACAGGCCCGGATGAGCAGTTGTTATTTCTGCAGGAAGTTCAAGGAGGCCACCGGCTTCACCTTCACCGAGTATGTGGCGCGCACCCGCGTGGAGACCGCCAAGAATCTCCTGCTCAATCCACAGGTGCGGATTTCCGAAGTGGCCTTCGAGGTCGGCTTCCAGTCGATCACCCATTTCAACCGGGTCTTCAAGGAAATCACCGGCCAATGCCCGTCGAAATACCGTGAAGAGCTGCCCGGCTGGCTGGCGGGTGTAAAAGATGTGCGGCCTTTGACAAGAACCGGGAAGCAATCCGCGATCATATAGGAGAAGATATCCACAGAAGGACGGGACGTTTTCCATACGAGGAAACTTCCCGTCCCTCTTGCCGGGGTTCCGTCAATCCGGCGAACCGCCTCGGCAGACAACCTCCCGCCGGATCAACTAAACTACCATGAACACACTCGCAAAATGGAATCCGTTCGCCGAGCTGAACGAGATGCAAAACAGACTGACAACCTTGTTCGGACGCCCGGCCATGCGCACGGAAGGCGAAGGAGGCTTCGGCTTTGCCGAATGGGCTCCGCCGGTCGATGTGACCGAGGACGACAATGAATTCATCATCAAGGCGGAACTGCCGGACGTCAAAAAAGACGACGTCAAGGTCCTCATTGAAAACGGAATCCTCCAAATCCGCGGCGAACGCAAGTTCGAGAAGGAGGAAAAGGGCAAGAAGTATCACCGCATCGAACGGTCTTATGGCTCGTTCGAACGGAGTTTCACCCTGCCTGAAACGTCCAAGCCCGAAGCGATGACCGCGAAATATGAGAACGGCCTGCTCACGGTGCATGTCCCGAAAGATATCGAGACCAAGACCAAGGCCATCGAGGTGAAAGTCCGCTAAACCAACGAATGCTCCCGCCGGCGGCCGGTTTCGATCGGCCGTCGGTTTTTATTTCAGCATCTGCCGGAACTGGTCTTTCTCCGAGAGGGAGAGGACGAATTCGGTGAGCAGGCTGATGCTGTGCTCGATGTCGTCGAGGTGCGCGGTTTCCACCACCGAGTGCATGCAGCGCAGCGGTAGGGAAACCAACGCACTCGGCACGCCTTCGCGGCTGTGGAAAATCTTGTCGGTGTCGGTGCCGGTGAAGCGGCTGCTGGCTTCATGCTGGATCGGCACCTTGATCTTGGCGGCGGCGTCTAGCAGGCGCTGGACGACGATGGGGTGATTGGCGGTGCCGTGGGTGAGCGTCGGCCCGCCGCCGAGTTTCACGCTGCCGTGCTTGGCGGCGTCGAGTCCGGGAGTGTCGGTGGCGTGGGTGACGTCGAGGCAGACGCAGACGTCGGGCTTGAGGCGATAGGTCGCCATCATCGCGCCGTGGCCACCGATTTCCTCCTGCACGGCATTCAGGCAGACGAGGGTGAACGCGGGCTTTTTTTTGCCGGCGGCGATGCGTCTCATCACTTGGGCGATGATGTAACCGCCGATGCGGTTATCGAGCGCGCGGCCGATCAGGCGCTTGTGGGAGAGCTCCAGCGGGCCATCCTGATAGACCGCCGGATGACCCACTCGGATGCCGAGCGCGGTGACTTCGGCGGCGGTCGAGGCGCCGACATCAACCCACAGGTCATGCACGTGGGGCGCTTTTTCTTGGCCGGCTTCGTCGCGGCGGAGGTGGATGGCGGTGTTGCCGATGATGCCGGAGACCGGCCCCTTGTCGCCGAGGATCGTGAGGCGGCGGCCCCGCGCGGTGGCCGCATCCGAGCCGCCGACGCGGTCGAGACGGAGGAATCCGCGCTCATCGATGTGCTTGATCATGTAGCCGATCTCGTCGGCGTGGGCTTCCAGCATGACGATGCGCTTGGACTTGCCGGGGAGCGTCGCCCAGGTCGAGCCGTAGGCGTCGCAGGTAACCTCGGGCGCGTAGCTTTTGATCCAGTCCGCCCAGACCTGTTGGCCGCGCATTTCGAACCCCGTGGGGCTCGGGGTTTCCAACAGATGGAACAGGAACTCGCGGTCTTCTTTTTTCATGTCGGAAAATTCAAACATCCCCGAGAGCGCTGGCAAGGGAATAGCTAGCACGTTTACAGGTTGAACAGCCCCCCGATGGGCTTGGTAGGCTCTTCGGGCTAGGCTTTGAAACGCTCGGAGACGGCGGGCCAGTTGACGATGTTCCACCAGGCGGCGATGTAGTCGGGGCGGCGGTTCTGGTAGTGGAGGTAGTAGGCGTGCTCCCAGACGTCGAGGCCGAGGAGCGGGGTGCCGAGGTCGGCGTCGGGGACGAGACCGTTCATCGCGGGGTTGTCCTGGTTGGCGGTGCTGGTGATTTTGAGTTTGCCGTCCTTGGCGATGAGCCAGGCCCAGCCGGAACCGAAGCGCTTGGCGGCGGCCTCGCCGAAGGATTTCTTGAAGCCCTCCATCGAGCCGAACGCGGCGTCGATGGCGGCGGTGAGTTCGGCGGATGGCTTGCCGGATTTTTCTGCGGGAGCGAGGGTTTTCCAGAAGAAGTCGTGGTTCCAATGGCCGCCGCCGTTGTTGCGGAGGGTGGCGCGGAGGGCTTCGTTGCCGATGGTGGGGAGGCTGGCGAGCAGGGATTCGAGCGGTTGCTTGACGAGCTCGGGCGCGGTGGCGAGGGCGGTGTTGAGATTGTTGATGTAGGCGGCGTGGTGCTTGCCGTGGTGGATCTCCATGGTCCGGGCGTCGATGTGCGGCTCCAGAGCGGCGAAGGCGTATGGCAGGGCGGGCAGCTTGTGGATGGCGGTGGTTTGCGCGCTGGTGGCTTGAGGCAGCAGGGCGGCGAGGGTGCCGAGGGTGCCGAGTTTCACGAAATGACGGCGGTCGAGGGGGTGTGAATTTTTCATGGTCGGACTAGCTAAGCGGAGCGGGAGGAAAATTCAAACGCTGATTCAAATGGCTTCGCGGGCGAGGGCGGCGATCAGCTCGTCAGGGCCGGTGAATTCCTGGGTGGCGATGGGCGGCGCGTGGTCGATGATGTGGCTTTGGAAAACCACGGCGATTTCCACCGAGGTGCCGCCAAAGTCGATGCCGATGGTCAGGGGGCTGTCAGGCATAAAGGGAAGAGAGGTGTTGGATGGTGCGTATTTAATTACCAAACACGCGGGCGGCCACTTGGCGGAGGCCGTCGAGGGTGATGTCGGGATCGACCGCGTCGATCTCGGGCAAGCCGCGGGCGATGAGCGCCGCGTCGCCGCCGGTGGCGATGATTTTCGGCTTGCCGGGGAGTTCGGCGCAGATCCGTGCGAGGATTTCCCTCACCAACCCGCGGTATCCGAAAACGGCGCCGACCTGCATGGCGTGGACGGTGGATTTGCCGATGGCGGACGCGGGTTCGACGAGCTCGATCTCGGGAAGCAGCGCGGTTTTCCGGGAGAGATAGCCTGACATCGCGCCGAGGCCGGGGGCGATCACGCCGCCGCAATAGGCGGGCGCGGCGGAAATGACGTCGAAGGTGACGGCGGTGCCGAAGTCGATGATGACGGCGGGAACTCCGTGGCGGCTGAGGACGCCGGCGGCATTGGCGAGGCGGTCCGCGCCGATCTGCGAGGGCAGCGGATAGTCGATGCCCATGCCGAGCGGGCTCTGGTGATTGAGAAAATGCAGCGGGTATTTCTCCTCGAAGCGGGCTCGGAGGATCGCGGCTTTTTCCGGGACGACGGAGCAGACCATCACGGCGTCGAAGCGAATTTCCGCGAGCAGCGCGGCCAGCGAGTCGGGAGAGATTTCGGCGGTCGGTAGCACATCGCGCCACGGCAGCAGGCGGTCGGCGTCGCCGAGGGCGAATTTCGTGCGGGTGTTCGAGTTGTCGATCAGGAGCCAGGCCATGGGTCACCAGTGGTTGGTGGTGAAGTTCTGGTAAGTGGAGGTCGCGAGTTCGGGGACGGTGTTTCCGGTTTTGATCAGGAGTTTTCCGTCATTCAGATCCAAGGTGAGAGGGCCGGCGAGATCGGCGGGCTCGAGCCAGAATTTGAACCAGATCTCGGTGGTCCCCTGCCCCTCGGTTCCGGCGAACGTCGTGTCGGCTGGCTCGTGTTTCGCGCCGGCGGCGGTTTCGAGGCGGACGGGTTTCTGGAGATCGTGAGTCATCCCGGGGTTCACCTTGAGGCGGACATCGACCCAGAAATAGGATTGATCGCGGGTGACTAGGGTTTCCACGACTTTGCAGCGCGCCGCGGGATCCGGACGCCATGCGTAGGGCCGGAACCAACTCCACGCCGCGAACGCCGCAGAGATCAGCAGGCATGCCAAAAGGGAGTTTCGAAGGATCTGGCGCTTCACGTGGAGAGAGGAAACTGATTGGAGCAATGCTGCAAACGAAAACGGGCGGGCCGTTACCGGCCCGCCCGTGGAATTTAACAACTCGATTTAAAAAATCAATGTTCGTAGCCGACTTCGCCGTGCTCGGCGAGATCGAGGCCGGCTTCTTCGACTTCCGGCGCTGGGCGGAGACCGATGACGGCTTTGACGATGTAGGCGATGATGGCGGTGGCAACCACGCTCCAGACAATGGTCAGGCCGACGGCCTTGAATTGCTCCAAGAGCAAACCATCCTTGAGTGGTCCGACCACCGAGTTGGCCTTCTCATCGGCGAAGACACCGGTGAGGATCGCGCCCAAGGTGCCACCCACACCGTGGATGCCGAAGGTGTCGAGAGCGTCATCGTAGCCGAGCAGTTTCTTGAGATAGGCGACGGCGAGGAATGGAATCACCCCGGCGAGAACGCCCATGATCATTGCTGAACTGGTGGTGACAAATCCACAAGCGGGAGTGATGACAACCAGGCCGGCGACGATGCCCGAGCAGAAACCGAGAACACTTGGCTTGCCTTTGAATATCCATTCAATGAGCGCCCATGCAAGGCCTGCGGTGGCGGCGCAGAGGGTGGTGGTGGTGAAGGCGTTGGAGGCGATGGCGTCCGCACCGAGCGCGGAGCCGGCGTTGAATCCATACCAGCCGACCCAGAGCATGCCGGTGCCGACCATACAAAGAACCATGCTGTGGGGAGCCATCGACTCCTTGCCGAGTCCTTTGCGCTTTCCGAGAATCATGCAGAGCACGAGAGCGCTCCAGCCGGAGGTCATGTGAACCACGGTGCCACCGGCGAAATCGAGCGCCTTGATGGCGGCGGTGGGGTTAAGCGGGCCGCACATCAAGCCGGTCGCGGACCAGACCATGTGGGCGAAGGGGAAATACACGGCGAACATCCAGATCACCACGAAAGCCATGATGGCTGCGAACTTCATCCGCTCGGCGATGGCTCCGATGATGAGCGCCGGAGTGATGATCGCGAAAGTCAGCTGGAACATGGCCCAGATGCTGTCCGAAATCCACCAATAGCCGGCTCCGGTGTTGCCCGGCTCCACGCCCTTGAAGAGAGCCATGCTGAAGTCGCCGATCAGGGAATTTCCCGCGCCGAAGGAGAGCGAATACCCGCAGAGCCACCAGATCGGGGTGACCACGCAGGCGATTCCCAAGCACTGGGCAAGGACGGAGAGCACGTTCTTGCGGCGGACAAGACCACCGTAGAATAGTGCCAGCCCAGGCAAGGTCATGAACAGGACAAGCGCGGTGCTCACCATTTGCCACGCATTGGCTCCGGGCCCCGGACCTTTCACCAGCGACTCGGCACCGCTCGCCTTCTCGGGACGGGCCACGTTGTTCATATAGGCCTCCACGTCAGCCAGGCGTTCCTCGAGCGTGGCCACAGGCGCGGCGGCGGCTTCCGCGACCGGCGGAATCGACGCCGCATCCTGCGCATGCACGGTATGGGACAGAGGAATAGCGATGATCGCGATGGCGGCAGCCGTGAGGGCTCGGATTTTATTGAGATGTCGACGGGTCATGGTGGTCGGAGTGGGTCGGATATTTGATTGCTTGGTCCCGACGATTCCAAATCTTCGAGGCTTGAGAGCGGACTTAGCAAACACCGTGCCAAAACTAGAACCTCATGCAATTTACTCGCGTCGCAATTGATTCGGCATGAAAAAACATGGAAAATTCCGGTTCTTGCTTGCCAGCGCCAGCACCTGCCCCTATCCCCCCTTGCGTCGGGGCGCTGATCCGCATCAAAATAATTCTGGACAATTACTTCGGAAAGGTAAACCTTTCGCCCAACGGAGAGTTTCCAGCATGACATCTGACATGCGAGACGCTAGATCCGACATTGCTCCTATCTGTTCCGCAACTCGGCACAGCAAGGACGCAAGCAGCAACCGAAAACCAACACAACAACATGCAAAACTACTGCAAAACCATTGGCGCCTTGGCCGCTGCCTCCGCCCTTGTGGCCGGCAACGCTAACGCGGGAACCACCACCACTGCCGCCGCACCAGCATCTGCATCGGCAGTCGAATACGAACTCCACACCGGATACACCAGCGAGTATCTCTACCGTGGTATCATCCTCGGCCAAAGCCTCGTCGAAGCGGGCTTTGACATCAAAACCGAGGCTTACGGCCTTGGTCTGAGCGCCGGCGCTTGGTATGGCTCGTTCGAAAATGCAAACACTGCCATCACCGAACTCGACCTCTACGCCGATGTCTCCAAGGACCTTGGTTTTCTCACGGGTTCCGTCGGCTACATCTATCGTAGCTACGACGCTGGAAATGATGACGAATCGACCGGAGAAGTTTACTTCGCCGCTTCCCGCGACCTCGGCTTTGCCAACGCATCCCTCACTTACTACTGGGGTGTCGATGATATCGCATCCGGCACCACCGAAGGTTACACCGAACTTGCACTCAGCCGCAGCTTCGAACTCAGCCCTTGCTTGAGCCTCAACGTGGCCACCAACGTCGGCTATCTTGCCGATGATGGTGAATTCACCGCTTGGACCACCAAGGTCGCCCTTGACTGGGGCTTTGCAGAACACGCCAAGCTGTCGCCATTCGTTGCAGTGTCCGTGGCTCTCGGCGAGCAAGCCAACACCCGCTGGGTGCAGACCGACAACGAAGTTGTTGGCGGTGCCATGCTCAGCGTCGGCTTCTAAGCTGATCCGAGGTCGCAAGACTTCAACATCCATTCAAAGAGCGGTCGCGCAAGCGACCGCTCTTTTTTTATGGGTATGAAGAACCGCACGACGACCCCACCCCCCGGAGACGACCCGCCTGTATTGCCGCAGAAAAAATACACTACTAATACCTGAAGCCATCATTTGGCACGCAGCATGCTAAACCCAGCATGTGCCTTTCTGTTCCCCAACGGAGCAGACAAGGTCGAAAGCAACAACCGAAGACCAACACCAGATTATGCAAAACCACTTCAAAACTATCGGAGCCTTGGCCGCCGCTGCCGCCCTTGTGGCCGGCAACGCCCAAGCGGAAGTCGAATACCTCCTCCACACCGGCTACTCCAGCGAATACCTGTGGCGCGGCCAAGACCTTGGCACCGCCCTCGTCGAAGCCGGGGTAGACGCCAGCACCACATGGAACGGCGTGGGCCTGAGCGCCGGTGCCTGGTATGGCAGCTTCGAAAACACAGGATCGAATGTCGACGAACTCGATCTTTATGCTGAAGCCTCCAAGGACTTCGGCATTCTCAAGGGATCGATCGGATACATCGCCTACCTCTACCCGAATTCAAACGCCGACACCGCTCAGGAAGTCTATTTCGGAGTCTCCCACAGCTTCGGCTTGGTTGACGTGTCGCTCAAATACTTCTGGGACGCCGAAGTTGACAACGACGGCTACACCGAACTCGCATTCAGCCATGCGTTCGAAATCAACCAATGCCTCTCGCTGAATGTCGGCACCAATTTCGGCTATCTCGTCGAAGAAGGTGACTTCACCGCATGGACGACCAAGGTCGCCCTTGACTGGGGCTTCGCGGAACACGCCAAGCTCTCGCCGTTCGTGGCTTTCTCAGTCGCCCTCAGCGATGAGCCAACCACCCTCTACGCCGGTTCAAGTAACGAGCTCGTCGGCGGTTGCATGCTCAGTGTCAGCTTCTAATTCCCCCCAAGAACACGAGACATCAAACTCCAGCCAAGAGCGGTCGCGCAAGCGGCCGCTCTTTTTTTGGGGCGCACAAAGATCGTTGATTGAGGTTTTGACTTGGAAAAATCCGGCTGCTGACAAAAGTCCGCCCATGTTCCTCGGTCTCGATTCATCTACCCAGTCCCTCACCGCAGTCCTGATCGATCCCGAATCGGGACAAATCGCCTGCCAGCTTTCCGTCAACTTCGGAGCTGAATTCCCGCAATACCATTCCCCAAGCGGATTCATTCCCGGCGGCAAAGATGGCGAAGTCCACTCGAACCCGCTGATGTGGCTTGAAGCGCTCGATCTGCTGCTCACCCGGCTTTCCTCCGCCACGGATCTTTCGAAAGTGAAATGGATCGCCGGCTCCGGGCAACAACATGGCTCGGTCTATCTGGACGCCACTTTCGACGCCCGCCTCGCCAAGCTCGATCCCGCCCACGACCTTGCCTCCCAGCTCTCCCCCGCCCTGACCCGCGCGACCTCGCCGATCTGGATGGATACCTCGACCGGCGCCGAGTGCGCGGAAATCACCGCGGCCCTCGGCGGCTCCGCTGAAGTCTGTCGGCGCAGCGGCTCGATCGCCATCGAACGCTTCACCGGTCCTCAGATCCGTCGCTTTTACAAATCCGATCCGGCAGCCTATGAACGCACCAGCCAGATCCACCTCGTGAGTTCGTTCATCGCTTCGGTGATCGCCGGGAAATCCGTGCCGATTGATTTCGGTGATGGAGCCGGGATGAATCTTCTCAACCTTTCCAAGCTCGGCTGGGACACCGATCTGCTAGCCGCGACCGCGCCCAATCTCGGGAAGAAACTCCTACCACCGGCCGCCGCGACAACGGTCCAAGACCGGATCTCGCCGTATTTCACCCAAAAATACGGCTTTCCCGAAAATTGCCGCACCGCACTTTTCACCGGCGACAATCCGGCCTCCTTGGTCGGCATGGGCGCGACCACACCGGGCAACGTGGTGATCTCCCTCGGCACCAGCGACACCTTTTTCGCCGCCCTGCCCGGGCCGAAAACCGACCCGAATGGCTTCGGCCACGTCTTCGGAAACCCTGCCGGCGGCTTCATGTCGCTGATCTGTTTTCGCAACGGCTCGCTCGCCCGCGAAGCCCTGCGCGACAAGCTCGGCGTGGACTGGTCGGCGTTCGACCGTGAAGCACTTGTCGGCACGCTTGCATCGGCGGGAGAAAATCTGATGCTACCGTTCTTCGGTCCGGAAGTTACCCCGCGTCATGATTTCACGGAACCGGTTTTGCAGGGTTCCGCCGCCTTTGAATCCGGCACTGATTCGGCCCTGCAAGTCCGCGCTCTACTTGAAGGACAATTCCTGAACATGCGCCTTCATTCGGAATGGATGGAAGTGAAAACCGAGCGCATCCGGCTCACCGGCGGTGCCGCCAAAAACGACGGCATCGCCCAAGTCGTCGCCGATATCTTCCAAGCACCTGTCGAGCGGCTCGATGTCCTGAACTCCGCGGCCCTGGGTGCCGCGCTCATCGCCGCGGTAGCCGACGGTCATGATTTGCCGGCGCTTCAGGAAATTTTCTGCAAGGCCGCCCCCGGCTCGTCGCTCCAGCCCAATCCATCGCTTGCTGGCACTTATAACGAGGCGCTTGGACGCTTCCAAACGCTGCTCAACGCCAATCTCTGAGGGGATTCTCCCCAAATATTTGACCAATCCTGACTTCTCTCCTACTTTGCAGCCGCGATGACGATTGACCAATACGCGAACCGATTTGTGTGCGACCTCGTGGCTTATGAGCCCGGCAAACCGATTGATGAAACTGCCCGCGAGCTCGGGCTGGACCCCTCACAAATCGTCAAGGTCGCCTCAAACGAAAATCCGCTCGGCCCATCTCCGCTGGCTAAAATCGCCATGCGCGAGGCGCTCGAGGAATCCCACATCTATCCGGACGGCGGCGGCTATCGCCTGCGCAGCGCGATCGCCGAATCCTTCGGGATGAATCTTTCCAACGTCGTGCTCGGCAACGGCTCCAACGAAATCATCGAGTTGCTCTGCCATACGTTTTTGAACCGCGACGCGGAGCTCATCGCCGCGAAACACGCGTTCGTGGTTTACAAGCTGATGGCCACGCTTTTCGGCGCAAAATACGTCGAAGTGCCGGATCCGGGTTTCGTCCACGACCTCGATGCGATGGCCGACGCGATCACCGACAAGACGCGCCTAGTCTTCATCGCCAATCCGAACAACCCAACCGGCACGATGGTCAACCAGCAGGCGATCGACCGCTTCATGGCCAGGGTCCCGGACCACGTGATCGTTGTCTTCGATGAAGCGTATTTCGAATTTCCCGACTCGCCGCCGGACGCTCTCAAGTATGTCCGGGAAGGCCGAAACGTGTGCGTGCTGCGGACATTTTCGAAAATCCACGGCCTCGCCGCCTTGCGGGTCGGCTACGGATTGGCCTCGGAAAACGTCGCCACGCTCCTGCAAAAAGCGCGGCAGCCGTTCAACGTGAACGCCATCGCCCAAGCCGGCGCCCTCGCCGCGCTCGCGGACACGGACCACATCGCAAAGACCCGCGCGGTGAACCGCGCCGGCATGGCTTTTTATGAGGACGCCTTGGCCGCCAGAAACCTAGAATACGTCCCAAGCTTCGCCAACTTCCTGCTCGTCAAAACCGGCGACGGCGACCGGGTCTTCCGCGACATGCTCAAGCAAGGCGTGATCGTCCGCGCCATGAGCAGCTACAAACTCCCCGACTGGATCCGGATTTCCATCGGCACCGAGCCGCAGAACCACCGCTGCGTGGAGGTGCTGGATTCCGTGCTGGCGGCCACGGCTGCAGTCTGAAGTTTCACCGCCCGCGTTTGACAGGGCGGCCTCGATTTCCTAACTTTTCAGCATGGCAAATTTTGTGAGTCTAAAGCCCCAACGGGAATTCCATTGCCGGCACTGCGCCGGGAAAATCGTGATTCCCCCGGATCTTCCGCCGACGACCGGCCGCCAAACATTCGCCTCGGCATCGAAGAAGTGACTAACCGGATGGAAACCATTCCAGATCCGCACCGCACGACGATCGCCGCGATCGCCACGCCGCCCGGCATGGGAGCGGTCTCGTTGCTGAGGATTTCCGGACCTGACGCGATCCGAATCGCGGACCAGGCCACCGGCGGCAAGGCGTCTTCCGTGATGTCCCGCACCACCCGCTACTGCACCATCCGGGACGCCGAAGGGCAAATTCTCGACGACGGGTTGATGACGGTTTTCCGCGGACCCAACAGCTACACCGGCGAGGACAGCGTCGAGTTCACCGGCCACGGCGGGATTCTCGTGACCCGCGAAGTGCTGGCGCGCTTTCTCGCCTGCGGCGCCGCCGCCGCCGGGCCCGGCGAGTTCACCCAGCGCGCGTTCCTGAACGGGAAACTCGATCTAACTCAGGCAGAGGGCGTCATGGATCTAATCTCCGCGCAGACCCGGCTCTCGCTGCGCGCCGCCCGCAGCCAGCTGGAAGGCACGCTCGGCCGGCGCACCACCGAGGCCCGCGATCAATTGTTAGAGACCCTCGCCCACCTCGAAGCGTGGATCGACTTCCCCGAGGAGGACATCGACCCGCAGACCGGCGCATTGCTGCGCGGCCGCGTCAGCTCGGTCCTCGCCGTGGTCGATTCCCTGCTCGCCACCGCCGACCAGGGACGGGTGCTGCGTGAAGGAGTTAGGACCGTGATTTTCGGCGAGCCCAACGTGGGGAAGTCCAGCCTGCTCAACCGCCTGCTGGGATTCGAGCGGGCGATCGTCAGCGATATCGCCGGCACCACCCGCGACACGATCGAGGAGATCGTCAATTTGCACGGCATCCCACTCCGGTTAGTCGATACCGCCGGGGTCCGCGAAGCGTCCGACCGGACCGAGGCGGAAGGCATCCAGCGCACCGTCCGGCAGATCGAAGTCGCCGATCTGTTATTGGAAATCGCCGACGCCAGCCAGCGCCGGCCCGCCGATGCGATTCTTCCCGCGACCACCGCCAAGCGCCTTCAAGTGCTTAACAAAACCGATCTCGGCGAGCATCCTTCCTGGACGGGAATCGAGGCCGTGCGCCTATCCTGCACCACGGGCGAAGGCTTCGACTCGCTTTCTGACACCATCCGCGATTCGCTTCATTTCAGCGAGGCGGACTGGGGCGAGCACGCGGTCGCTATCAACGCCCGCCATCAGGCGAGCCTCCAACTCGCCCGCACCTCGCTGCTCGCCGCGCTGGAGTTGATCAACGATCTATCAACCGACCCGGAGCTCGCCGCGATCGACCTTCGCGAAGCCTTGGACGCGCTCGGGGAAATCCCCGGAAAGGTCGATACCGAAGACCTGCTCGGCGTGATTTTCAGCAGCTTTTGCATCGGCAAATAAACCGCTCATTCCGCGCGGCAGAGAATACGCGCCTGGTCGAAATCATAGGCCGTCAACTCGAGCACGACGCGGTCATCCGTTGAGAATTCGGCTTTCGCCCCGGTGAGCGGCTTCGAGAGGTGGGCGAGGATTTTTTTCCCGTTCGGCAAGGCCACCCGGTAGAGGACGGGGTTGAGGTTTTCCAAAATCTCTCCGACGGCGTGAATCGTGGCATCTGGCATGGCGTGCGGCAGTCTCAGCCAGAAACCTGCTTGCCGACAAGCCCCGCCCGTGCCAAATTTAACGGCCGATTCGGAATGGGAACAACGACCTTGCTTGACGGAAAGCTCAGGAAGATCATCATCCCGCCCGACACTTCAATCCACAATCTCCTTTCCTCCGCACTACTATGAACCTTCGTTTCCTCACCGGATTTGCCGCACTTGGATGCGTTTTACTTGCCTCCTGCACCCCTTACAACGAGCACCCCAACAAGAAGGCGACTGGAAACCCGACGCAAAAAACCGCCACCGCCGCAGAACAACAAAAGATTCAGGAACAACGGGACCTCCTGAAACAAAAGGAAGAACTCGCGAAAGCGGACGAGCTCAAAAATACCACGCCGGAAACTCCTGCCACTACCGCGACGACCCCGCCTACGGAAACTCCCAAACCTCCAGTTGAGGAAAAGCGCACGGACTACAAGTTCGCCAACAAGGTTCCCGGCAAGGACGGCTTCGTCTTCAGCCCATATAACAACAAGGTGGTCGATGTCCGCGACATTCCCAGCGGCACCTTGGTCCAAGATCCGACCTACACCGGCGCGGGCAAGGGCTACTTCCGCGTGCCTTGAGATTTCCTGATTCCCGGTAAACCTATTTTGGAAAACCGACCGGGTCCGGCGTACTGGACCCGGTCCTTTTGTTTTTGATGAAGACCGATTTTCAAAACATCACCATCCTCGGCGGCGGCTTGCTCGGCGGTTCGCTGGCGCTTGCGCTCGGTGCGTTGGAGAACCCGCCGAAAGTCCGGCTCTGGGCCCGCAAACAGGAAACCGTCGGAGCCGCGCGCGATCTTGGCATCGCCGGTGCCACCGGCGATCTTGGCGAAGCGGTTCGAGACTCAGATCTAATCGTCCTCGCCGTTCCGGTCGGCTCGATGGCCGCCCTCGTCTCATCCGCCTTGGAGGCCGGCCTACCTAACGGCTGCATCGTCACCGACGTCGGCAGCGTCAAGCGCGTGCCGCACCGGGAGATCGGGCCGTTGCTCGACGGCAGTGAAATCCACTTCATCGGCAGCCACCCGATGGCCGGCTCCGAGCGCAACGGACTCGCCGCCGTCACTGCGAATTTATTTCAAAACGCCGCCTGCCTGCTCACTAACGACGACGCTGCCCCAGTCGAACTCACCGCCGCGTTAGAGCGTTTTTGGCAAACCATCGGCTGCCGCACCTCGTGGATGAGCGCCACCGTCCACGACGAGCTCGTCGCCCGCATCAGCCACCTGCCGCACCTCATCGCCGCCAGCGCCGCACGCGTTTGTTTGAAGGACCCGTCGGAAGGCCGCTTCGGCGGCGGCGGCCTGCGCGACACCACCCGCGTCGCCGCCGGAAACCCCGCGATGTGGGCGGAAATCGTCACCGAAAACCGCGAGGCTCTTATCGGCCCGCTCCGGGAAACCATCGCCGATCTTCGCGAAATCCTTGCCAGTCTCGAAGGCGGCGACCAAGAACAAGCCCGCCAATGGCTCGTCACCGCCAAGCAGCGTCGCGATCCGTTGAACTCACCCCAATAGCCTTTTTTGCCACCTCTCATGTCGGAATTTCGAGTCAAAGCCATTTCAAAACTACACGCGGAGTTCAGCGTCCCGGGCGATAAAAGCATGTCCCACCGCGCCGCCATCCTCGGCGGACTTTCCAACGGGACCTGCACCATCCACAACTTCCTGCCCAGCGAGGACTGCATCAACACGCTCAACGCCATGAAGGCGCTCGGCGCGAGCTACGAGGTCCTCGACGAGCTTGAATGCTACGGCCCTATCAACCTGCGCATCCACGGCCAGTCGATGAAACTCAGCGCGCCCGCCGCGCCCATCGACTGCGGTAACGCCGGCACCGGCATGCGCCTTCTAGCAGGCCTTCTCGCAGGCCAGTCCTTCTCCACCGAACTCTTCGGCGACGCGTCGCTCTCCTCGCGCCCGATGGGCCGCATCACCATTCCGCTCGGACAGATGGGCGCTCACATCGAGACCCGCGGCGAGAAACCCGGCTGCGCGCCTCTTCTCATCCACGCCGCCAAACTGCACCCCATTACCTACGACATGCCGGTCGCCAGCGCCCAGGTGAAAAGCGCCGTGCTGCTCGCAGGACTTTTCGCCGAGGGCAAAACCACCGTCGTCCAGCCCGCCGAAACCCGCGACCACACCGAGCGGATGATGGCTTCCTTCGGCATGACCACCCGCCGCGAAGGCAATGCGATCTCGATCGACGGCGGACAAGTCCCCCAAGCCTGCGATTTCACCGTGCCCGGCGACATTTCCAGCGCCGCCTTCTGGCTCGTCGCCGCGGCCGCCATTCCCGGTTCACGCCTGCTCGTCAAGGACGTCGGCCTCAACCCGACCCGCACCGCCATTCTCAAGGTGCTCAGCCGCATGGGCGCTCACATGACCGAGATCGTCCACGAGTCCGAAGGCGAGCCCATCGGCAACATCGAGCTCCACGGCGCGTCCCTAACCGGCACCACGATCTTCATCGACGAGGTTCCTAACCTGATCGATGAGATTCCGGTCATCGCCGTCGCCGCCGCGCTGGCGCAAGGCCGCACCATCATCCGCAACGCCAAGGAACTCCGCGTCAAGGAGTCCGACCGCATCTCCACCGTCGTCAATCACCTCCGCGCCATGGGTGCCGAGGTCGATGAGTTCGAGGACGGCATGGAAATCGAAGGCGGCAAACCGCTGCACGCCGCCGTGATCGACAGCCACGGCGACCACCGCATCGCCATGGCCTTCGCCATCGCCGGGCTTTTCGCGGAAGGCGAAACCGTGATCCAAAACACGGACTGCGTGAACACTTCCTATCCGGGATTCGCCCATCACCTCGACGCCATCCTTCACGAGCGCTCGCAAGCCGCCGACTTCACCCTGCCCACCGTTTCCCGCGCATGACCACCACGCCCCGTTTCGCCATCGCCATCGACGGACCCGCCGCCTCCGGCAAAAGCACGCTCGCCCGCAAGCTCGCCGAACGCCTCGGCCTCGTCATGGTCAACTCCGGCGCCATGTATCGCGCCGTCACCTGGAAGGCGCTCCGGGAAAACATCGATCCTTCTGACACCGCCGCGGTGATCGACCTGTTAAACCGCATCGACATCCATTGCGGCGAAGAAGGCATGACCTCCACCTGCACCATCGACGGCGTTGATCCGGGCGACGAACTCCGCAGCGAGACGATCAATTCCAACGTCTCCGCCATTGCCGCCATTCCCGAAGTCCGCGACAAGCTCGTCGCACTCCAGCGCGGTTACCTCGACCACACCAGCATCGTCATGGAAGGCCGCGACATCGGCTCCGTGGTGTTTCCGGACACGCCTTATAAAATCTACGTCGATGCCAGCGAGGAGGTCCGCGCCGCCCGCCGGATCGCGGACGGCGAGGTCGATTCCGTGGCCAAGCGTGACGCCGCCGACAGCGAGCGCACCACCGCCCCGCTGAAAATCGCCGATGGCGCCGTGGTCCTCGACACCTCGAATCACACCATCGAGAGCGGCGTCGATGCCGCCATTGAAATCCTCAAACAACAGGGCCTGCCCGCACTCCCATGAATCCGGAAACTCCCATGCGCTGGATCTATTGGTTAGGTTGGATGTCATTCGGCGCCGCCTTCCGCACGCTCTTCGGTCTTAAAATCGTCGGCGAGGAAAACCTGATTTCGGAAGGCCCGGTCCTCATCGCTTCCAATCACCAGAGCTTCCTCGACCCGCCGCTCATCGGAAACCTCTACAAGACCGAGATGACTTACCTCGCCCGCAAAACGCTGTTTGTGGGATTCGGCAAATGGCTCTATCCGCAATGGAACGCGATCCCGGTGGACCAGGACCGCCCGGACATGGGCAGCCTCAAGACGATCATCCGCAAGCTCAAGGAAGGCGAGCGCGTCCTCGTCTTCCCCGAAGGCGAGCGCACCCTCAACGGCGACATCGGCGAGGCTGCCCCCGGCATCGGCCTCATCGCCGTGAAATCCGGCGCGGTGATTCAGCCAGTTAGAATCTCAGGAGCCCGCGAGGCGCTCCCCAGAGGCTCCGGAAAGATCCGTTTCGCCCGCATCACCGTCACCGTCGGCAAACCCATCCGCCTAACCGCCGAAGAACTCAAGACGGCCAAAGGCAAGGACGACTACGACCGCATCGCCAAGCGGATCATGAGCGCCATCCGCGAGCTGTGATTTCCAACGTGGTGGCGGTTTCCAACCGCCATGCCGATCCTGCGGATGGGTGCATCCACAAGGAAGGGCGATATCCGATCGCCCTGCCCATGAGAAGCCAATGAAGCGAGTGGAACGCACAGATCATGGGCTCGCCATGGGCACGGCGGACAAGTCCCGCTGCTCCGTGGGCAGCGGATCTCTTCATTTCCACCGTCAAGAAACGCCCCCCGCAGCCAAGAAATCCCCTCGCACATCTGCGAAATGACCACGCGCACCCAAGAAACACCCTTCGCAGCCAGGAAATCACCCCGCACACCCGAAAAACAACTTCGCCCATCCAATTTTTAACAGAAATAATCGCAATAAACCGCCCTCGCCCACAATCACTTGAGGATGACCTAACAAATTTCTATCAATAAAATAACACCCCACCAGCGTTTTATCCTAGGCAGCCACCCACTGGCTCGCTAGTTCTCCCAATGTGAATCTCCGGCTCCAGAATCAACTCAACATGGTGGGCTCAAGCATCACCCTCGCCCAAAGCTCCGATTACAAATCCACCTGGGACGGCCAAGACCCTGCCGACTTCGGCACCGATCTCGCGCTCCTCACCGGGAAACATTCAATATCTGGAAGCAATGCTCGTTAGCCGGGACCTCCGAATCCACACATCTATTCGGCATGATCCAGTCCTTTTCAGATCGGGATACGGAAATTTTGTTCCAAACCGAGACCCATCGCCCCTTTGCTGCCATCGCACGGGTCGCCCTGCGGAAATTGATCCAACTGAACCAGGCCGGCAGGCTCGACGATCTCACGGTTCCTCCAGGCAATCGGCTCGAACTCCTCAAGGGCCGGCTTGCGGGCTACCACTCCATCCGCATCAATGATCAATGGCGCATCGTCTTTCGCTGGACCGGAACGGGGCCTGCCGAAGTCGCCATCGTGGATTACCATTGACGCGATGCTATGACGCCATACGTTACAGCCATGAACACTCCCATCACTCCCGGCGAAATATTGCTGGAGGAATACCTCCAACCCATGGGCATTTCCCAGAATGCCATGGCCCGCGCCATCGGCGTGCCGCCCCGGGCGGTCAACGAGATCGTGCTCGGCAAGCGCTCCATCACCCCGGCCATGTCCATCCGTTTCGGCGTCTTCTGCGGCCAGTCCGACACCTTCTGGCACGGCATCCAGGTGGAATGCGACTTCCGGGCCCTCGCCCGCCAGCGCGGCAAACTCGTCTCCGGCATCCAACCCGCCCGCTCGATCACCTCCGCCGCCTGATTCCCCATCTCACTTCAAGGTTCCATCATCTTTTCCACCATGCACCATTGCCCAATGTCTGTTATTTGGGACTGACCCTGAAGCACAGACCCTGAAGCACACAAGTCGTGACGCACCAACCGGCCATAAGCTTTTCAATTTCATTTCAACATCACTTCAACCGCGCCGGTGGGCGCACATTTAACGTTCTGCCGGATAATTAAATGCCCAACCTCCTCCCAATAGCCTTGCTCATCTGCCTTCTCGAAGTCAGTTCCGCCGCGATCCTGATTCTGAATCCGAGTTTTGAGAGCTCGGACATGAGCGCTTGGAATAGGACTGCAATTACCGGAATTCGACCCTGGGGTCGAGGTTCGGCATCAGCGCAGGATGGATCGTGGTATGTTTTCACCGTGGATGAGGCGTCGATTTCGCAAAGTTTTTCATCCATTCTTGGTGCCGAAGTCACCGCGTTCACCTTCTGGGTTGATCGGCCTACTACAGCGAACATGTTCATTGAACTCTCATATCAAGATGGAAGCTCGTCAGGTCGAGTTAGTATCAATGGCGGCACCGCTCCCGGCTGGGGACTGTATGATGCGCTTTCATTAGTTGAGCCGACGAAGCAACTGACTGGACTCAGCATCATAAAGACTGGCACAGGAACGGCACGCCTCGACAACTTCCAGCTTGTGGCAGTTCCCGAGACATCTACCGTAGCCCTTTGCATCCCCGGTCTTGGCTTGCTTTTGAGACGCAAGAGGCTAATCGGGTCCCGGGGAGTAGTTAGCTCCCCGGTCCCACACCACCCTGCGTACGGCTCCGTACAGGGCGGTTCCAATCAGACTCGGGCATCAGGCCCGTAGTGAAGTTTGATCCAGATGGCTCTCAGATCGGGAACTCCTTGTTCCTCCAACCAACGGTTGTTGAGCGCGAATCGCACAA
>CAMDLP010000013.1 GCA_945901795.1 Akkermansia muciniphila | reverse complement strand
CTTCTTCCGCCACGCGCGCCGCGTGGCTGTGGCGTCTCGCCGCAGACCGTCTCCGGAGCGTCTCGCTCCGGGTCTTTTTCTAAAACGGCGAGCTTCCCCTTTCGCGCGGAGGCGATGGAACCGTAGTGATCTGGGTCGAAAATCCACCTTTCGCAACGCCTTAACCTTTGGTAGGCTTTCACCATGGTCAGTCTTGCAGAATTCAAAAAACAAACCGCAGCGTTGCCGGTCGAACAAAGAGCCTCACTGGCGAGTTTCCTGCTCCACTCGCTGCCCGAGCCGGATTACGACGTTTCTGACAAGGAAGTGGCTGAGAGACTCCGGCAAATGAAATCGGGCGAAGTCAGCACCATTTCCATGGACGAGTTACGCGAAGGTGTTTTTTCCGACCGGGGACGCTGATGCCGCGTTTTCACCCACACGTCCGCCGCGACGTGACCGCCGCGATCCGTCACTATGACTCGATCAGCGATGCGTTGGGTGACGATTTCTGGACGAAATTCGAGCAGGCCTGCCTTCAAGTGGAAGCTAATCCCGAACGTTTCCACTTTGACCCCAGCGGCTGGCGACGCGCCAATCTTGAAAGATTTCCCTATCACCTGCTGTTCTACGAAGATCTCGATGGTGTGCGGATCATGACGCTGCGCTCATTCCTGTGGGACTAGTTGGATCAAAATCAGGCATTAGCATGGGGTTTGTTTTCAAAAGAGGCCCCGGTGTGGATTAGTTGGTTTGAGATTGTCCGGTTTTGTTCTTCATAAGGGTGTTGTCAGATCAGGCCAGTGAGAAAACTGCTCGGCGGCTTCTCGTGGCCCCAGTCGTTGATTTGGTAGGAGCTGAGGATGAGGTGGCGTTTGGCGCGGGTGAGGGCGACGTAGAAGAGGCGTTTTTCCTCCTCCATGGTTCCGCCTTTCTTGGCGTAGTAGCCGGGGAACTCGTCCTCGGCGAGGCCGGCGATGATGACGGTGTCGAATTCGAGGCCTTTGGATTGGTGGACGGTGAGGATGGGGATGCTGGGAAGAGGGGGGGATTGACGATTTCCGATTGATGATTTTGGATTTTTGATTGGGAAGAGGGAGAGAACATCGAACATCGAACGCCCAACATCGACGGGAAGAGGGATGAAGTTGGAATTATCGGGTTCACATCGAAGGGGTTTCGCATTTCGATATTTCCGGTGATTGCGATGGGTCTACAGCTCCAGTTTGGCGAGCAATTCATCGACGGTGAGTTTGTGGTGAGCGGCCACGGGTTTCAAGACGCCGCCAAGCAGCGTGCCGGTTTTCAGCGGGCGATGATTGGGGATCGTCACATGGTGTGTCCCGCCCAGCGTGGTAGTCAGTCGAATGTGGGAACCGTCCTGTCGCACCGACTCGTAGCCGAGCACCCGCAGGGCGCGGATGAGTTCGGACGCGCCGATATCGCGGGGGATTTTCATACCGCCAAGGCCTCGTCGCGGACGAAGTGGAGGCGGATGATCTTCGGCATCGGGCCGGGCACTCCGTCGCCAAAATGACAGCGCACGGCGTCGCGGGCCATTTCCCGGAGTTCTTCGAGGGTATCGCCCTGGGTGGCGATGGCATGACCGAGGGCGGTGGCGACGAAGCCGCCGTCCAACTCATCTTCCCGCACTTCAAAGATGATTTCGTTCATGAGTGGAAAATAAGGGGTATCCGTTAAGTTGCCAAGGATGGATGTCTGTGAGGCAGGAAGAATTTGAACCGCAAGGCGCTAAGGTTGCAAAGGGTCGCAGAGCCGGGATGATGGGGGCTTGAGGATGGGGATGCTGGGAAGAGGGGGGGATTGACGATTTCCGATTGATGATTTTGGATTTTTGATTGGGAAGAGGGAGAGAACATCGAACGCCCAACATCGAAGGGAAGAGGGATGGATGGGGTTCGAGTTATCGGGTTCACATCGAAGGGGTTTCGCATTTCAACAAAATGGGTAACGCCTTTAATCCAGCCAGTTCTCAACCCTCAATCCGGGCACGGGTTTGAAGTCGGCGAGGTTGCGCGTGAGCAGAGTGGGCCAGGCAGATGCAGGCGATTTTCAAATCCTGAGTGCCGATTTGCTGGCGGAGGGATTTCAACGAATCGAAGCGGTCTGCGGCGTCGTCATCCCATGGAAGCACGAGCCATGAAGCGAACACCTCCACCTGCCTGGTGAGGCGCTGGTAGGCGGCGATTTGTGTTCGTGGATCGGTGCGGCGGCGGATTTCCGCGAGCCAACTGCGCAATGATTCCTCGACGGTGATCGCGGTCACGGCGGCGTCTTGGTCCACCGCGTCGAGTTTCTGAAGTAAACGCAATCCTGCTGCGGTGCGGTAGGTCAGTTCACTGACGTGATTGGTATCCAAGACAAACATGCAGATCAGTCCTTGTTCGCCTGTTCCCGCCACTCACGGCCCAGTTTTTCTGCATTCCGGGAAAGTTCGTCATCTGGGATTGCGCCCACCGTTTGCCGCCATCCCTTGGCGCGGGGCTTGAGGCCGAGGACTTCATGCTTCAATTCGTCGAACTCGCGCTCAATGCGGGTCAGACGTTCCTCGACAGTGGTGGTTTCCATAACGAGAAAATAAGGGTTATCCGGTGTGTTGCCAAGGATGGATGTTTGTTAAATGGGAAGGTTTTGAACCGCGGGCGCAAAGGTCGCGAAGGGGCGCGGAGCAGGGACGATGGGGGTTTGAGGATTGGATGAAGCGAAACGCGGAATTGCGGATGGCGCTGAGGAAGAGGCGGAGAGATATGGGTGGGCGGGATTTCAGGGCATCCGCGTGGGGATCACCCGCCTGCCGAGGCGGCGGTAGATTTTAAAGTCGGAGTCGGTGGTGAGAAGGAGTGGATCGGGCAGGATCTCCGTGAGGCGGACCAGACAGGCGTCGGCGATGCTCATCGGGATATCGGCGTATTTGTCGAGGAGATCGAGGACCGGGATGAAGGCGTCCTCATGGAGCGGGGCGATCCGGAGAGCTCCGCGACGGCAGGCAAGGCGGAGGGTGGCGCAGCCTTCGGGGGCGAGAAGGTGATCGGCCTCGGAAAGAACGGACTCGCAGGTGATCCACGGCGGTGGCTGGAGCTGCGCCTGTTGGATGGCCCATGGGTGGTTCTGATCGTTCTTCCGCCAGAGGGCGACGAGAAACGAAGCATCAACGATGACGGGATTTCCCATAACTTGTCGATTTCAGGTATTCCTTTTTTCTGGCGCTCATATCGGCAGGGCCGTCCTCAATGGTGCCGACCAAATCCGCGATCAGATCAAAGCCGGAGGCGGCATCGTGAATTTGCGAACCTGCCGCGATGAGCCGCCTGCGGGCGACTTCCGATTTTGTCAGATGGGTCTTCTTCGCCTCGGCATCCAGTTCCCTGGCCAAGTCGTCGGGGATGCGCAGAACCAGTGTTTGCATGGGGTAATTGTATTACATGAAGCGAGGCCCGACAATACAGAAAATAATTCTTCGCAGGATCAGATCAGGCCAGTGAGAAAACTGCTCGGCGGTTTGTCATGTCCCCAGTCGTTGATTCCGTAGGAGCTGAGGATGAGGTGGCGTTTGGCGCGGGTGAGGGCGACGTAGAAGAGGCGCTTTTCCTCTTCGAGTTTCAGGTCACGCTTGGCGTAGTAGCTGGGGAACTCGTCTTCGGCGAGGCCGGCGATGATGACGGTGTCGAATTCGAGGCCTTTGGATTGGTGGATGGTGAGGATGGGGATGCTGGCGTCGTCGGTGGCGAGGAAGTCGAGATTGCGGGCGAGGGCTGCGCGGTTGGTCAGTTCGGCGAGGAGGTCGGCCGGTGGGCGGGCGGGGTCGTCGTGGCGTTGGAAGAATTCGATGAAGCGATCGAGATTGGCGTGGCGGCGGTCGAGGGTGCTGCCGAGGGATTCGCGATCGTCGCCGAGGTCGCGCAGGCCGGATTCGTCGAGGATGCGCTGGCAGAGGTCCGGCGGGCGGAGGGTGTGGGAGTGTTCGCGCCAAGATGCGAGTTTTTCGGCGATGGGGAGGAAGGGTTTGCCGTGGCGGGCGATGAGGTTTTGCCGGTCGCGGGCACCGGCGGCGAGCTGGGGGCTGAGGCGCAGGAGGATCTCGGCGGTGGCGAGGGCGTCGGCAAGCGCGCGGTGGGACGGACGGTCCCGGGTGGCGAAGTGCTGGCAGACGGTGGCGAGGTCGTGGCGTTCGAGATCGAGGAAGCGGCGGGAGAGGTCGATGACTTCATCCACGGCAGGCGAGAGGCCGGTGGTTTCCACATCGAAGACGACGACGGTGCCGTGGGCGAGCGCGTGGAGCAGGGAGTGGAATGGGTCGCCATCGCGGTGGGAGCGGAGCTGGGCGAGATCGGTGAGGCGGAGGCCGCAGGGTTGGCCGTCGGTGGAGAGTTTCTGCAAGGTGGCGGGGCCGATGCCGCAGGCCGGGCGCAGGATCATGCGTTGCAGGGCACCACTGTCGGCGGGATTGAGCAGGAGGCGGAGGCGTGCGAGCAGGTCTTTGATTTCCTGACGGCGGAAGAAGTCGAATTGCTCGACGGTGAGGTGCGGGATGCCGTGGCCTTTGAGGGAGTCGGAAATGGTCGCGGCCCGCTTGTGGGTGCGGGTGAGGATGCCGATTTTCCCGGGATCGCCAGTGGTTTGGATTTGCTGGAGTCGGGCGGCGATCCAATTGGCTTCGTCCAGGGAGTCGTGGGCATGATTGAATTCCGGCGCGGTGCCTTCCGGGAGGGATGCCGCGGCGTGGGTGTGTGTGCTGCGCTGGGTAAGAGTGGCGGCGTGGCGGTCGGCGACGCGGAGGAGGGACTTGGTGGCGCGGTAGTTGTCCTGCAAGGAAAGCTCGGTGACGGGGCCGAGGTCGGTCTTGACGCGCTGCATGACTGCGGCGGGATTTGAGCCGCGCCATTCGTAGATGGTTTGGTCGAGATCGCCGAAGAAGGCGATGCCGGTGGCGTGGGTGGCGAGCAGGCGGATGACCTCGTATTCGGAGAGGTGGGTGTCCTGGACCTCGTCCATCTGGATCCACCGGAAGCGGGCGGACCACTTGGCGCGCTTTTCCGGGAGCAGGGCGAGCATGGCCCGGGTGCGGTAGAGGAGATCGGGGAAATCGAGGGCGTTTCGCTCGGCGAGGTGTTGGTGATAGGCGAGGAGGGTTGCGCTAACCGGGGCTGCGAGGCGGCGCATGTCCAGAGCGGGGATGGTGGCGAGCGTGAGTTCCTTTTCCGCGCAGTCGGATTTCATCTGCGAGAGCTGTTGGAAGAGTGAGTCCGGGCTGATGTCGGGGGCTTTGAGACATTCGCGCATCAGGCCGATGCTGTCCTGTTCGTCGTAGATGACGAAATCCGAGGGGAGTCCGAGGTCACGGGATTCGAGTCGGAGCATCCAGGCGCAGAGGCTGTGGAAGGTCTGGATGCGGCAGAGTTTTGCGGCGGGTCCGCAGGATTCCAGGACGGCACCGCGCATGTGCTCGGCGGCGCGGTTGGTGAAAGTGACGCCGAGGGTGACCTCCGGCGACGTGCCGCTGGCGATGACGGCGGCCAGGCGGTCGGCCATGATGCGTGTCTTGCCGGTGCCTGCGGGGGCCAATACGAGCAGGGTGCCGTGGAGATGACGGAGGACCTGTCGCTGCTCGGGATTGGGATAGGTCATCGCATTGCAGGAATGCTGATGGGCTGGGGAGCGGGAGACAAGGTGAAAGCTATCTGTTTTGGGGAAGGAGGCAGCGGCCTGTGGAATCGCTGTGAAATCCTTTTCGGTAATTTTCCCGACATGCTAAAAAACCAAACACCCGCCGGATCACGCGGACCCGGCGGGCTTGGGTTGGTTTTCTAGTGACATGCCTCACGCCGCCCGCCGCACATCCACCACCGTCATTCCCGGCAGCCAGGCCATGCACTCGTTACCGGAGCACTCAGGAATTGCCTGTCTTTCCCACCGCCACGGGGGCGTTTCATGACGCACGGTTGCCCGGACATGTGAAACAGGGTGTCTGACATCGCGCACGGGCACCCGTTCAACGCGTAACGGGGGTCCTTACAACGGGAACAGGCACTCGTTCCACGCGTAACGGGGGTCCGTATATCGGGAACAGGCACCGGAAACACGGGACCGCGACCTCGGGACCGAATTTCACACGCCCGGTCATCGCGCGTCACGGCACCGGACACGGGAACTGAAGCTCCGGCGCCACGCGCTGGGAGTGGCACGCAGATCACTGAGGATCAGAAACCTTGGAAGTTGCCAAGCCGTATCGAGGATTCCTCCTTATGGAATAAGGTTTTAATTCAGCGGCATGGCGGTGCCGGGGGCCGATCTCCTGAGGACCGGTGGGGGATCTGAGCGTTCGCGCTTTGGAGAAAATCCTTTCGTCGGTGGCCACGCCGGAATTCCGCCATGACGAAAACCTACCTACCATCCAAGGCGCGCAACCAAATAGGCGGGATCATCGTCTGCCACCTGAACATCCACCATGCTTCCGGCCCGTTCCAACATCCGGCGGCAATCGGGCGACAGATGCCTCACGTGCAGGACTTTACCGATTTTTCGGTAACGCTCGGCCAGCGACCGGATCGCCTCCAAGCCGGAAAGGTCACACACGCGGGCGTCGTGGAAATCCAAGGTCACTTGGTCGGGATCTTTCGCGGGATCGAATTTCTCGGAAAAGTCCCGCACCGAGCCAAAATAGAGCAGCCCTTCGAGTCCGTAAATCCGCCCGCCTTCAGCATCCGCCAGCGTCGTGCGCCGCACGTTCTTCGAACTCTTCCAGGCGAACACGAGAGCGGATAGAACCACTCCGCAGAACACCGCGATCGCCAGGTCCTGCCAGACGGTGATCGCGGTCACCACCACGATCACCAGCACGTCCGAAAACGGAACCTTGCCGATCGTGTTGAAGCTCGACCACTCGAAGGTCGCGATCACCACCACGAACATCACGCCAGTTAGCGCGGCGATGGGGATTTGATCGATCAGCGGCGAGCCGAACACGATGAAAGCCAGCAACGCGCCCGCCGCGATCACCCCGGACATCCGGCCGCGGCCGCCGGAGGTGATGTTGATGAGGCTCTCCCCCACCAGCGCGCAGCCGCCCATGCCCTTGAACAATCCGGCGACGATGTTAGCCGCGCCGAGGGCGATGGCTTCGCGGTTGCCTTTGCCGCGGGTCTCGGTGATTTCATCGATGAGCTGCAGAGTCATCAGCGTTTCTACCAGACCCACCATGGAGAAAATGAACGCGTAGGGCGCGACGAAACGCAAGGTCTCCCAAGTGAGTGGAATACCGGGCCAGTGGGGCAGCGGAAAAGGCCCTTTCACGCTGGAAAGATCGCCCACCGTCTGCGTTTCCAGGCCAAGGGCCACCAGACTCACCACAATGATCGCGGCAAGAGACGACGGGATTTTCTTCGTGAACCTGGGCAACACGTAAATGACCGCCATCGTCAGCGCCACCAATCCCAGCATCGTGTAAAGCGGCAGGCCATGCAGCCATTCACCCACCGCCGCGCCGTCCCGCTCACGGAACATGCGAAGCTGGGAAATGAAAACCACGATCGCCAGGCCGTTCACGAATCCCATCATCACCGGATGGGGCACCAAACGGATCAGCCGCCCTAACCGGAGCAAGCCCACCCCGACCTGGATCAGGCCCATCAGAATCACCGCCAGAAACAAATACTCAAGTCCGGCGCCGGGACCGCCGCGACGATCCCCTTCCGCCACCAAGGCGATCATCACCACCGCCAGCGACCCGGCCGCCGAGGAGATCATGCCCGGGCGCCCACCGAACGCGGCGGTGATCAAACAGACGAAGAATCCGGCGTAAAGCCCGGCCAGCGGAGGCGCGCCCGCGACAAAGGCGAAGGCAATCGATCCGGGAACCAGCGCGAGAGCCACGGTCAGGCCGGCGAGGGCGTCGTCTTTCCACGTGCCGCGTTTTTTTTGGAAGAATTGGGAGAACATATCCAGCGGGTTACGAAAAAAGCCCGCTTCGGATAGACCGACGCGGGCTTTGAAATTTCCGAAGGATCAACCTCAATGGCGGAAGGTCTTCTTGAAGTGCAGCGCGGCGGCGGATTTCGCGATGACGCCCTGGAGATAGGCGACTTCCTCGGCATCCATGCTGTGCTCCACGCCCTGGAGTTTTTCCTGGGCGCGCTTGATCGCTTCTTCCGCGTTGAGTTCGTCGATCTCGGCTTCTCCCAAGGCCATGTCGGTTAGGACGACGACCTTGGACTGGTTGACTTCCGCGAAGCCGGAGCCAATGGCCAGCTTTTCGACTTTGCCGTTGTGAAGATAGCGGAGTTCACCGGGTTTTAGCGCGGTCACGAGACCGGCGTGCTGCGGCAAGATGCCCATTTCACCGTCCGCTCCCGGGAGATAGACGTTGTCCACCGTGTCCGAGAAAATCTTTTTCTCGGGAGTGACGATATCAAGTTGGAGAGGCATGGCGGTGGTAAATGCTGAAAAACTAAAATGCTGAAAAGCTGAAATCCAGCAGAATGAACTTAGTCGCGTGGCACGGACTCGATGTTGCCCTTCATGTAGAAGTTGCCTTCCGGCACGTCGTCGAGCTTGCCATCGAGGATCTGCGCGAAGCCCTTGACGGTGTCTTCGATAGAAACGAGGACGCCGGGAACGTTGGTGAAAACCTCGGCCACGTGGAACGGCTGGGTGAGGAAACGTTGGATTTTCCGGGCGCGGAAGACGCTCATCTTGTCCACGTCGGAAAGCTCGTCCATGCCGAGAATGGCGATGATGTCCTGAAGGTCCTTGTAGCGCTGGAGCACCATCTGCACGCCGCGGGCGACGCGGTAGTGTTCCTCACCGATGATGTCGGGAGCGAGCGCCTTGGAAGTGGAGGCGAGCGGATCGACGGCCGGGAAGAGCGCTTGCTCGGCGAGCGAACGCTCGAGAACGACGGTGGCGTCCAAGTGAGCGAAGGTGTTGGCGGGAGCCGGGTCGGTCAAGTCGTCCGCAGGCACGTAAACGGCCTGGATGGAAGTGATGGAACCTTTGTTAGTCGAGGTGATCCGCTCTTGGAGACCGGCCATTTCCTCGGAGAGGGTCGGCTGGTAACCCACGGCGGACGGCGTCCGGCCGAGCAGCGCGGACACTTCGGATCCGGCTTGGGAGAAACGGAAGATGTTATCGACGAAGAGCAGCACGTCCTGGTTGTCCTCGTCGCGGAAATGCTCGGCCATGGTGAGGGCGGAGAGCGCGACGCGGAGACGGGCGCCCGGAGGCTCGTTCATCTGGCCGTAGCAAAGGGCGACCTTGGAACCTTCCGTGAGGACCGGGTTACCCTTGTCGTCGAGTTTCGGATGACCTTTTTCGTCCTTTTCGGTGGCGATGACGCCGGACTCGATCATTTCCCAGTAAAGGTCGTTTCCTTCACGGGTCCGCTCACCGACACCGGCGAAGACAGAAAAACCACCGTGCGCTTTCGCGATGTTGTTGATGAGCTCCATGATGACGACCGTCTTGCCGACGCCGGCACCACCGAACATGCCGCCCTTACCACCCTTGAGCAGCGGGCAGATGAGGTCGATGACTTTGATACCTGTGGCGAGCACTTCCGTGTTAGCGGATTGCTCGGTGAGCGAGGGAGCGGGACGGTGGATCGGCGAGCGGAAATTCGCGTCGGCGATCGGCACGTTTTCGTCCACGAGGTCGCCGGTCACGTTGAAGATCCGGCCGAGAACTTGTTTTCCAACAGGAACCGAGATCGGCTTGCCAAGGTCTGCGAGAGCCATGCCGCGCTTGAGGCCGTCCGTGGTGGACATGGCGACTGCGCGCACCCAGCCGTCACCAAGGTGCTGCTGCACTTCGAGAACGAGCTTGGTATCCACGCCGTTGAGGACGTATTGGATCTCCAACGCGTTGTAAATTTCAGGCAGCTTGGTTGCCTTGGAGAAGTCGGCGTCGATGACGGCGCCGATGATCTGGACGATAGTTCCTTGGTTGCTCATGGGAAAAAGAGTTAAAAGTTAAATGTTAAAAGTGATAGGTCACTCCATGGCCTTCATGGCCGTGGTGATTTCGAGAAGCTCGGAGGTGATGGCTCCCTGGCGGAGTTTGTTGTATTCGAGCGTGAGCTCCTTGATGAATTTCTTCGCGTTGTCGGTCGCGGACTTCATGGCGACCATCCGTGCGGAGTGCTCGGATGCGCGGGCTTCCATCAGGGCCTGGAAGACCTCGTAATTCACATAAAGCGGAAGGATCGCGCCGAGCACGCCGGCCGGACTTGGCTCGAAGATGTAGTCGCACGCAGCATCGTTCTCGTGCTCCTCAACCTTGAATCCCGCGCCGATTTCCTCGAACGCCTGCTCCTCGCCCTGGCGGTGGCCTTGGATCGGCAGAAGCGTCACGACCTCGGACTCCTGACGCAGGGTGTTCACAAAGCTGGTGAAGGCGATGGAAACCTTGTCGTAGTTCCCGTCGAGGAACTGCTGGGTGATGAACTTGGCGATCGGGCGGGCCTGGGAGAAAGGAACCGGGTCCTTCACCGTGAAATCCGCGATGACCTTGATGCCGAGCTTTTCAGCCATCGTGCGGAGCTTGCGGCCGACGGTCACGAAGTGCGCGTCCGGCGATGTCTGCAACTTGAGCTTGCGGGCGAGGTTGGTGTTGATCGGACCGCAGAGACCCTTGTCGGTGGAGATCACCAGCACCAGCTCGCGGCCGCCCTGGCGGTGCTCTAGCAGAGGGTGGGATTCCTCGCCAAAGTTCTTGCGCATGTTGAACAGCATCTGGGTGAGCTGCTTCGCATACTCACGCCCGCCGAGCGCTTGGTCCTGCGCCTTCTTCATCTTGGCGGCAGCGACAAGCTGCATCGCGCGAGTGATCTGCGCGGTGTTTTTGACCGACTTGATGCGCCGGCGGATGTCGCGGAGGTTTGCCATGTTATCGAGAAGGTAGAGTCAGGAATCCAGAATCAAGAAAGAGGAAGAAGCTTATTTCCAGGATTTTTTGAAGTCATCGATGCCTTGGCTGACAGCCTCGACCATCGGCTTGTCCTTTTTGAGGTCCGGCTTTTCGTTGCGGATCTTGTCGAGGAGGTCGCCCTTGCGGGTGTTGAAGAAATCACCGAGCGCAGCTTGGAAACGCTTCACGTCGGCGACAGCGACATCGTCGAAGTAACCGTTCTGCATCGCGAAGAGGTAGATCGACTCCATCTCCATGGCGAGCGGGCTGTATTGGTTCTGCTTGAAGAGTTCGACGATGCGAGCACCGCGATCGAGCTTCTTCTTGGTGGAAGCATCGAGGTCGGAACCGAACTGGGCGAAGGCCTGAAGCTCGCGATACTGGGCGAGGTCGAGCTTGGTGGTTCCGGCAACGGACTTGATCGTCTTGGTCTGGCAGGCGGAGCCCACGCGGGACACCGAGAGACCGACGGAAATCGCGGGGCGGATACCTTGATAGAAAAGGTCGGTTTCCAGGTAGATCTGGCCGTCGGTGATGGAGATCACGTTGGTCGGGATGTAGGCGGAAACGTCGCCGGCCTGCGTTTCGATGATCGGCAGTGCGGTGAGCGAGCCACCACCCGCAGCTTCGGAAAGACGCGCGGAACGCTCGAGCAACCGGGAGTGAAGATAGAACACGTCACCTGGATAAGCTTCGCGACCGGATGGGCGGCGGAGAATCAGCGACACCTGGCGATAGGCGACGGCGTGCTTGGAAAGGTCGTCGAACACGATCAGGCAGTCCTTGCCCTGGTCCATGAAATACTCGGCGATCGAGCAGCCCGCGTAAGGAGCGAGATACTGCATGGCGGCGGCGTCCGAGGCGGAGGCGGAGACGATGGTGGTGTATTCCATCGCGCCGGCGTCTTCCAAGATTTTTTGAATCCGGGCGACGTTCGAGAGCTTCTGGCCGATGGCGACGTAGATGCAATACATCGGCTTGTGATTCTGGAGCTTGCCGTTTTCCGCCGCCTTGTTTTGCAGGGCTTGGGAAATGATAGTGTCCACGGCGATGGTGGTCTTGCCGGTGGAACGGTCACCGATGATGAGCTCGCGCTGGCCGCGGCCGACGGGGATCATCGCGTCGATGGACATGATGCCGGTCTGGACGGGGACGGAAACGGACTTCCGCTTGATGATGCCCGGTGCGATCTTCTCCATCGGGTAGAAAGCGGCGGCGGCGATGTCGCCCTTGCCGTCGATGGGAGCGCCGAGGGCGTTGACGACGCGGCCGAGGACGGCCTCGCCGACAGGAACGGAGAGCAACTTGCCGGTGGTGCGGCACTCGGCACCTTCTGTGACGGCTGCATAATCACCGAGGAGCACGACGCCGACTTCGCTCTCTTCAAGGTTGAGCGCCATGCCGGTGACACCGCCACCGAACTCGATCATCTCGTTGAGCATGACGTCGGAGAGTCCTTCGACTTTGGCCACGCCGTCTCCGACCTGGCGGACGGTGCCGACGTTGGTTTTTTTGACGGACGACGTGATGCCGGCGATCTGTTGTTCGAGTTCCTGGAGGATGCTGCTCATGGCAAGTATTCAGTTTTCAGTTTAAAGTTTTCAGCAAAGATAAAATCGTTAGAAAGCGTTGGCGAGGCGGTCGAGGCGGCCCTGGACGGAGCCGTCGAAAACATCGTTGCCCACGCGGATGCGGAGGCCACCCAGAAGGGCGGGAGTGATCTTGTATTGGAGAATGAGGCCGCCGCCGTATTGCTTTTCGAGGCCGGTGACCACCCGCTGGCGGGTGGATTCGTCGATTTCCACGGCGCTCTCGACGGTCACCTCGCGGCGCTCGAGTTCGAGGCGGGTCAACCGCTGGATCGCGGCGAGAATGGCGGTGTAATCCCGCGGCTTGGCCTCGACCAAGCGGGTGATCACGTCGCGCAATTTCGACTCGTCGAACCGTCCATCCGTCTGGCAGAGCCCAAACAAGCGGCGGGCGGCAGCGGTAGCGGTCTTGGAAATTTTCATGACGGAAGGGAAGCGGAAATGGGTGATCAGCCTTCGACCCTGGCGAGCGCGTCCTCATTGATGCGCTTCTGGTCATCGGCGGTTAGAACCTTACCGATGACTTGGGAAGTCGTCGCCACCACCAGGCGGCCGAATTCGCGCTTGAGCTCGGCGACGAGGCGCTCGCGGTCCGCCTTGGCGGCGGCCTCCGCTTTCGCTAGGATCTGTTGGGCGCTGGAAATGGCTTCCTGGGCTTTTTGCTCGGTGAATGAAGCGGCTCCTTGTTTGGCCTCGGAGATCATGCGGACGGCTTCGTCATTGGCCTTGGCAATGGCGGCAGCGGTCGTTTGCACGGAGTCGGCGAGTTGGCGCTCGATGAGCTTGATCTTGTCTTCACCGGCGATGATGCGGGCGCGGCGTTGCTCGAGCATCGTTAGAATGGGACCGAAAGCGAATTTCTTCAGAATGAACAGCACGACCAGGATATTGAGGACCTGCGCGATGAGCAGCGGCCACTCGACATGAAACGTCTTGACGATGTTTTCGAGAGGATTGCCGGAACTTGGCGCGGCCTCGGCAGCTACTGCAAGAACGTTGATGATGTCGAACATGGCGCTTTGAACTGGAATGAAACGGGAAGAGAAGGCGAAGGCGAAAGGGTGCCGGCGGGTCTTAGGCCCGTCGGCACCGGATGATTATTTGACAAGAGCGGCAACGAAGAACGCACCTTCGATGAGCGCTGCAAGAATGATCGAGATCGTGAGGATCGCGCCGGATGCACCCGGGTTGCGTCCAGTGGCTTCAGCGGCTTTGCCGCCGATGAGGCCGATGCCGATGCCGGCGCCGATGGCGGCGAGGCCGGATGCCACGCTGCCGGTGAGTTCGCCGAGATATGGGCTGAGGTCGATGAGGGTTGTCATAATATTGGTTGTTGTAGTGTTACGGTGTTGGTTTTTCCGCTCCCCACGATTGGTTCATGGTCAGGGCGGGAAATGGGTCAGTGGGCTTCTTCCTTGTGGTCGTCACCATGGTCGCAGATCAACTGCAGGAAGACGGCGGTCAGAAGCATGAAGACGAGGGCTTGGATCAAGCCGACGAGGAGTTCCAAAAAGTAAAACGGCATGGCGGGGAGGAAGGCGATCTTCTCCGGAACCATCGTCATCATGGTTTCCAGCATGTTCTCACCGGCGTAAACGTTGCCGAAAAGCCGGAAGGAGAGAGCCACCGGACGAAGCAGGATCGAGAACAACTCGATGATGCCCACCATGAAAAAGATCACGATCATGAGCACCCTCATGAAGCCATTGAACTCGCCTTTGGGAGCGAAGATATGTTTCAAAACTCCAGCCACTCCGTTTTCACTGATCGCCCAGTAGAACCACAACACTGTAGCGACTATCGCCAGCGCGGCGGTCATGTTGAGATCGGCATTGCCACCCCTCAGGACCGGGACCAGGGAGTCGCCATATCGGATTGTCCCGACTCCCGGAACCAGGCCGATCCAGTTCGAGCAAAGAATCAGGATGAAGACTCCGCCGAAAAACCAGAAGGTGCGTTTGACGAGGTGGGCACCGAGGATGCTTTCGAGGAAATCGTAGAGGCTTTCCACCAGCCACTCGGCGAAGTTTTGAATCCCGCTTGGGACCATCGCCATCCGGCGCGTGGCCACCATCGCGAACAGGATCACTAACAACGAGGCCACCCACGACATCACCATCGAGTTGGTGATCGGCAGGTTTTCGAAAATCCGCTCGGCGTGCAACGGCAACCCATGATGGCCACCTGCCTCGCCGGCAAAAGCGGCGAGCGGGCTAAAAATCCAGAAGATCGCGGTGGAGAGGAAAAATCGCATGCGGAAATCCTGCTGACCGCAGGCGCGCGGTCTTTAATGGATCGTCGCTAACCTCCGCAAGTTCTATTTGTGAAAAATTTCACAAGCTCGGAAGATCCCGCTGTTTCGCAAGGAATCCGCGAGTGCTCCCGACCGCCCTTGGCGTCACTCCACCGATTCCGGAACCACCGCGATGAATGACGCGCTAACCTAACTTAACACAAAATCTATTACGCTCTTCTCGGCCCGTCGATCGCCGGATTCCGAGCGGGGCGAACCAAAAACGCCCTACAAGTCAAGCCGCCACTGTAAAAAAATCCCTTTAATTTCAGCAGATTTTCTCTTGCCAAGCCCCGGTGCCATTCTCAGAAACGTCGTTGCCATGAACAAATCTGAACTGATTGAAGCCATCCAAGCCGCCCTCGGAAAAGACGCCACCAAGCGTGCCGCCGACGAAGCCCTCGAAGCCGTCCTCTCCTCCATCGCCAAAGGCGTGAAGAAGGATCAGAAAGTCCAAATCATCGGATTTGGAACCTTCGAAGTCAAAAAGCGCGCCGCACGTCAAGGTCGTAACCCGAAGACCGGTGAAGCCATGAAGATCGCCGCATCCAAGTCGGTCGGCTTCAAGCCTTCGTCCGTCCTCAAGGCCAGCTTGTGATTTGCCGGGAGGCGAAAGCTTCCCTAACCCACCATTAAAAAACCAAAAAACCCCGGCCATCAGGCCGGGGTTTTCTTTTTGAATCGATCAGGCGGTCGGATTCTCAGAACCAGCCCTTCTTGTTCGTGGTGTTGCAGGTTCTGTGGACATAGTGCTTTCGATCTACTAAGCCCTGCCCGACCAAGCAAGCCTCAAGAGCCATGAAACCAAGAATTACTCTCGCAGAAACCCAACTCCCGGACGGGAACATCCTCTCGCTCCAGGAGCACGATGGCCGCAAATCCCTCCTCGTCCACGGCCAACAGATCTGCGGCCCCGCCACCCGCGCCGCCGAGGAGGAGCTCGCCCGGCTCGCCTGCGCGCCGTTCCGCCCCGCGCGCCAGCCGCAGATCTGGTTCGCCGGTCTCGGACTCGGCCACACCATCGCCGCCGTCGCCAGGGAACTCCCTCAGAAACGCGCCAGCTTTTTCGTCGCCGAGCCGCTCGCCGCGATCCCCGAGTGGCACCGCGCCCACATCCCGGACAGCCCGCTGCTCACTGACAGCCGCATCACGTTAGAAAACGATTGCGGCCCGCAGGCGCTCATGCGCCACGCCGGACTGCTGCACGCCATCCTCGTCCATCTCGACGCCTCCCCCACCGGCCCGCGCAACCGCACTTGGGTGGACGAACGCCGCTGGGTTTCCGCCGCCTACGAGGCGCTCCAACAGGGCGGGCTGCTCGCCATCGCCGGCTCGCGCCACGTCGCCAACCTCACCCGCCGCCTCCAGGGCTCGGGCTTCGAAGTCGCGGAATTCACCGTGCCGTCCTCGCCCAACGCCAAGCGCCCGCGTTTCCTGCCGATCTGGCTCGCGCGCAAGGGCAAAGCCGCGGATTGACCTTTCCCCGGGAGCCTGCTTGATTGCTCCGCACTCATGGCCCGCCTCACCCCTTTCCACATCATTCCCGCATTGATCGCAGCTGCTTCCCACGCCGGAGAGGTCACCATCGAGCCGAGAGCTTTTTCCGTCGAAAAATCATTCAGCGCGACCGCCCTGCCGGATGGCGATTGCGTGCTGCTTAAGATTGATCCGTTAGTCTGGGCTGATTTCAAGATCGTCCAGGTCGCCGGACACGGCGCCAAGGTGGCCAAAGGCGACGTGCTCGTCCGCTTCGACGCCGAGGAAATCGACAAGAAACTCGCCGATTCCCGCCGCGCGCTTGAAGCCGGCACGCTCAGCCTTGCGCAGGCCGAGCAGGACTCGGAAATCCTCCGGCAAACCGCCACTAACAAACTGGAGGGCGTCCGCCGCGGCGCCGGAATCGCGAAGGAGGAGAACGCCTACTTCACCGAGGTCCGCCGCAAAGCCAGCGAGCAAACCGCCGCCCAAGCCCTCAAGCGCAGCAACCAGATCCTTTCTAACCAGCGCGAGGAACTCAAGCAGCTCTCCAGGATGTACAAGGCGGACGACGTCACGGAAAACACCGAGGAAATCATCCTCGTGCGCCAGCAGGACGCCGTCGCCGCCGCCGAGTTCGCCCTGCGCATGGAAACCCTCGACCACAAGCGCACCCTCGAAGTCAGCCTGCCCCGCGAGGCCAAAACGCTCGCCGACAACGAGCGCGACACCGCCATCAGCCTCAAAAAAGCCGAGGCCGACATCCCTCGCTCCGTCGCACTGAACCAGCTTGAACTCGAGTCCTTGAAAACCGCCAACCAGCGCGCGAAGCAGGATCTGGCAGACCTAGAAGCCGACCGCGCCCGCTTCGAATTCAAAGCCCCCGCCGACGGCTGGTTCTATCACGGCCCCATCGAGAACGGCCGATGGACCACCGGTAAACTCTTAGAGACCCTCGTCACGCAAGGTCGCCCGCCCGCCCACACCGCCTTCGCCACCTTCGTTCCCCGAGCCGCCAAGCTGGCCCTCGTTTCATTCCTCGACGAGGCGACCGCCCGCTCGCTCAAGCCCGACCTGAGCGGCACCTCCACCCTGCTCGGCCGCGAGGATGTGGAAATCCCGGTCAAGCTCCTCAAGCTGGCCACGGTCCCCTGCCCCGACGGCACCTACCGCGCCGATTTCTCGGTCACCTGGCCGAAGGAACCCGCCCCTGCCGCCGGCGCGAGCGTTCAGGTCCGGCTGGTTTCCTATCAGCAACCTGCGGCCATCGTCATCCCCACCAAGTCCCTCAGTTTCGAAACCAGCGGCTGGACCGTGGAAGTCAAACTCGCCGACGGCAAGACCGAGCGCCGTCCCGTCAAGCGCGGCCGGGTGTCCAAGGACGACACCGAAATCCTCTCCGGCCTCGAAGCCGGCCAAGTCGTCGTCGTGCCGTGAGAGCCTGAATCACGGGCTCGTCAGTCCACCACTTCCATAGAAGTTCCTTGCCGATGCCCCTTCATTTTCCGTTATCCTGGCGTCACTGTATTTCCATCCTGACTTCACTCGTTCTCACCGCACCGGCCGCGGTAGCGGACGAGCCGGTTCCCAAAATCTCCCGTGAAACCATCGACGCCTCCATCCGCCGCGGCGTCGATTTCCTCATCGCCCGTCAGAACAAAAACGGCTCCTGGGGCGACGCCACCCGCACCAAGAACCTGAACATCTACGCGCCCCTGCCCGGTGCCCACCACGCCTACCGCGCCGGAGCCTCCGGTCTCGCGCTCTCCGGCCTGATCGATGCCGCCGATCCCCGGCCCGAAGCGGAAGCCGCCATCGCCCGAGCCGCCGCCTGGACCGCCGCCGAGCTGCCCAAACTCCGCCGCGCTGACCCCACGACCACCTACAACATCTGGGGCCACGCTTACGGACTCCGCGCCATTTCCCGCCTCCACGCCCGCGAGAAAGACTCCGCGAAAAAATCCGAATGGGCCGCCCTCGCCCAGGGCCAGGTCGATCTCGCCAACCGCTACGCCGACATCAATGGCGGTTGGGGCTACCTCGATGTCTTCGACAACCTAACCACCCAAAAACCCTCCGGCATCCCCACCGCCTTCACCACCGCCACCTTGCTCCTCGCCATGGACCAGGCCCGCGACGAGACGGGGGTGAAACTCGATGAGAGCCTTGTCCGCAAAGCCATCGCCGGCATCAACTATCAGCGCACGCCGGATTTCTCCTACACTTACTCGTTCAACCACCGGATGCATCCGCGGGCGGACATCAACCGCCCCGCCGGCTCGCTGGCCCGCTCCCAGGCCTGCAACGCCGCGCTTCGCGTCTTCGGGGAAAAAGCCATCACCGACGAGGTCATCACCGAGTGGGCCGACCGCTTCCTCGCCCGCGAGGGCTTCCTCAGCAACGTCCGCAAGCGCCCGGTGCCGCATGAGGGCGCATTTCGCATCGCCGGCTACTTCTACTACTACGGCATCTATTATTTCACCGAATCGGTGAACCTCCTGCCCAAGGAAAAGCACGCCGCCTACGCGAAACGCCTCGCCGCGATTCTGTTGGAGCGGCAGGAAAAAGACGGCTCGTGGTGGGACTATCCGCTCTACGACTACCACCAGGCCTACGGCACCGGCTACTCGCTCATGGCCCTCGCCTGGTGCCGCAAGGCCCTGGCAACGCCGTAAACCTCACGCCGCCGGAGATCTGATAGTAAATCTCGGAAACGAGGTGACTCTTCAATTGGAGCGCGTTCATTCTGGATGCTGGGCGCCCCGGCCTAACGAAACAACCAGCTGGTCGCCGCCGCCTGTCAGGCCGCGGCTGAACGCCCCCATCGAAACCCGGACGGCCCCGGGACGGTAGGGATTGGCCTCGCCGGTGAAACCGAGATCCACGCCGTTGAGGGCGACTGAAACCGGTCCGCAACCGGAGCCTTCGATTTGATAGACGACCTCCACCGGATGGCCGGCGAGGCGCAGCGCCACCTTGAGCCCGCTCAGCGACGACGGGATGACCGGATCGATGATGAGTGAGGATTTCTCCAGCCGCAGGCCGAGGAAACACTGCATGATCAGCCGCGTGCTGATGCCCGCGCCGCTGGAATAGACCCGCCAGCCGCCTTCCAGCGCGATCCCGCCGCTTTTCACCTTATCGTAATCGGCGAAGGCTTCATAGCGGTCGGCGAAGGCGGCGTCCGAGCTTGAATAATAACAGTTCGCCTGGCGCGGGGTGGCGGAGGGAACGAGTTCGCGGATGGCGATCGGGTTGAGCTGGCAGAGCGCCCGGAAGAAGCCCTCCGCATCGCCGAAGCGGGCGAGCGCCTCGCAGTAGCGGAGGTGGGCGTGCATGTACATGATGCCGATTTCCCGCCCGAAGTAGCTCGCGCTCTCGGCCCGCTGGAAATAGGTCTGCAACCCGCCGTGATAGGCCAGCGGGCGGTCGAACAGCCGCGCGCCGTCGGGGCCTAGCAGATGCTCCCGGATGATACCGAGGTGGGCCGCCGCCTGGTCCGGGGTGAACATGTCGTTGATGATCGCGTGGATCATCGGCAGCAGGCTGTAGGACAAACCGGTGGCGGCATCACGGGGATGGAGCAGGTGCTCGGTTGTCCCGCCCTCATGGAAATAGGCGAGACCGGCGAGGACGCCGTCCACGACGAGCACGCGCTGGAACTCCCCGAGGATGGTGGTGGCCATGGCCTCGAACCCGCTCGCGCGGTCCGCGTTTCCGAGACGCCTGAAGGCGGCGGCCAGCGCGCGGTAGGTCTGATAGTTGAGCGCCACCGTCCAGGAACTGCAAAGCCGCTCGCGCATGTCCGGCTTGGCGGGCTGGAGCGAGTCGTTCCAATCGCCGTGGCCGTAGGCGGCGAGGCTGGTGCCCTCGATCACCCGGTGCCGGATCAGGTCCAGCGCGCGCTCGACATGCTGCCAGACGGTGACCGTTTCCGCGGCGGCGTCTCCGTCCGGATGGAAATACGGCAGCGTCTCGTCCAGCAGGCCGGCGTCGCCGGTGGCGGATAGATACTGGGCGAGGGCGAGCAGCGGCCAATAGACGATGTCGCCGTGCGAATCCCCCGGCCGGATGTCGCGCTCGCGCTCGAAGAACATGAACCACTGCGGCCAGTCACCGTCGGCGTTCTGCTGGCGGAAAACCCGGCATAACAGATCCCGTATCGGCTCGAAGCGGCCGAGCGCGAGCAGCAGCTCGACAGGTCCCTGGCAGACATCGCGGGTGCCCCAGCCGCCGCCGGAGTATTGTTCGAGACCGCGCGGGGAGAGGTAGTGAACGAGCGCGTTGTGGATGAACCACGGGAAGATCTCGCCCGCGCGCTCGGCGGCCGGAGCCAACGCGCTGGCCGCGGGCGCGGTGATTTTAAAACCGGAAGTGATCGACTCCCAGAAGTGTCCGGTTTGTTCGACAGTTTCATCGACGAGGCGGCCGCGGATGACCAATCCGGCGCTTGTGGTTGGCGCGGTGATGAAGCAAAGGAACGGTTGGTTACGGGAAACTCCATCCGCGAAGAGCAATTCGTCGCCGCCGATGCTTTCGACAAGCGTGCCTCCGTCCGCTTCGACCATGAATCCGCCATCCGGGAAACGCCGGCCCACGTCGCTGTCCGGGATGGTGCGAACGAACGCTGCGTTTCCATCCAGCTGATAGTCGGCGGGCACCGAGGAACTTCCGTCATCGCCGTTGAGGGCGACGTGGTGGGAAATCATGAATCTGGCAGGAGCACCTTTCACGACCGTCAGCGACAAGCGGAGTTCATGCCTGTCGTCCGGAGCGGTGGAAACCGCCTCGATCACGCCGCCTGCGTGCTTGTAGATCCAGCGGCATGACTCCGGGCTCATTTCAAACGCCGACGGCACGCCTAACAAAACCCACACACCATCGACTTCCACGAAGACCCGCTGCCCATGACTGCGGAACAGCCCGAGATAACTGTGACAGGTGGAAAGGAAGCGGTTGATGCTCACATGGCCCTGGGTGACCATCGAGTGGAACACGCCGTTCATCCAGGCGGTGGAGGTCAGGGCGGACTCATCGGGTGTTAGCGATCCGCCGGAGCGCAGGATGTGGCCGTGAGGGCGGAGCACCTTGAGCTCTTTCTGCCGGAGCACCACATGGCTCTGGAGGCCGGTGAAAAACGACACCAGTTGACCGTCATCGTGCTCCGCGCGGCGTTGGCTGTCGCCAAAAAACCCGCGGATTTCCGCTTCATCAAGATCGTTTGTTTCCAATAACGCGGCGGCGGTGAACAGGCCGGGAGCCGGGCCGTTTCCAATCATTTCCTCCGGCCATGGCGGACAGGCGGCCTCCGGCAGGGCCAGCGCGGCGTCGATCCAACAGACATCTTCTGCGGAGGTGGCCGCTGGCTTGTCCGCTTCAAACCAACCGAAGAACCCGCGTTGCGATTTCGCCCCCGGTGCCAGCACGACGGGCTCGTCCTGGATGGCGACCAGCGAGTGCTCGTGCTGCAGCCGCCTCCCGGGAAGTCCGGATGTTAGCGCGACGGGAGCGTCTCCCGCGCGGGTGGCAAGGCCGTGGAACTGAAGGGCGTCGGTGGACCAGGCGGCGGCTTTGCCGAGAGAGCCGATGACGGTCCACGGGCAGCGCCCGCCCATCGACTGGTTCTGCCGCGAGGCGACGGCCACGCCCGTCCCCGCGTGATCGAGCGGCGCGTGGTCCACGTACTGGCTCACATAGAATTCATTGAGCCGCACCGCGCCGTAGTGGGCGACGCCGATGTCCTGGGTGTGAATGAGATCGCAAGTGACCGGCTCAGCGCCGGTGTTTTCGAGTTCCACATGCCAGAACCAGGCCTTGGCGGACTCCGCCAGCACCAGCCACACGCGGAAGACAATGTCGCCCCAAGCGCCGCGGGCAACCATGCCGCGTTCGGACGTTTGATAGATGGCCGGGCTGCCAGGCCCTAGCAGCGGTATGGATTCGAGGGTTTTCCCAAGGCGTCGGAGATAGAGGTTCACGGGACCGCCCTCGGCTTCGTTTCCGAGAAACACATTCAACATGATGTCCCCGCAGTCCATCCGCCGGATGGAGCCGTTGGCATTGAGTTCGACGCTGATGCCGGAGGGGCTTGCGGCGCGGAAGGGGAAAACGACAAGCTGCGGGTTAGGTGCTTTCATGGTCAAACGGCGGGATGTTCCGGAAGCGCCTTTATAATCGAAGCCGGCGACATTGGAAGCCGGACATCGAGGCATTTCCATCAGGATTCCGGCATCCCCGCCCCGATTCCGCCACTTGGCCTCCGCCAGCGCAAGTTTGGGAATCTCCCGGACATCCAACCCTACGGCGCGACCACCACCTTGAGACGGGCGAAGAGCCTGTTTCCGAGTGCCGGAGTGAGCTTGATCTTCACCTCGACCTTGTCGATGCCGGGGCTATTCCCATAGAAGTTGTCGTCTTCGTTAATGACGATGTCCGGTCCCGCCACCGCGTTGGTCCAGTCGCTCAGCTCGGCGCAGTATTGCACTTTGATGTCGGTGTTGGCGTCGGTGTTGGCCGCGTCGCTGCGGCGATAGGTAAAGGTGAGGCACGCTGGATCGGTGGTGGCGTCGCCGGTCGGCGCATTGGTGGCGTCGTCGGTGGCCGTGGTCGGATCCCCGCCGACAACCCACTCGATTCCGGTGGCCAGTCCGCCGCCGTCGAAGTCGAAAGCAGCGTCCTTGTTGCCAAGAGCTCCGTTGGAAAATGCGCCATCAGCCCAGGCGTCAAAGACGGAGCTAACGGCAATACTCGTGTCATCGGCGATGGCCGAGTCGGTGTCCAGCGCGTTGCCCGCGAGGTCCTTGAGCTCGGCGGACTGATTGATTCGGAGTTGCAGGATTCCCACAGTGGTCGGCGTGGCCTGCACGCTGAACTCGCCGGGCGTGGTGGTTTCGGTGACCGGACCGATGGTGACGGCGGAGGTGCCGGCGTTGCCGAAGTCTGCGGCGGTGACGGTGCTGGAATCAATGTCTTCGCTGAAGGTCACGGTGTAGGTCACCAGGGTATTGACGGTGACAGGGCCGCCGCTCTTGTCATCGACGATGGCGCTGGCAGACAGTGTCGGCGGAGTGCTATCAAAGGTGATGTAGCCAACTGAATTCAGAAAGAAGGGACCCAAGCCGGCCCCGGAGAACTTGGCGAGCTGGGTGGAAGTGAGGCCGGTATTGCTAGTGCCGAAGCGGAGAGATACTCCGGAAACAAACGTTCCGGTGATGTTCAGCGTGCCGCCGGTCCAGTCGATAGAACTGCTGTCGGCGAAGGCCAGCGCGGCCCCGGTGCCCAAGTTGATGGTGGCGGTGCTGGTGATGCCCAAGGTGCCGACGGTGTCGGCGAAGGTCGTCGCATCCAACGTGGCGTTGCCGATGGAGACAGCCGTGCTATCGGGCAAGACGTTGTTAGCGCCCAGCGCCAACTTGCCGGCGGTGATCGTCGTCGTGCCGCTGTAGGTGTTCGAGTTGGAGAGGATCAGGTCGCCGGTGCCGTTCTTGACGATGCCGCCAGTGCCGCTGATCACTCCGGCGAGCGAGGATGGGCCGGTTCCGTCCACCGTGAGGAGGCTGCCCAAGGTGTCGAGCGCACCCGATGCGGTGAGAGAGCCGGCGGAGTTGTTAGTCCACGTTTGCGGGCCGCCGATGTTGACCGGGCTGACAATGCTGATGATTCCAGAAGCCGAGGTCTTGTCGATCCCGCCGTTGATCGTGAGTGTTTGTCCCGCGGTGCCGAGCGTGTAGGTGCCGGAAAAGGCGTTGAAGGTGATGTTGTTCACCGATGTCGGACTGGCGAGGGTGACGGCACCACCGGTGCCGGCATTGCCAAAGGTCGCGTCGGAGCCGGGGGCCCAATTCACGTTGGATACCCCGTCCCACCACAGGGTGCCAATACCGATCCACGCGCCCTCGCCGTCAGTCAGGTTGGCGGTGATGCCGTTAGCATCCCAGGTGAGGGGGAGAACGTTGGTGACCGTGACTTGGGCGGTCGCGGAATACGACACGCCACTGGTGGCGGTGATGGTGAAAGGCCCTCCGACGGTGGTGGCGGTGAAGAGTCCGTTGGAATCAATCGATCCGCCACCGCTGGTGGACCAGTTGATGGGCGAGGGCTGACTGGCAGCAAGTGTGTCGAACTGATCCCGCGCCGCGACACTGAATTGAAGGGTGGTGCCGACCGTCAGGCTCCCGGAGGCCGGGGTGATCACCAGGGAATCCGTCGAAATCACCCGCACGTTGACACTGCTCGGAGCCGCGAGGTCACCGGCATCCCTGGCGGTCGCGGTGAGCAGGTAGTCGCCGGGCGCGCTGAAGGTCGCGGTGGAGTTTTTGGCGGCGTTGTTTCCGTTGACTGAGAAGATGACAGGTGCCGGCCCCGCGGATTGCCAGGTGTAGGTGAGATCCGACTCGCCCGCGTCATCGGTGGCGGTGACGGACAGGTTGGTGCCAACCCCGTGGATGATTTGATAGGTGGTCGGGCCTTCGGTCTGCGTCTCCGCGGACGAAGTGCTGGCGGCCACGGTGATGACGGGGCTCTCGTTAGGCGGAGGTCCGCCTGAGGTGCCGGTCAGCGAGACGCTGTCCACATACCAACCCGTGCTGGCGTTGCTGGCGTCGGTGGCGATGATCCAGCGGGCCCGGAAGGTTTTGTTGGCGAAATTGGCGCTGGTGAGGTTGACAACGGTCTGGACGAACCCGCTGCTGGTGCCGGTTCAGGCCGACAAGTTGTTGAACTCGCTGCGAATGTTAGGATTTGCCGTGCCAATGGTAGCGGTATATCCGTTCTGCGCGAAAGAGGCACCGGAATTCGCATTCTCGATGGCGAACCAGCTGGTGCCATTATCCACCGACAATTCGAGACGTCCGCCATCTTTCTGGCTATCCAGACCATACGAGTGCCAGAACTTGAGCTGGAGGCTGGTGGCGTCCGCGGGAATGGAGATTGCAGGGCTGGTGAGACGGGAAGTGATTTTGACCGCCGGAGCCGAGGCGAAGTAGGAGCTGTCCGTGGTGTGGCTTTGGGCGGTGCTGACCACCCAACTGTGGGTTCCCAAGGTGGCCTGCGATGTCCATCCGGTGACCGTGCCGTCGAAGTTCTCGCTCCAGAGAGTGGTGGGCACGGCGATCACGGTGAAGGCGGCGGGCAAGGTGGAGGTTGCCAGGTCCGGGTTGGTGGCAACCACGTCCCATGCCCCGGCGGCGGCACCGGTTAGGTTGAACTGGCAGCGCAGCGTGTTGCCGATCATTTGGACGGAAGTCCCCGCGATGTCCCCGCGATGTCCCCGTGGCCGGCCTTCTTCAGTTTGACGGCGGTATTTGAGGCAAGCTTGGTGCCGGAAATGTCCACGGTCACGGTGGACCCCGGATTCCCGCTGGATGGCGAGATGCCGGTCAAGCCGAGCGGCGGGTCAAATGGCTGGACCGTGCCGTTGATCGTATATTGGCCAAGCGAACCATACACGGTATAGCCGGATGGAGGGCTGACCAGCGGGGATCCAGCGGCGGAGGGTTTGAGAACGAGGTAGTAAGTGCCCGCGGCGGCGATCGTCGTCGAAATGGAGGCGTTCGTTTCGGCGGCCGGATTGCTGGAGGAAATCAGCGTCTGCGAGCTGTCATAGAGCTCAAGAATGATATCAAGATTGCCCCCCAGGTATCGGCGTCGCAACGGTAGGGATTTGCAGTTAGGGAGATGGCTCCCGGTCCGGTGGTGAATGAAGACATCCGGATCATCGGTGGTCTCGACAATGCCGGTTTGGGAAATGGCGTTGTTGGTGGCGACCACTGCCGTGGCACCCGTGAAGTTGTCTCCATGGTCGTCGGCCCGGTAGGGGATCCTGGCACTCATGACCGCCAGATCATCCACACTTGATTGAGGATTGGATCCGGTAAGACGAGAATCGTAGTATTCCCCTTTAGACCACTGCGAGACGTTTTGATTATATCCGGTGCCCATGATGGGCCCCCAGGAAGGAGCCGATGCTGTCGCGACATGTCCACCGTAGTAGCTGGCTGTGCTTGTGCCGTCGTGAGTCAATCCCATGTTATGGCCCATTTCGTGCGAGGCGGCTTCGGCAATGATGGCTTCGTTTCCACCGCCGTTGGTGCTGGTCACCCAGGCAGGCTGATAGGTCGGGGAGTAGGTCGAATTGCCAAAAACACCGACGTAGGCGACGCCACCCGAGCCGTTGTGGGGCAATGCCACGCCGTTGTTGTCGGTGGTTTCACAAATCATCAACCAACCCACGTAGTCCTTGTTGCCGGTGTAGTTGTCCGGGTCGTAGGCGGTATCCGTGGTCACGTTGACCGCGAAGGGCGCGTAGTCCTCCGCCAGGCGCTCATAAACGCGCCGCATCCATGTCTGCTCCGCATCGTTGAAGGTCGTCCTGTCCGTATCCTGGGACCAGACTTTGACATCGTAAGTCGTGGTGCTCCAAGCCGTCCCCGAAACGATCCCGCCGTTGAAGTCGAGGTAGATGTGGCGGGTGGCGCCGGGCCTGGAGTTGTAAGCGGGAGGAGAGCTGACCGACACGGAGATATTCGCGGTGGGTGGCTCGGTCGTCTGAGCGGCTTGCGGGGCGATGGTCCCGGTCGCTGCGGGGCTGTCGTTGGCAGCCTCGGGCGCAGCGGGGCCGTGCGAGTGCCCCTCGCAATTGCCGTGGTCATCGGGGCAGACGATGTAGATGCCGCCGCCCTGGTCCACGCGAAGATGCTCCGCGGCGTCAAATTGACTGAAGTCGAGCGTGTGCAGCCAATTCATCGCCTTCTCCCGTGCCTGCGGGTTGAGCGATTGAAGATGGGTTTTCAGCTTCCCGGCCGGCAGTTCTTCGACCTTGAAAGGGTTTCCTTTTCCAAACGCCTCCCGGGGTGATTCTTGAGCAAACGCCAGTGACGAAAAAAGACAAAGGCAGGCAAGAATGGCAACCGTGGCCGGACGCGAGGTTTTTTTCATGGATTTACAGATACGGCGTCGGACAAACGGGTCAGCAGATGAAGGATCGGACAGGAATTCGAAAAATTCTCACCTAGCAGGAGCCTCGCTGGCGAAAGCCGACTGGAGAGAACCTGCCGCGAGAGATCGGTTTGACAGTATTTGGATCGGCTGGAAATTAAGCAATATCCTCAGGGAGGCAAGGTGTCATTTCGGCCCCACGCTACGCGATCGCATAATGAGCTTGAGGAGGTCCATGGTGCTGGCAATCCCGTCCTTCGTCCGTAATTTCGCGCCACGCCAAATCACGCCCACCATGAAAATCCCAATTCTCCGTCTCTGCCTCGCGGGCGCGCTCTTTTCCAGCGTCCACGCCACGGAGAGGCTGGACGGGTTGTGGAAAAGCAGAGATCGTTCGAAGATTCGGCGCGCGTGCCGTTGATTATTGGCTTTCCATGCGCACTGCGGTCGGATTCCGCCGCTCCTCGGGTTCGTGGATCGCCCCGTCCTTGATGATCAGCGTGCGGTCGCCAATTTTCGCGAGATTCTGATCGTGGGTGACGACGACGAGGGTCACGCCGTGCTCGCTGGCGAGGTCGAGCAGGATGGCCATGATTTCCGCGCTGTTGCGGGAATCGAGATTGCCTGTCGGCTCGTCGGCGAAGAGAACTTTCGGCTCGTTGACGATGGCGCGGGCGATGGCGACGCGCTGCTGCTCGCCGCCGGAAAGTTCGGCCGGCAGATGGTCCGTGCGGTCCGCCAGGCCGACTCGCGCCAGCGCCTTCAGCGCAAGCTCGGTGCTGTCCTTGCCGGAAATGGCACCGGGCACGGCGACGTTTTCGAGCGCGGTCAACTCCGGCAGCAGGTGGTAATTTTGGAAAACGTAGCCGATCCGCTGGTTGCGGAAATTCGCCTGCGCGCGGCGGCCGAGGCCATAAATATCGGTGCCGTCGATGTGGACGCTGCCCTTTTCCGGGTGCTCAAGCCCGGCGAGCGTGTAGAGCAGCGTCGTCTTCCCCGCGCCGCTGGGTCCGCAGAGGAAAACCTTCTCCCCGCGGTGGATTTGCAGATCGATCCCGTGCAGCACCTCGATGGATTTCCGCCCGATTCGGTAGCCGCGGTGGAGGTCTTTCGTTTGGATCATCACGTCGCTCATGCCGCAGGTTGTGCCATCGATCTGGCCCGTGCAAGCGCCAGAACGGTCATTTAGGCTGGCGTGCTGGCCGGAATTCCGACACGGTCCACGCGTTGGCGAAAAAAGTTCCGTTTTTTTCATCAAAATCCGTGCGCGCCAGCAATCCTGCTTTAGAGATACCGAGTTTTCCAACAACCCCTACCTATGGCCTACGATTCCGACAGCAGCATGAAACTTTATTTGCGGGAAATTTCAAGGACCCCGCTTCTCACCATCGAGGAGGAAAACGCCCTCGCCGAGCGGATCAAGATGGGTGACGAGGAGGCCCGCACCCACATGATCAAGGCCAACCTCCGGCTGGTGGTGAAGATCGCCCACGACTACTCCGGCTACGGGCTTTCCCTGAGCGACCTCGTGTCCGAGGGCAACATCGGCCTGATGAACGCCGTCGAGCGTTTCGACCCGGAAAAAGGCGGCAAACTCTCGACTTACGGCGCTTGGTGGATCAAGCAGTCGATCAAGCGCGCGCTCGCCAACCAATCGAAAACGATCCGCCTGCCGATCCACATGGTGGACAAAATCGCCCGCATGCGCCGGATTTCCTCCACCCTCGCCGAGGACCTCGGCCGCGAACCGACCGACGACGAGCTTGCCTCCGAGCTCGGCCTGCCGCGCCAGAAAATCGCGATGCTCAAGCAAGCCGCACAACGCCCGGCCTCGCTCGACGCGCCGATCAACGAAGGTGAAGCCACCGAATACGGCGAAATCATCAGCGACGAGGCCGCCTCCGATCCGCTCGAATTACTGGTCGACAAAAATCTTCACGCCGAGATCGGCGGGCTTCTTTCCATCCTCAACGAGCGCGAACGCCGGATCATCGACGAGCGTTTCGGCCTCAACGGCCTCAAGCCGATGTTGCTAGAAGACGTCGGCCGCGAATTCGGAGTCTCCCGCGAGCGCATCCGCCAGTTGCAAAACTCGGCGCTGGCGAAGATGCGCAAGGCGCTCCTGAAAAAGGACAAACCCGTGCCGCAGCCATACAATTCCGGCATGGCCAAGGCCTGAGCCGGTTTCCGCGAGGCGTGCCGACTCAAAGTGTCCCGACTGTCTCAGTCGGACCCGAAGCAACCACTCCCGGCTCAGACCGCCGGGACACATTCAGCTCCGCCACTCCATGCCCGTCGTCTTTCTCATCATCCTTGGAATCCCGCTGCTGTCGCTGGCGTGGTGGATTTGGGCGGACCGCCGCTTGTACAAACTCGGCGCGGGCTCCGCGATGTTCCGCTACTGGTCGGGACTCTACCAGAATAACAGCCGGGCGGTGGTGGTGAGCAACGGCACAGGCAACTGGTTCCCCGTGCGGATGAACGCCCCGGCGGAGATCATCCACCTCACACTGCGGCGGGCATGAAAAAGGCAGGCCTGCGTTCGCAGACCTGCCTTTCGCGCAATCCAGAGAAATCCTGCTATCAGTCGGCCAGCACCTTGCTGACTTCGTACACCGTGGTGGTGCCGCTCACCTCGTTGGCGAGGACCAACAGCGGCTTGCCATTCGGGCTGTGCTCTTCGGAAATGAACAGGACGCCTTCCGGACCGAGATCGCCGGCACCCACGGTGGCAGGCGGCTGCGTGAAGTCGCGGTTGTTCTGATACTGCACGAACTCCGGAGCGGTCGGCTCGGTCACGTCGAACACCATCACTCCGCCGACGCGCTCAAGGCCGACGAAAGCGTACGAGCGGCCGAACGCCTTGCCCACGGCAACGCTCTCGGGCTCAGGCCCCTTGTCGTCGCTGCGGTCGTCGAATTTGTTGACCTCGTGATTCGAGTTGAAGAACAAAGGATTGAGCTCGGCAGTCTTGTTTTCGATGAAATCACCGCTGTCCCAGACCAGATTGCCGGCCGAGTCGCGGATCGAAAACGAGCGGGCACCGAAGGTGTAGAGCTCCTTGAAGACCTTCTTTCCGGCCGTGTCGCCTTGGGCGGTGGTCGCCTTCAGGCGTCCGAGCTGGCCGGATTTCTTGAGCTCCGTCGCCACTGCGGGTGGAAACACCGCCGGATCGAGCGCCATGCTACCGATCCGGGTTTCTTCCGAGTAGCCGGGCCAATCGCGGCTGTCGCCCTCGTTGGCAAGCACCAGATAGGTCACGCCTTTCACCTGATAGGAAGCGATCGCGTCCGGCAGAAACAAGCCCCGCACCGGCCAGTTGCGGATGTTGATACGGCCGGCATTGGCGACGGGGATGCCGTCGCGATCGCTGGCGTCGAGCGCATTGCCCGCGGCGCTGTGGTCCTTGGTCCCCAGACCGACAAGCCGGGTCACGGTGGCGGACGGGATATCGATGATCGCCAGCGCGTTGGCTTCCTGAAGAGTGACCCACGCGGTTTTGGAATCCTGCGAAACCGTGATGTATTCCGGTTCGAGATTCGCGGCGACCGTCGAGTCGGGACCGAAGACCCGGATCGCCGGCTTGGCAGAGCCCTCGGGACCGCTGCCATTGAAAAGCAGCTCGCGGCTCATGCCGTTGAACGCCGCGAAGCCAGCCGTCCGGACGCTGTCATCCGTCAGCGCGGCCACGCCGCCAGCAAGGCGGATGACGCTCACCGAGCCTTCCGGGTCCGCCGAGTAGTCGCTTTCCGGCTCGCCTTCATTGGCCACCAGCACGCAGCTTCCATCAGGGGAAAAAGTCAGCATGTCCGGCTGCGCGCCGACGGTGACCTGCGAGACGAATTGCAGGGCGGAGTCGAAAAACACGACCTTGCCGGGGGCGGATTTCACCGCCGCTTCCACGGCCACCGCGATGATTCCATCACGCACCGCGACGCTGTTAGCGACCGCGCCGTAGCCAGCCACCTCGATCACCCCGACGAGCACGAGTGCGGCGGGATTGGCGATGGAGACGACGTCGATCCGCGCCGCCTGGGCGTTGACGACGAAGATCCGCTGGGTGGCGGGATCGTGCGCAGCGATTTCCGCCGCGCTGGTGAGGAAGGAACCCGCGGCGATGCTGCCGACGGGCGCAATCGAGATGGAGTGAGGTGACTTCGCCATGGCGGGCAGTGCCAAAGTGGCGGCCAGCGAGACGAATCCGATACGATTTAGATTTCTGTTTTTCATGGTGGGGAAGCCATGGAATAGCAGCCCCCGCCCGCTGATGGGAAAGACAGGATGGTGACGAATTCGTCAGAATGCCATTCACCGCCGCGCGGTCCACGCGGCTTGGGCGTATCTTTCACGCACCTTCGCGGAAATCACCTCTGCCGGCGGATGAAATTCATGGATCTCCCAATTTTCCGCCAGACTTGAAGCCAGGCGCTCCGAATCACAAACCACCGCCACCGAGCCTTGGTGCAGCAATCCGCGCTTGGTCCGCCGCTGCCCCGCACCCGCCATTTTCCGGCCCGTAGCATCGACGATGTCATGGCTGACGGGGTTTTCAAAACAAGCCGCCGCCCCGTTTTCCGCAGCACCGGAGCTGAGGCGGACGTCGATCCCCTCGCCTGCCAACACCTCCGCAAGCGCCGCGTGCAGGATCCGATAACTCTCCGCGCCGCGCGAGTCGGCCAGCGTCTCCCCCGCGGGCGCGACCACCGTGTAGGTCCAGTCCGCCCGGTGATCCACGGTCCCGCCGCCGGTCCAGCGCCGCACCCAGGCGACTCCGGGAAACGACGCCCGCGCGTCCGCCAGATTCCCGAAATACCCGACGCTTCCCCACTCTCCCAACCAGCCATACACCCGCAGCACCGGCGTTTCCGCAGTCTCTAGCAGCCACTCGTCCACCGCCATCGCCTCCGGCCCGGAGCGTTTCACCGGATCCATCCACAACCGCAAGCGCCCGAAAATCACCCGCCCGTGATAAGCGTCGTCCGCAACAACCGCAATCCTCTTCACCGATCCTTCACCCCCAACGCCACCCGCTAGAAAATCCACCCCTGCGCGGCGTGAAATGGGCGCGTCTTTGGGGAGCACACGCGCCCCCGCGTGTTCCATGTCGCGCCCTCGCGGCATGGATGGCTCGCACGGAGTTGGTGGCTGTCATCGTGAATCGACGCATGTTTTCCGCGAGGGCGCGAAAAACCCCACGCGAGGGCGCGTAGGCTCCCCGCGAAGAAATGGAAGACCCGCCTCAGTATCTAATCACCGAAATGGCAAACAACGTCCGCCAGCACAGCCGGGGAGCGGGTTTCCCGTGGGCGCAGGATCTTGCGGATGAGGAGATCATCGAGCAGGCGATGGCGGTGAGCCTCTTTTAAAAAAATCATTCTAAGAAACCCGTTTGCTCCGTGTCTCATCTATACTATGAAAACAATAATTTACGCAACCGCCCTAATGGTTCTCCTCTCTGCCAACGTCATGGCGCTCATGACGGGAAACTGGCGTTGGTCCGTCGCTCTGCCATGGATGGATGGCGCATGACGGTCAGTGACGGATAGGCGTCGAACAAAAAATCCGCCGGCGGGACGGACCCGGCGGCGGATTTGAGAAACGGGAAGAACGACGGTCACAGACCGACGCTACAGATCAATGCTCGCGGCAGAACTGCTCGAAGCGGGTGAGTCCTTCGTTGAGGATGTCCAGCGTGGTGCAGTAGCTCAGGCGGATTCCCTCGTCGTAACCGAAGGCGATGCCGGGGACGGCGGCCACCTTGTAGCGGGAAAGCAGCTTGTCGCAGAGGTTCATTGATTTGAGGCCGGTGTTGCCGGTGTAAACGAAGAAGTAGAACGCGCCGAGCGGCTCGACCACGCGGATGTTATTGATCGCCTTGAGGCGGGCTAACATGAACTGGCGCTTGACGTCATATTCGCCGCGCATGTCGTCGATGAACGACTGGTCGCCTTCGAGGGCGGCGAGCGCGCCGTATTGGGCGAAGCTGTTGGCGTTGGAGGTGGTGTGGTTCTGGATCTTCTCGATCGCGTCGGCTAAAGCCTTCGGCGCGGCGGTGTAGCCGAGACGCCAGCCGGTCATCGAGTAGGCTTTGGAGAAGCCGTTGACGGTGATGGTGAGATCGTAAAGTTCCTTGCTGAGCGAGGCGATGGAGACGTGCTTGGCTTCGCCGTAAACGAGCTTTTCGTAAATTTCGTCGGAAAGGATGACGATGTCTTCGCCGAGGGCGATATCACCGAGGGCGAGAAGTTCAGCGGCGGTGTAAATCGCGCCGGTCGGGTTGCCGGGGGTGTTGATGATGACCATCTTGGTCGCCGGGGTCATCGCTTCCTCGAATTGCTCGGGAGTCATTTTCCAACCGGTGGATTCCTTGGTCTCGACGATGACGGGGACGCCGCCCGCGAGGCGGACCATTTCCGGGTAGGAAACCCAGAATGGCGACGGGATGATGACTTCGTCGCCTTCCTCGATGACGGCGAGGATGGCATTGTAGCAGGCCATTTTGGCGCCGCCGGTGACGCAGATCTGGCTAGCGGCGTAGTCGAGGTTATTATCGACCTTGAACTTGTTCGAGAGCGCGGCGCGGAGTTCGGGGATGCCGCCGGCCGGGGTGTATTTGGTTTTGCCGGCCTGGAGGGCGGCGATGGCCGCGTCCTTGATGAACTGTGGGGTATCGACTTCCGGCTCACCACCGGCGAGCGCGTAAACTTCTTCGCCCTTGGCGATCATCGCTTTGGCCTGTGCGGTGACGGCAAGCGTGAGTGACGGGGAAACCTTGGCAATACGGGATGAGATGCTTTCCATTTGAGCGCGCGATTGAGGATTGGGCCGCCATCCCGGGCGGAGCAACAGAATGTGCGCGACCCCGGCATGGGCGGAGGGCTTGTCTGAGGCTTCGCCCGTGCCGTGGCAAGCGAAATGCATCCGGGAATCCCGCTTGCCCCGTCGCCTTCCCGTCTCTAAGTTGCGCCCTCAATGTTCGCCCGGATTGCAACCCACTTGCGCCTTCCCGCAGCCCGACTGGCAAGTTCGGTTTTGCTGCTGACGGCCGCGCCGTCGTTTGCCCAAGCCCCGCCGCCGATCCAGCCCGCGCAATTTGATCCGTCCGACGTCTATTTCCAAGGCTACCTCGCGATCCGCGCCGCAGAGCAACTCGAAGCGAGCGGCGATTTCGTGGCCGCGGCCGAGAAACTCGAAAAAGCCCGGACCCTGCTCGAAGCCGTCCGCCGCTATTACCCGGCGTGGAAACCGGAAATGGTCAACGGCCGCAGTGCGCAAAACACCGAAGCCATCGCCAAAATCCGCCCGAAAGCCGACGAGCAACGCCGGAAAAACCAAAACGTCGTGGCCGAGCTCGAAGGCGGCGTCAGGAAATCCGGCACTCTGACCGACCCCGCAAACGGCGTGATCCCGCCCACCCCCGGCATCCTCGAAGTGGACCCGCTCGCCACCCGCCGGCTTGCCGAGGCCGAGGCCGAAGTGAAACGGCTCCGCGAGATTGCCAAAGCCGCTAAGACCTTGGACGCCGAGTCATCCCGCGACGCCTCCCGCGTCCGCGAGATCACCCGCCAACGCGATGCCATCCAAGCCCAGCTCAACGCGGCGGAAACCGATGCCAAATCGCTCCGCGCCCAACTCGCGACCAGGCCCGTTGAAAATGAAATGAAGTCGCTCAACCAGCGCATCGCCGGACTTGAGCAGGAACGCGAAGCCATGGCCATGGCGCTCAGCCAAAGCCGCGGTGCCCACACCGAAGCCCTCGCCCGCAACGCAATTCTCGAGGCGGACCTCAAGGTGATGCGCCAGAAGCACGCCGATCTCGACCGCGATCTCAAGGCCGAGCGCGACGTCGCCAACGACGTCGTCACCGGCCAACGCTCACAACTCCGGGCGCTCGAAAAGGAACTCGCCCGCAAAAGCAGCGAGCTCGGCAAGGCCAACGAGCGCATCAGCGGCCTGATCAACGAACTCCAGGAAAGCCGCGACGCGTTTGCCCAGATCCGGACGGAACGGGATTCGCTCCTTCAGGAACGCGACCAAATGAGCGCGCTGCTCAAGCTCAACGAAGACGGCCGCATCCAGGACCTCGTCCAACAGAACATGGGCCTCGCCAAAAATCTCCGTGAGGCCAATGAAAAAGTCGAGCGGCTCAACCTCGACAATAACAGCGCCAAGGACGACATCACCGACGCCCTCCGCGACCTCGCCATCGCGAAATCCCAGATCAACAAACTCCATCAGGAAAAGCGCCAACAGGACACCCGCCTCGCGGATCTGGAAAACCGTCTGAAAGGCGAGGAAGCCGCGCTTTCGAAAGGCCAGGTCGCCGCCAACCCCGAGGAAGTCGCCGTCCTGCGCGACATCATCCAACGCCAGCTCCGGGTCCAAGAACGCCGCCGCCAAGCGCGCGATCTCCTCATCGAGGCGGTCAAGGAAATGGGCTCCAAGGACGAACGCATCGCCCAAGCCGTCAAACTTTTCGACGGCCAGGAAATCGAGCTCTCCCCCGACGAGCAACGCCTCATCGCCGACAAGCAGGTGGATGGCGAATTCATTTCACCCTTCGCCCAGGACCGCGCCACCGTCGGCCGCAACACCGCCGAGCTGAACCGCGACATCTCGGTCTTCGAGCGCACCGCCGAGAAATCCTTCGCCGCCGGCCGCTACCTGCCCACCCGCGAACTCTTCCAAATGATCGTCGAGCAACACCCCGGCCACATCCCGGCGCTTTGCAAACTGGGCGTGGTCAATCTGCGCCTGAAAGATCCGGCCGCCGCCGTCGAGACCTTCCGCCGCGCCGTCGAGCTCGATGCGAACAACCCCTACGCGCACCGGATGCTCGGCTTCTCCTTCATGTCGCTCGGCAATCTAGCCGACGCCGAGAAAAACGTTAGCCAGGCCGTTGAACTCTCGCCCGCGGACGCTAAAAGCCAGTTGCTCCTCGGCATCATCCACAACCGCCTGGGCCGCAAAAACGAGGCGGAATCACACTACAAAGCCGCCATTTCCGCCGACCCGATCCTCAGCGAGCCCTACTACAATCTCGCGCTCCTGTGCTCGCGAGGCAAACGTCTCAACGAAGCGAGAGATTACTACAACCAAGCCCTCGAGCGCGGAGCCGTCCCCGACCCGGCGCTCGAACAACGCCTCGCCCAACCGTGAAATCCCTGCTCCTGCCACTGCTTCTGCTGGCGTCCTGCGCCTCGGATTCCAGTCCGGAAAAATCGACTACCGCCGGGCCACCCGCCCGCAGGACGCTCAGCGAACGAATGAACGAAAACAACGGCTACAAGCAGGATTCCGAAGGCAACTGGAAGCCCCAAAACGACCGCCGCAGCCCTTACGAGAGCCAGGGCGAAACGCACGACGCCAAGAAGGATTTCAAAAAGCAGGCCTACAAGACCGGTGACTACACCAAGAAATCCTGGTGGGGAAACAAGGACTACGGCCGCCAGACCTACGAAGGAAACACCGACGGCAGCCGCTTCCAGAAATCCTCCGACCTCCAGGGAAAAGGAGCCCGCGAAAGCGGCTCTAACGCCAGAATTCCGGACAACTATCAAACCAACGGCTACGACACCGGCACCGCCCGCGAGGCCGGCGGCAAGCAAATCAAGAAGGGCTCCAACCCGGAAATCGAAAACCGCCGCCGCAGCTACGAACAACCCGAAATCATCGACTGGCGAGAGCAACGCACGCTCAGCATGGACCAGTCGAAGGGGATTCTGGGGCGCTGACCACGGCCACCTCGTCCCCGACCAGAACGAGCGAGTCCAACAGAAGCTTTTTCATGGTCTCCCAGCGCCACGGCCGTCCTTCCAAGAAAAACGTCTGCGATACCGAGAGCCGGACTTGCGCGTAGCGGTCCGCCGGAAAAGCCCCGGCCAGCGCTGCCGCCAGCGGACTCGAATCCACCCCGCTCACATGGCGGACATCGACATCCGCCGCCGCCAGTCGCGAACGCCACGCCGCCGCGAACCGGTCCGCCAGCTTCGCGCCGACCGGCGTCTCTAACATAACCATCCCGTCCGTCACCGGATCCGTGTGGATCATCACGTGCAACAAAGCCGGATGACGCCGCAGATCCTCGGCGATCCGCTGGTTTAGCACCGTCTGATAGGGCCGCTCGTGGCGGTCCGCCACCTTCACCCGGGTCGCCTCGGGCAGCTTGATAGAAAACCGGCTCCAGCGCGCGTCGCCGGCTTTCCCTAAATCAATCAGCAGCCGCGTCACATCCCCATGGACCAGCGGCGTCCGGAATCTCATCGCTAAACCCTGCGATAGATTCAGCGATCCAGGCTCCCAGCCCTCGCTCGAACTCACCACATCCTCGAACCCGCGGAAAATCTCCCGATAAGCCTCCGGCACTGCGCAGGTCGCATGGTCACAACTGAAAAGAAAGGCCGTCATTCACTTGAAATTCCACAAAGCGGAAAAGAATTGCCAGAAAACCCCGGCAACGCAACCTCTTGATTGAACAATCCCCTCCAGGCTGACGACCCATCGCGCCTTGTGAAATGAAATGGGATGCTCAACGAATGCGAGGCAGGGTAGATGCCTGTGAATTCTTTCACCGCAACTACCTTTGGCTGTTCGGCGTTTCAGAGATTGTCGGTAGGGCTGGGAGCGCCTTCGCCCGGACGTTTCATGATATGGAGGTAAATCATGGTGGTGGAGACGTTGGTGGAACGTGGACTTTGAGACTTTGCGGGCTTGGCTCCGGGTGCCATGCCGCAGCAGGCTGCACGCAGTCCAAGGCCGGGGCGGGTGTCCCATTTTTTAGTGACATGACAGATCGGTGGTTTTTGTGGATGGTTTCTTCCGTCGAGGGGAGAGGTCCCCGGTTTCATTCATGACAAAACAAAAAAGGCCGCACGAGTGTGCGGCCTTTTTTGTTTGTACGGGACGCCCATCGCCCTTGGAATCACCAGTGGGTGGCGGCGCGGAATTCCTGGATGCGGGCTTCGAGCTCGCCGGCGGCGAGGGTTTCCATGCGGCGGGTGGAGAAGGCTTCGCAGGTGAAGGAGGCGAGCATGGAGCCGTGGATGATGGCCTGGCGGAGCATCGGGGCATCGTAAGGCGGGTGGCCTTGGGAGGCGAGGTAGCCAGCCATGCCGCCGAGGAAGGTGTCGCCGGCGCCGGTGGGATCGGCGACGGTTTCAAGCGGATAGGCGGAGCAGCGGAAGATTTCCCCGTCCTGGGAAAACAACATGGCGCCGAACTCGCCGAGTTTGACCACCACGTTGCGGGGGCCCTTTTTGAGGAGGATGCGGCCGGCTTTAACGAGGTTGGAGGTGCCGGCGAGATCGCGGGCCTCGCCTTCGTTGAGGACAAAAAGGTCGAGGTGCGGCAGGACATCGTGGAGCCGGTCGTTGGCGATCTCGATCCAGAGGTCCATGGTGTCGGCGATGACGAAGGGGGCGTTGAGATTTGAAGATCCGTTGCCGCACTGGGCGAGCATTTCGAGCTGGTTGTCCGGGGACATATTGGCGAGCACGACGATGGGCGAGGCGGCGGAGTCGGCGGGGACCTTGACCTGCCAGTTTTCGAGGACGTTGAGGCCGACGCGGTGGGTGGTGCGGTCGTTCATGTTGGCGTGATACTCGCCGGACCAGGTGAAGGATTCGTTGGTGGAACGCTCGACGCCGTGAAGGGAAACGCCGCGGATTTCGAGCATTTCAAGATGCTCTTGGGGGAAGTCGTGGCCGATGATGCCGATGAGGTCAACGGGACGGCTGAAGAACGAGGCGGCGAGCGCGGCGTAGGCGGCGGAACCGCCGAGGAGGTTCGCTGCTTCGGCGTCGGGGGTCTTGACGTGGTCGATGGCGATGGTGCCGCCGATGACGATTCTTGGGGAAGTGGACGATGTGGACATGGTGAGGTGGTGGATGATGGGTGGGAATTGCGGGAGGAAAACCGTTTATCGTGGGAGGAGGTTGGATTTGGATTCATTCAACCGCAGATGAGAGAAGGGATGGAAGAGATTGATGAATGAATGCACAGACAGGAATGCCTATATCACTTCTCGCAGCGCGCGGGTGGCGGCTTGGACGTCGGGGGCTTGGAGGAGGGCGGAGACGATGACGACGCGGCGGGCACCGGCGGCGAGGACTTGCGGGAGGGTTTGGCGGGTGATGCCGCCGATGCAGAAGGCGGGGATTTGCGAGCCGACTTCGCGCTCCATGGCGGCGATTTCATGAAGGCCGATGGCGGGGCGGCCGGCTTTGGTGGGAGTGGGGAAAAGCGGGCCGAAGCCGATGTAGTCGAAGCCTTCGGCGAGGGCGGCGCGGGCTTGGGCGAGGGAATGGGTAGAGCGGCCGAAGAGGAATGGGAGGGGGGTGGAAGTGGGGGAATAGAGATGGCAGGCGAGACGCCTACCCTCCTTTCCCTTCTCAAGAGCTTCGGCGAGCGATCCGTCGTCTTGGCCGAGGTGGACGCCGTCGGCACCGATTTGCGCGGCGAGGGCGGGATGGTCGTTGAGGATGAAGGGGACTCCGGCGGCGCGGCAAAGCGGGAGAAGTTTTTCGGCGACTCGGCGGATGGTGACGAGGTCGTGGCCTTTGGCGCGGAGTTGGAGGAGGTGGGCTCCGCCGGATAGGAGGGCGGCGGTGACTTCCTCGGCGCGGGCCTCGGGGACGTAGCCGAGGTCGAGGATGGCGTAGAGGCGAGGGTCATTCATAGGTCTTATAGGTCGCATAGGACCTATTTTCGCTCACTTCACGCGCTCTTCCAGATATCTCGCGACCCAGCCAATATCATAAGTGCCCGCCGCGAAATCCGGGTGGGCGATGATTTCCTGCTGGAAGGGGATGGTGGTCTTGATGCCGCGGATCATGAACTCGCCGAGGGCGCGTTTCATGCGGGCGATGGCGATTTCGCGGGTGGCTCCGGTGACAATGAGCTTGGCGATCATCGAGTCGTAATGCGGCGGGACGGTGTAGCCGGAATAGACGTGGGTATCGACGCGGACGCCTTTTCCGCCGGGGGCGTACCAGAGGTCGATGGTGCCGGGGCTGGGGGTGAAGTTGTTGAAGGGGTCCTCGGCGTTGATGCGGCACTCGATCGAGTGGCCGCGCGGGGTCGCATCGAGGACGTGGCGAGAGAGCGATTCGCCGGCGGCGACGCGGATTTGCTCCTTGATGAGCTCGCAGCCCATGACTTCCTCGGTGACCGGATGCTCGACCTGGATCCGGGTGTTCATCTCCATGAAATAGAAATTCTCGGCCTTCTCATCGACGAGGTATTCGATGGTCCCGGCGTTCTGATAGTTGATGTTCTTGATCAGATTCACAGAGGCCTCGCCCATCCGCGCGCGGAGCTCCGGGGTGAGCAGCGGCGACGGGCACTCCTCGATGATCTTCTGGTTGCGGCGCTGCATCGAGCAGTCGCGCTCGCCGAGGTGGATGAAATTTCCGTGCGAATCGCCGATGACCTGGAACTCGACGTGGTGCGGATTGAGAACGAGCTTTTCGAGATAACAGGCGCCGTTACCGAAGCAGGCGACGGCCTCGTTAGACGCGGCTTGGAAGAGACTGATGAATTCCTCCTCTTTGAAACAAGGGCGCATGCCGCGGCCACCACCGCCGGCGGTGGCTTTGATCATGACGGGGAGACCGATCTTTTTCGCCTCGATGAGCGCGGTTTCGGCATCCGCCATGATGTCTGAGCCGGGAGTGATGGGAACGCCGTTAGCGATGGCGGTGGCGCGGGCGGTGGCCTTGTCGCCCATCATGGAAATCACCTGATGGGAAGGCCCGATGAAGGTGAGGCCGGAGCTGGCGCAAATCTCCGCGAAGCGGGCGTTTTCCGATAGAAACCCGTAGCCCGGGTGGATGGCGTCCGCGCCGGTGATCTCGGCGGCGGCGATGATGCGGTCGATCTTGAGATAGGATTCCTTGCTGGAGGCCGGGCCGATGCAGACGGCTTCGTCGGCGAGCTGGACGTGCATGGAATCCACGTCGGCCTCGGAGTAAACGGCGACGGATTCGATATCAAGCTCGCGGCAGGCGCGGATGATGCGGAGGGCGATTTCACCGCGGTTGGCGACTAGGACACGCTTGAACATGGTTGGAGAAGTGAAGAAGTGATCAGTGAGCAGTGATCAGAGAAGACGACTTATTTGATGCGGAACAAGACGTCGCCGTATTGGACGGGATTGCCGTCCTCGGCGACGGAGACGCAGATGATGCCGGCGCGCTCGGCCTTGATCTCGTTCATGACCTTCATGGCTTCGATGATGCAAAGCGTCTGACCGATGGAAACGACGCTGCCGACATCGACGAAGTTCGGGGCGTCGGGAGCAGGTTTGAGATAGAAAGTGCCGACCATGGGCGAGGTGATTTCCGCGCCATCGGCGACGGGAGCGGCCGGGGCGGCACCGGGGGCAGGGAGCGCGGCGGCGGCGGGCGCGTAGGCCGGGGCTTGCGCGGCAGGGAGGGCGGCAAGCAGGCCGCGGAGGTCATCAAGGTCCGCGCCTTTTTTGAGCTTGAGGTGAAAGTCCTTTTTGGTGAGGTCGAAGTGGGTGAGCCCGTGCTCATTCATGAGTTCGACGATGCGGCGGATTTCCTGGAGTTCCACAGTGAGAGAAGGTTTGGAGTTTGAATGACGAGTGCCGGTCCGACGGGATGGGTCACGTGGGCGCTAGCTAGAAGGAGCGGGGAATGAGCGTCAAGCGGAATGGGGGGATGGGAATTTTGGATTTTAGATTTTGGATTTTGGATTTGAGACGGTAAATGCGGCGGTGATTGCGACGCAGCCTTTCAATGTCCTTCCGCGCCCGGCGCTGGCGGGGGAATTCGTGCCGGGGGATTATTTCCGGAAGCTGGAGCGGGCGGAGATTTGCCGGGGTGAGCGGCCGCTGGAAATCGATCTAGGCTGCGGCGACGGCTCGTTTTTGATGGAGATGGCGCGGGAGTTCCCCGAGCGGGATTTCTTGGGGGTCGAGCGCTTGCTCGGGCGGGTGCGGAAGGTTTGCAAGAAGCTCACGCGGCGGGGTTTGGAAAACACGCGGGTGCTGCGGTTGGACAGCCGCTACGTGGTCGAGTGGCTGCTGCCGGAGGCGCAGGTCTCGCGGCTGCACCTGCTCTGCCCCGATCCGTGGCCGAAGGTGAGGCATCACCGGCGGCGGTTGGTGCAGATGGAATTTTTGGCAGCGGTGCGGCGGGCGTTGGTGCCGGGCGGCGAGTTTCTTTTCATGACCGACCACGAGGAATATTTCCAGTGGGCGGTGGAAATGGTGGCGGAGTTCGGGAAATTTGAAATCGAGGAATGGACGGAGGAATCCTTTTTCTATCCGAAGACCGATTTCCAACAGCAATGGGAGGCCGAGGGGAAATCGATGTTCCGGCTGCGCTGCCGGAAGCCGCTCAACGCGGCTTGAGGATCATCACGGATTGATCCGCGAAGCCTTCCAGGCGGAGATTTCCCGCCGCGTCCACCCGCACGGTGACGCCACCGGATTCGCCTTGGTGGATGACCTGAATCCCGCGGGAACGCCAGTATTTCACGGTCTGCGGATTCAACTGCTCGGAGACCGGGAAGGCGGAATGCGAGGCGACGATGGCCTGCGGGTTCACCGCGTCGAGAAACACATCGCCGAGAGACGCGTCGCTGCGGTGGCGGCCGGCGATGATGACGTCGGCCGAGACGTCCGCGCGGGCGTCCAGCAACGCCGACTCGGTGAGCATCCCTGCATCGCTGGTGAAGATCAGTTTCCAACCCCGCCAGTGGAGGCGGTAAATCGCGACGCGGTCGTCGGCGGGGACGTTTTGTGCGAACGGATCGGGGGCGTGGAGGATTTCCAACCGCGCGCCGTCCGGCATCGTTAGATCGCGAAGATCCGCGGCGTGGAGCGTTTTGACTCCCGCGAGAGGCGCGTCCGAGGCCCATGCGCGGAACGCCGGGCTGCGCGACTGCGCAACCGGCAGAAGGACCTGCCGGACCGGCAAAGTCCCCCAGACCTCCGCGCCTCCGCCAAGGTGACCGCCATCCGGGTGGCTCAGAATCACTGAATCCGGCATGACGCCGAGCCGCCGCAACGAAGGCGCAACCCGCCGTTTGAAACTGTAGCGGTCCGCACAATCCAGCAGCACCGCGCCGCTCCCGCCGCCGGAAAAACACGCCGCGCCGGCTCCGTGCTCGAGGTCGTAAACGAGCAGGAACGGCTGGCTTTCCTGCGCCAGTTGGAAGTGACCGCCGGGGACCGCTGAAAATCCTTCCGCCGTCAGGACGCAGAGTTTCGCCACATAGCCGTTCGCCCGGTTCACCAGTCTGGCTGCTAACGGAACCACCGGGTGCAACGCCCCCGCGAGCAGCGCCGCGCTGAGCAGAACGAAAACCAGCGGCACCAGAATCACCCCGGCGAAAACCGAAACCGGAGTCACCAGCCCGAAGTGAAACGCGGTGAGCGGCGTCGAGCCGATCCCCGCCACCAGCGAGACGCCGAGCGATTGCGCGATGTTTCTGCGGAACCCGAGCCAGGCCTTTTGCCGCCGTGTCATCATCGCCAGCGGCAGATAGAGCTCCGGTTTCGCAATCCATGAAAACAGCCGTGTCCCCCACCCCGCGCCGACCGCGATGACGGCCACCACGCCGTAGGAAAGCTGCACGCCCGGCTGGAATAACAGCCGCCCGTCCCACAGCATCGCCGCTAACAAAACCGCGCCGAGCGCGTTCAATAAATCCGGTCGCCTGCGGCAGACGAAGGCTCCGAGAAACACCGCCGCCATCCACGCCGAGCGCATCGCCGGCGGGCTATTGCCGGTGAGCCAGGAGTAGCCGAAAATGAGCGGCAGCAAGGCCGGCACCGCCCAGCGCCGGGGCACCCCCGCCAGCCGCAACAGCAGCCAACCGATGCTCCCGACCATCGCCACGTGCAGCCCGCTCACCGAGAACGCGTGCAAAGTCCCGCTGTTGCGAAATGCCGCCACCAACTCGTCCGCGTCCGGCGGTTGCTCGCCGATGACCACCGCGCGGATGACCACGGCTTCCTGCGAATCCTCCGCCAAGCCGTCCGTCACCGCCGCGCGAAAGCCCCGCCGCAACGCGGCTCCACGCGCCGCCCAACCGTGAGTCACGACCTCGCCGCGCACCCAGCCGGCATGAAAAACCGCCGCTACCCCCTGCCCTCGCAGCCAAACCGCCTGATCGAACTCGCCCGGATTCCGGCGCTCCGGCAGCGGGCCGAAATTCCCGCGCGACCTCACCCGCGAGCCGGCGACCGGCAGCTCTCCCCTGCCCTCCCACCAGACCTTGGCCCCGGCCTGCGGGCCCGTTAGCAAGACCGCCGGGGCCGACCAGAAATTCTCACTGCCCCTGCCATCCTTGAGCAGGCGGCCCTGCATTTCACCACCGCCAAATTCCAACAGCTTGCGCTCGTCGGAGTTCCTCGCCCCGGTCCGCCAGGTGAAAACCCCGACCGCCAGCGAGCCACAAAACAGCCATGCCACCCCCGTCCGCCAGCTCCTCAACCCACCACCTGCCAGACCCAGCGCCGCGCCTGCAACGAGGGCCGCCGGAAGACCCCGCCCGGCTAACAAGACGCAGCCAGCGGCGACGAGCGCCGCCACGAACAGCGGATGCCGGCCGCAAAACGCCCCGACCCTACCACCTCTGCCGCGTTCGGGATTCCGCATGGCGGCAGATCGGTGGGACACGCTGCGGCTTCAACTCCGCGCGACTACGCCGGCGGCTGGGAATCCCCTTTGTCAGCGGCCTGCTGGATCCGTGCGAAATACTCGGCCTCCTCATCAGCGATGGTTTGCGCATGACTGGCCGGGTTCTCGGTTGCTCCACCCTCTTTACCCGCCGCAGCCGCAGCCGCGTCGGCCACGGCCCATTCGTGCAGTTTGTGGGTGGCGTTCGCCGTGTGGCGGGTGCCGGGAAATTGCTCGACCACTTGGTTCAAAATCGACACGGCGGTCGCGCGGTCGCCCTCGAACTCATCGTAAAGTTCCGCCAGACGGAAAAGGAAATAGGCCGCGTCGTTGAGCTCCCATTCCTGGCTCTCCAACGCGTGACGGATGGTTAGGATCGCCGCCGCCGCGTCGCCGAGGTTGTTCCTCTGGATTTTGACGATTTCCACCCATGGCAGGCGGTTCAGCGGATCCGCGGCGGCCGCCAGCTTGAAGGCCTCGATCGCGCCTTCGTAATCGCCCTGCGCCATCAGCGAGCGGGCTTCGCGCATGACGTCATGCTGGACCATTTCCCCGCTGTCGTAAACCGCGTGGGTGACCCGCTGGGCGAAGAACGGCAACAGGTGGATCACCACGAAAATGCCGACCAGACCGGCGCTCAAGAAGGTGAGCAGGATGCCGTTGAAGGTTTTCTCACCCTCCATCGACTGGAGTTTTGTTTTCATTTCCGGGACCTTGGTATCCGGGTCGCCGTTGTCTTCCTGCATCTCGATCTGCTGTTCGAGGGTCGCCATTTCCCGGCCGGTATTCGAATACATCATCCAGCTTCCCGCCACGAGCACCGTCAGCAATCCATACATGATCCATTTCGTCATTCCGCAGCGTGCCCCATCGCGGCCGGGGACTGGAAGCAAATTCTAATGCAACTTACAAGCGGCGGGCGTTGCGGCCCTCGTCGATCAATTTCCAGAAATGCTTCGAGTTCGCCAGCGCCTCATCCTCGGCGAGCGGCAGCTTCGAGCGGAACATGAAATCCGAAAACGTCCCCTTGTGCAGCACCCGGTGGACGACCACCGCGCCTTCCTTCACCTCGAAATAGAACCGGTAATCCTTGGCCCGGAAGCGATAGAGGACCACCCCGTCGCGATCGATCCTGCCGAAGCGCTCGCCGCTCAGATTGCTCAAATCCTCCTTGCCGACCTTGAATTCCTCCAGCAATTCAAGCTGTTCGAGAGTGCCGAGGGCGGAAAGCTCGGCGGCGCTGATTTCATTGAAAACGATTTGAAACACCCGGCAAAGCTAGCGACCCGCCGCCGCTTTGCCAGCGCCAATAATGTGTTCATTGGCTCGGCTTAGACAGTCGGAACACTTTAGGGAAGAGGCCGGGTGAATTTCTCCTCGCGTAGCACCTGCACGGGGAGGAGATAGAGAATCGTCGCGAAGTGCGGGAAGTAGGCGTTGGCGACGTGCTCGCCGATGCGATCGGCCAGGTCGCTGTCAACGATGGCTTCGAGCTTGATGTTCTCGCCCTCCCACTGGCTGGCCCGCAGGCCGTGGTGGCCCTCGCCGCGGACGGTGCAGATCGTATAGCCGCGGACGCCGAGCTTTTTCAGGTCTTCGATGAGGCGGCTTTCCAGTTCGTCCTCGGCGATGATGGTGAGCAGGATCAGGTTGGTGGTTTTCATGGGTCAGGCGTTGAAGAGGAATTTGGCGAAGGCGTGATAGAGCGGGATGCCGAGCACGATGTTGAAGGGGAAGGTGATCGCAAGCGAGGAGGTGAGGTAGAGCGCGGGACTCGCCTGCGGCAGCGCGATGCGCACCGCGGCGGGCGCGGCGATGTAGGAGGCGCTGGCCGCGAGGGTGGCGAGAACCGTGGTGCCGCCGAGACTGAGGCCGCACCACTTGCCGACCACGGCTCCTAACAATCCATGGAGGACCGGCATGACCAGCGCGAAGGCGACGAGCCGCCAGCCGGCGGATTTCAAGTCGCGAAGGCGGCGGCCGGTGACCAGCCCGACTTCCAGCAGGAACAGGGTGAGCACGCCTTTGAACGGGGCGTCGAAGAGCGGCGCGACCTGTTCGAAGCCTTTTTTCCCGCAAAGCAGTCCGATGGCGAGTCCGCCTAGCAGGAGCAGGATGCCCTTGCCGGTGAGCAAATCGTGAAGGAGCTTTTTCATGTCTCCGGGTTTTGACGCCTTGTCCTTGCCGCTCATTTTCATGGCGAGGAAGATGGCGACGATGATGGCGGGGGCCTCCATCACGGCGAGCAGGGCGGGAACGTAGCCTTCGACGGGGACCTTGCCGATCTCAAGAAAGGCGAGCACGGCGCTGAAAGTGACTGCCGAGACCGAGCCGTAATGGGCGGCGATGGCACCGGCGTTGGCGGCATCCAACCGGACCACGCCTTTGAGCAGGAAGAAGGACCAGACCGGGATCACCGCGCTGAGAGCGATGGCGGCGAGCAGCGGCCCGCCGACCACCGCGAGGCTCATGCCATCGAGCTTCATACCGCCCTTCAGGCCGATGGCGAACAACAGATAGATGGTCAGCGCAATGTAGAGCTCGTCCGGGAAGCGGAGGTCGCTCTTGACGAGGGTGGCGAAGAGCCCGAGCGCGAACGCGAGGACCATCGGTGATAGCAGACTGTTGGAAAGGGATTGGAGGAGCTCCATGAAAACGGGGTGGGATCAGGCTTGGTTGTAGTTTTAGATGGTCTGGAAGGCGTTGATTCTCACAAGCAGTCCGGGATTTCCTCGTCGTAGGTTTCGGGCATTTCAGGGTGTGTTTTGAGTCAGCCTCGTGCGGAGGAGGGTGAGCTGGGACTTCAGGGCGGTCAATTGCCGATCGAGCTCGGTCACGTCGGCCAGGACGCTGCCTTTCTCGGCGACGCCGCGCTTGGCCTCGTTGTATTCATCCAGCTCGGCGTGCATTTCCTCCATGCGGTTCATGATGAGTATGGCCGACCGGTGCAGTCGGTGGATCCGGGCGCGGCCGTGGCGGGTGCCGCCGCCGCAGGAGTCATCGGATACGCTTTGGCGAACGATAATGACCATCACCACCACAACTATTATCGGGGCGGCAGTTATTACGGCGGGTCCCACGGTGGCTACCGGCGGCGGTATTAAAATTCATGATCATCACTACCGCGGCGGGTATTACGGCGGTGGAGGATACTACCGCGGCGGCTGCTATTGAGCCGCGCGCGGGCCGGGATCGACATTTCGGAAACCGCCGGGCAAGGTGCGCGGCAACTTCCTGATCCACCATGCCAGCCACCGCGAGCCGCCTATCCGTTTTTACCGAATCCGTCATCCGCGGCACCACCCGGCTGGCCAATCAACACGGCGCGATCAATCTGGCGCAGGGGTTTCCCGACTTCGATCCGCCGGAAGAATTGCTCGCGGCATTGGAACGGGCAACCCGCGGGCCGCACCATCAATACGCGGTGACTTGGGGCGCGCCGAAATTCCGCGAGGCGCTGGCGCGGAAAATCCAGCGCTTCAGCGGGCTGCCGATTGATCCGGACCAGAATCTCGTCGTCACCTGCGGCAGCACCGAGGCGATGATGGTCGCGATGATGACCGCCTGCAATCCGGGCGACAAGGTGATCATTTTCTCGCCGTTTTATGAAAACTACGCGGCGGACGCGATCCTATCAGGAGCCGAGCCGATCTACGTGCCGCTGCGTCCCCCGGGCTTCGGGTTCGATTCCGAGGAACTCGCGCGGGCCTTCGCGCAGAAGCCGAAAGCGATCGTGGTTTGCAATCCCTCGAACCCGACCGGGAAGGTTTTCACCCGCGACGAGCTGATGGAAATCCTGCGGCTGGCCGAGGAGCACGACGCGTTCGTGATCACGGACGAGCCATACGAGCACATCGTTTTCGCGCCGCACGAGCACGTGTATTTCGCGGCGCTGCCGGGTGCCTTCGAGCGGACGATCACCTGCAACTCGCTTTCCAAAACCTACTCGATCACCGGCTGGCGGCTTGGCTATGTGCAGGCCGCGCCGGCGGTCATCGCGCAAGCGCGGAAGGTGCACGATTTCCTAACCGTCGGCGCGGCGGCACCCTTGCAGGAAGCCGCGATCGCCGGGCTGGAGCTACCGGACAGTTACTACGCCGGGCTGCGCGATCTCTATACGGAGAAGCGCGATTTATTCCTCGGGCTGCTGCGCCAGACCGGTCTGCCGTTCACCGAGCCGCAGGGCGCTTACTATGTGATGCTGGACATTTCCTCGCTCGGCTTCGCCACGGACACCGATGCGTCCGAGTGGTTGATCCGCGACATCGGCGTGGCGGGTGTGGCGGGCTCGAGCTTTTTCCGGGAGCCGGTGAACCACCTCATCCGCTTCCACTTCGCGAAGAATGCGACCACGCTTCAAGCTGCGGGCGAACGCCTGCTCCGGCTGCGTTAGGAAAGCAGGAGCACCCCGGCGAGCGGCGGCGCAAATGGCTGCGATTCCGGCTTTTCCAATCCACGAGATTCCGCAAGGCTCCGCGCGATGCCTGCTCTTGAAAACACCTACGCTTTGATCCTCGCCGGAGGGTCTGGAACCCGTTTCTGGCCATTGAGCCGGAATTCCCGACCAAAGCAGCTTCTCGATCTTTTCGGACATGGAACGCTCCTCGAGCAAACGATCCGCCGCCTCGACGGGCTGGTTCCTTTTGAAAACATCCTCATCCTCACCAACGAGCTGCAACTCGACGCCGTCCGCGCCATCGCCACCATGCTGCCGGCGGAAAACATTTTCGCCGAGCCCGCCAAACGCGACACCGCGCCCGCCGTCGCGCTCGGCATCGGCCTCGTCGCCGCACGCAATCCGGACGCAGTCATGATGGTGCTGCCCTCTGACCAACTCATCCAAGACACCGCCGCCTATCACTCGGTCATGCGCGACGCCCTCGCCACCGCGGAAACGTCCGACGGCCTCGTCACCATCGGCATCCGCCCGACCTGGGCCTGCCCGTCTTACGGCTACATCGAGCGCGGCGAGCCTGCTAACATCGCCGGTCTGGCATGCGAACATCCGCCCGTCGAGGTGAAGCGCTTCCGCGAAAAACCCGATGCCGAACTCGCCGGACAATTCCTTGCCCAAGGCGGTTTCTCATGGAACGCCGGGATGTTTGTCTGGTCGCTTCCCACCGTGATTCGCCAACTCGCCGCCCATGCCCCCGAGCTCGCCGGCTTCGTCACCGAACTCAGCAGCTCGCCTAACATCCACGCCACGGTGGCCGCGCGGTTTCCCGCACTCACCCCGATCTCCATCGACTACGCGCTCATGGAAAACGCCGACCGCGTGCTCAACATCGAGGCGACCTTCGACTGGGACGACGTCGGCTCGTGGGTTTCCATCGCCAAGTATCTCGAAAAATTCGGCGAGGAAAACCGCGCCAACGAGCCGATCACCCAGCTCGACTCGCAAAACAACATCGTCTTCAACGCGCTGCCCGGCACCCGCATCGCCCTGCTCGGCGTGGAGGACCTCATCATCGTCCAAACCAAGGATGCCTTGCTCATCGCGAACCGCCACCAGGCGGATGCCATCAAGAACCTCTCGCCGCTGTTGCCGGGGGAGTTGTTGTAGCAGGCTGCGGCTCAATCCCCGGAGACTCCGAGGTCGATGAAGAGCTTGCACCTGTCACAGCAAAGGCTCATCGCCGCGATCTTACGATAGTCAGGGTCCGGGTGCGTCATGATGAATCGTCAGAATTTGAAACCTTCATCTGCTTTGTGTCGGGTAAGACTCTGTTGATCGGTCTTTCCGGGGCGACTCATTTCATCGCCGCTTCCCTAACGATGGCGGGATACTTGGCGGCGATTTTAAGAAGCGTGCGTGCGGCACCGCTTGGCTGGATCGTTCCACGCTCCCACTTGCGCACGGTGCCGAGGGAAACACCGAGCATCCGGGCGAAGGCGTCCTGCGTGACATTGATCTCCCGTCGGATTTTCGCGGCTTCGGTTTTCGCCTTCCATTCGCGGGCCTGGGCCAGGCGATGGGTTTCCGGGTCGAGCGCCTCGCGCTCCACGGTGCCATCCGGGCGCTTGGTGACTTTCCACACGCGGCCCGGCGTGATTTCGCCACGATCCATGGCACGGGCTTCATGCTCGAGGGCTTCGATTTCTTTCTTTTTCATGATTCAAGTTCGGTTTGGATTTGGTGGATTTCAGCTCTGGAAAGATTGGCTTGGCTCGATTTTTCGTAGATGCGGCAGAACTGGATTTTTTCCGGATCGACATACCAGTAGTAGATGACGCGTGAGCCGCCTCGCTTACCTTTCCCGCCGCTGGCAACACGGATTTTCCGCAGGCCTTTGGAACCGGGAATGATGTCGCCAGCGTCCGGTGCATCGATCAGTTGGTCCTGGAGCTCGAAATAATCCTCCTCTCGGAGGATTTGTTGGACAGCCTTCGTAAAGATAGGGGACTCACTGAAGATCACGCGGCACAAACTACCGCTGAAGGATACCCGACACAAATTCAAAATGAGCAATAAGGGTATTTTTATTGCCGGTAGCACTGTTATCCACCCTTGCCAGGGTATCGGGGCGACGACACGTTTGGGCTTCTGGACCCTAAACACGCCAACTCCCCGCACCCCGCGCTCGGCATCGATCATGGTGACGCGCGCATCGGCGTGGCCGCCACCGACGATTTCGGCATCCTCGCGCATCCGGTCGAGACCATCGACCAGAGCAAGGGCGACGCCATCGAGCGGATCGCCCGGTTGGCGGAAATCCGTCAGATTCACACGCTCGTCGTCGGCTTACCGGTTCGCATGGACGGCAGCGAGGGAAGCTCCGCCGCTAAGGTCCGCGCCTTCGCCGGCCAGCTCCGCGAGCGCATCCCCACTATCCCGCTAATCTTCGTGGACGAAACATTGACCACCTCCAGCGCCGCCGAAAAACTGCGCGAAGCCGGACGCAACGCCCGCCAACAAAAAGCCGTCATCGACCAAGCCGCCGCCGTGGAAATCCTCAACCTGTGGATGGGAGAAATTTGCTAGATGCGTCTCAAGCTCACCATCGCCTACGACGGCCGCCTTTATAACGGCTGGCAGTCGCAGGTTTGCGGCAACACGGTGCAGGATTTCATTTCCAAGGCGCTGGCGGAAGTCGCGAAACAACCGCTGCGGCTCGATGGCTCGGGCCGCACGGATACCGGTGTGCATGCCCTCGCGCAGATCGCCCATTTCGACGCGCCGCCGGAGAGCACCATGAATCCTTTCAACTGGGTGCCGGCGCTCAACTGCAAGCTGCCCGCCACCATCCGGATCATGGCTTGCGAGGAAGTCGCGCCGGATTTCCACAGCCGCTTTTCGGCCATCGGCAAGATCTATCATTTCGACCTCTGCACCGATCCCGTCCTGCCGCCGCTCAAGGCCGGCACCGCCTGGCACATCCCGCGCCAGCTCGATGCGGATGTCCTGTGGGACGCACTCGCGCTTTACATCGGCCGCCACGATTTCCACGCCTTCGCCGCTTATCGCGGCAACGAGACGCCGGACATCGACTGGTGCCGGACGATCGAGTCGGTGGAGCTGACGACTTTGCAGGACGGCTATCAAATCGCCTACAAGGGAGACGGATTCCTCTACAAAATGGTCCGCCTGCTCACCGGCGGCGCGGTCCACGCCGCGCAGGGACGCATCCGCTTGGACGACCTGGCCGCGCTGCTAGACCAACCGCCCGGCCTGCCGTGCGGCAAATCCCCGCTCTGCGCCCCGGCCGACGGGTTGTTCCTGCGAGAGGTGATCTATCCGTAGCCGGACTGGAGCGTCACGGTTGCAGCGGCACCACGGCTTTGACGCGTTCAACTTCCCGTCAATCCAACGGCGGGATGCCTGCGAGAGCCTCGCGAAGGCGGGGGACAGTGCCGTGGAGAGCGCACCAGTGCTCGATATACGGCATGTCGAGGGTCTCGGGGCCTTGCACGGCGAGCACGTCGCGGGCGTCATCGAGGTCTTTGGAGCGGCCCCAGCGGAGCTTTTGGACAACGACGTCCTCAGGGGTGGGTAGCCAGGTCTCGCGGCCGAGTATGGGCACGAAGACCCTGCATCGCCGGGAAAATTCGGAAACGACAAAGGCGTCGTCAAAGGTTTCAAATAGCTCAACCTTGAATGGCGGAGAACTTTGGCTGGTGCCAACATGCCGCCTCCCCCAAGTGAGCGTGTCGAAAGTGACCTGAGGGTCGAAGGTGACAAATGTGGACAGCCGTCGCACGAGTGCGTCCACATTGCCAGGGATCTTCACACTCACCAACAGATCGACATCTCGGGTAGAACGTGGGACACCATAGGCTCCTGCGGCAATCGCTCCGACGGCCATGAATTCCACGTTCTGGGCTTCGGCGGCATCGAGCACACGCACTGCAAGTTCTTCGAGTTTCATGAGGTCTTGCTCTCGGTTACGTATAGCCCGTGTTCTCTAACACGGTCAAGACGGAGCATCCATCGAGCTACTTCTTCCCAGCCTGTTTTCTCGTCGCTTGTCCCAACCCGATGCATGGCTCCGCCCAACATCATGCCGAACTGGTGATTGGACAGCTCGAACACGTCGGCGAGGCGTTCCTCGGGGGTCTGGCGGCGGGCGCGGAGGATTTTCTCGCGGTAGATGGAATCCTGCATCGCCTTGAGTTCGGCGGCGGCGATGTCGGGATCGGGCGGGTGCATGGCATGGGAAGGCTAATGGGGCGGCGGATGGAATCAATGCCAAAGCCTGCGCGGATCAGGCCACCAGCGCTTCCGTCGCGATGCTGCTGGCGGCAACCCGTTTTCCAAGCGGGATTGAAGCGGATCGTGCTGCCGTCCGGAGCGGAGCCCCGGATGCTCAGGGTGCTGTTATAAAAATGGATTGGCCACGCGCTCCTCGCCGAGGGTGGTGGCGGGACCGTGGCCGGGGAGCAGGACGGTGGAGTCAGGCAGCGGCGCGAGGACTTGCTTCAGGTTACGCAGGGCTTTCTGGTAGATGGCGGGCGAGCCGCAGCCGCCGATGGAACCCGCGAAAAGCGCGTCGCCGGTGACGAGGACCGGGCGGGCGAGGCCGTCGATGTGATAGCCGAGCGCCGGATCGGCGTGGCCGGAGAGATCGCAGGCACGGACGGTGATCGGGCCGCAGCGGATGGAGTCGCCGGGGCGCATGGGCCGGGCGTTTTCGATCTGGTCGCCGTGGACGACATTTCCTCTCGCGACAAGCGCGGGAATGCCGCCGACGTGGTCGCGATGGCCGTGGGTGATGAAAATTTGGCCGTGCGCGGGCGCGGCGATGGCGTCGAGCGCGACCGCGCAGGAGGAGGCTTCAAAGCCGGTGTCGAAAAGGATCGCCGTCTCATCCGTCCACACCAGCCAGGCGTTCACCCGTTCCTCGCCGAAGGGCAGATCGAGCCGATGGATGGCTGGCAAGGCGAGCGGCTTGGGCTGGTAGCCGGGATGATTGACGAGCGCCTCGGCTTTCAAATGCAGCACCGCGGCAATGCGGCGGGCGGTTTCCTCCGAGAACTTCCCTTCCGAGAACGCGAGGAATTCACTTTCCGAAATACCCGCCTGCCGCGCGGCATCGACCGGCGTGAGTCCGTGGCCGCGGAGCGCCTTGCGGATGCCCCAAGTGTAATCGTCTTCGAGCATGGCCACTTATCTCATCCGGTAGTAGCTGTCGGAGTTGTAGAGGAAATAGACGTCCTGAGGATTGAGGCGGGGCAGCCAGACGAAGGCCTTGCCGGAGGCGTCGATTTCCTCGGCCAAGGCGGCGGGTTGGGCAGCCTTCGCGGGCTCGACGGAGTCCGGGTTTTTGGTGAACGAGGTTTCGTCGATGCCGTTGACGATGTGGTTGACCCACTTCAGCTCCTTGGCCTGCTCGCCGAATTCGCTCCAGTCGCCGCTGGACGACCTGGCATACATCTTCTTGATCAACTCGTCCGTGGTGATTCCCATTTTGTTAGCGATGGGCGTGCCGAGGCGCACCCACCAGCGCTGGCTTTCCTCGTGGAACTCGCGCTGCTGGGTGAGGTTGAGCTGGGCCATGACCACCGAGCTGATCTGGTGGTGGAGGATGACCGCGTTCGGATAGGCGTAGGATTCCTGGGCGAGCGCGGTGATGGCGGCGGCCATCGACGCGGCGAAGGATTTCACGACGACGTGCACCGGCGCGTCGCTGGATTCCATCGCTTTGAGAATCCGGTAGCCAGCCATCACGGAACCGCCGGGGCAGGCGTCGATGACGATGAAAATGGGCAACTCGCGGTCCTTGTTGTTCCAATACTGGATGCGGCTGGTGATGAAGTCGGCGGTGCTGGTGGTGATCAGACCGTTGAGTGGGATGCGGCGGTCGGAGACGACGAGGGTGCCGTTTTCCTTCAGCGGATTCTTGAGGAAGACCGGCTTGGCGTCGGCGAATCTAGCGCGCTTCTCGGCGGTTTCGATGCGGGCGATGTCGTTCTGGAGGCGGGTGATTTCGAGGGCGGCTTCGGTCTGGACCGTTTTCAGGTCGTTCGCGAGTTTCTCGGCGCGGGCTTTGGAGAGCTCGCCTTCGCGGGTGATCTTCTCTTTCTCCGCGTCCATCTTGGAAAGCTCCTGTTGGAGCGCGGCCTGGCGCTTGGCGGCTTCCATGGCGAGTTTCTCGGTCATCAACTCCCGCTCTAACTTGAGACGGGTGACTTCGGCGCGCATGGCGTTGGTCGCCTGGGTGAGGCGCTCGGCTTCGAGTTTGTTATCGGCGGCGAGGGCTTCCTGTTCGGTGCGTTTCGCTTCAAGCGCGGGATTCGCCGGAGTCGCCGCTTCGGCGGGGGCTGCGGCCGCCGCTTCTTTCGCGGGCAGCAAGACGGTCGTCAGGGAGAAGCCGATGAGGGCCGTGAGGGCGGGTAATTTTTTCATGAGTCTTTTTTAAAACGCTGCGGTGAGGCGGCTTTGTTCCGAAAATTCTAGGACTTCCGGGCTTTGGCGCGGACTCCGATGAAGACGATGAGTCCGGCAAATGCGAGGAAGATGGCGGCGGCGACGCCGAGCGCGGTGAAAAGCCGGTTGCTGGCCGAGTCCACCTGCGCGTCGGTGATCTTGTCCGCCGGAATCTCACCCGGAGTTCTTGTGAGCATGACTTTTCCGTTGGCGACTCCCACGCGGGTGAGCTTGGCCATCGCCGGGCCGATGGCCGGATCTGTGAGGTAGCGCTCGGTGATCCGATAGGGCGACATTTGGCCGATGAATTCCGGCGCCACTTTCTTGCCGGGCACTTCGATGGCGTCGAGGCTGAGGACGACCTCGCGCTTGAGCAGCTGCGGGCGGGCGACGAGCGTGCCGTTGAGGAAGCGGGAGTCGGAGGCGATCCAGCCGGGTTCGCCGTCACGGGCGAGCCGGGGCTTGCCGTTGAGTGGAAACGAAATCGCGACGCGCAGGGTTTCACCCTCGATGGCGGTGACGCGGAAGGTGCCGCGGAGCTCCTTGAAGGGTTCGTAAGCGGCGATGGCGAGATTCAAATCCTCGGCGGTTAGGGCGAGCGAGGCTTCGGAGTCGCCAGCGAGTTGCTGGCGGAACGCCTCCACCCGCTCGGCGAGATTGTTGAGGTCGGCTTCTTGGTTTTCGAGCGGCGAGACTTCGACCGGGACGGGTTTTTCTGCGGTGAATTTGGCGATCTCGTTGAACTGCCGGAACAGGGTGAGAACCGAGAATCCGATCAGGAAAACCATCACCGCGAGTGCGGCGATGAGAATGGCGCAACCCGCGAAAGGTGAGCGGGCGCTGGCATCTTTGCGGAGCGTGTTCTGGGACATCGGACGGGATTGGATAGAATCAGGGAGTCTTGTTTCCGGGCTCTTCGGCTGCGGGAGGAGTCTCGTCGATCGCAGGGAGCTCGTCGCTGAAATGCGGATCCTTGGGAGGACACTCGTCGTGCCAACCGTCATCGCCCTCCTCATGCGCGTGATGATCCGTTGGATGATATTCATCGTGCCAACTGTGGTCTTCGGCGGGGTCCGGGGTGACCGCTTCCGCGCGCATTTTTTCCTCGCGGGCAATCTGGCGTTCCATACTTTCCCGGGCTTCCTGCTCCTCCTTGATGCGGTTTTTCTTGCTGTCGAAATAGGCGAGCCAGATGCAGATTTCGTAGAGAATGATCATCGGCGCGGCCATCAGACAGAGAGTCATCGCGTCCGGCGTCGGAGTGAGGACGGCGGCGGTGACGAAGATGCCGACGATGGCATAAGAGCGGGTCCGGGACATCGTTTCATAGCTGAGCAGTCCGAGTTTCACGAAGACCATCACCACTACCGGCAGCTCGAAGGAAGCGCCGAAGAGCAGGGTGAACTGCGTGGCGAAGGAGATATACTCGCCGATCCGCCAGTCGTTTGAAATTCCCATGTTGCCGCTCCATTCGGCGAAAAACAACAGGGCCCGCGGCAGCACCATGTAGTAGGCGAAGGCCGCGCCCGTCAGGAACAGGCCGAAGCCGATCGCCATCGCCGGCCAGAGCACGCGCTTCTCATTGCTGTGCAATCCGGGCAGGACGAATTGCAGGATGAACAATAACAGCAGCGGAAACGAAACGACGATGCCCGCGACGAACGACAGTTTCATCGACAGCATGAAGCCCTCGGTGGGCCGGAGCGCGGACATCATCCGCAGGTTGCCCTGGGCGTCGCTGTCGGTGTTCGGCTTGGTCCGGAGAAGCGCTTTGACCTGGAGCTTGAGCTCGTCGGATTCGCCAAGCGAGTTGACGAAGGCATCGCGCTTGTCCTCGGGTAAGGCGTTGGCGGCGCGGAGCAGGCTGATCGATTTGGCTTGGAACGAGAGGTCGTCGTCGCCGAGGGATTGATAGAAAACCGCGCGCTGCTCGGGCGTGAGATTCATCGCCGCGTGTTCGACCTTGCGGGCTTTTCCCCAGCTTTCCACGGTGAGCGGGCGGGGCGCGTCATCCGGCAGCGTGGCCTTGAGCTGGGTGACCAGCACCTGGTCCACCGGCTGGCGGAAGAACTCCATCAGGTTCTTGTTGAAGGCGAAGCAGACGATCATCGAGATGACCAAGGTGATCACGACCCGGGTGACCATCACGCGCAAGTCCTCCAAGTGCTCGAGAAACGGCTTTTCGTGGTCCGGGTGGGAATTCTCCCGGAGCTGGATGACTTTTTTCAGCAGATACATGCTTGTGGGGGCGGGATTCAAGCCGCGCTTTCCCCGCACCGCAAGGGCAGATGTTTTTACCGGGCAATTCTGACGTTGCGGTCCGCGCGCGCGTGTCTCACCCTACCGAGCCGCCGCCAAGCCTCCTGAAATTACCACCATGTTCCAACCTGACTCCGTCATTCCTGATTTCCCGATCCTCGAACAAACGATCGGCGGACGGCCCTTGGTCTATCTGGACAATGCCGCCACCACGCAGAAGCCGATGGCGGTCCTGCTGGCGTCCCGGCATTACTACGAGGCGATGAACGCCAACATCCACCGCGGCACCCACCACCTGGCCCGGCTCGCCACGGAGACCTTTGAAAAAGCCCGCCAAACCGTCGCCACCCACCTCAACGCCGCCACTCCCGACGAGGTGATTTTCACCTCCGGCACCACCGACGGCATCAACCTGGTCGCCAACATCCTCGGCCTTTCCGGCCAAATCAAGCCGGGCGACGAAGTGCTCATCTCGACGCTCGAGCACCATTCCAACATCGTCCCCTGGCAGATGCTCTGCGAGCGCAGCGGCGCGATTCTCAAAATTATTCCCTGCCTCGACGACGGCACGCTCGACCAGGCCGCTTTCCTTGCCCTGCTCAACTCGCGCACGAAAATCCTCTCGCTCACCTGGATTTCCAACTCCTTCGGCACCGTCAATCCGGTCGCGGAAATGGCCGCCGCCGCGAAAAATGCCGGCGCGCTCGTCATGCTCGACGCCGCCCAGGCCGTCGCCCACGTGCGGATCGACGTGCAGGCGCTCGACATCGATTTCCTCGCGTTTTCCGGCCACAAGATCTACGCCCCGACCGGCACCGGCGTCCTCTGGGGCCGCGCGGAAATCCTCAACGCCCTGCCGCCGTGGCGTGGCGGTGGCGAAATGATCAAGGAAGTCACCTTCGAAAAAACCACCTACAACGAGCTCCCGTTCAAATACGAGGCCGGCACGCCGAACATCGAGGGAGCCATCGCCCTCGGTGCCGCCATCGACTTCGTCAACGGCATCGGCCTGAGTCAGATTCAAAAGCACGAGCAGGCGCTCATCCGTTCCGCCGCCGACGCGCTCGCCTCGATTCCCGGGATTTGTTTCTTCGGCCCGGCCGACCGCGCGGGCGCGCTTTCCTTCAACGTCACGGGCATCCACCACTACGATCTCGGCACGCTGATGGACCAAATGGGCGTCGCCGTTCGGACCGGCCACCATTGCTGCCAGCCGCTGATGGCGCGCTTCGGCATGACCGGCACCGTGCGCGCGTCGTTCGCCTTATATAATACGCAAAAAGACGTCGAAGCGCTCGCCGAAGCCACCCGCAAGGCAGTCTCGATGCTGAGTTGAAAATCAAAACCACCGCCCGCATGAAAATCGTCCTCGGCATTTCCGGCTCCATCGCCGCCTACAAATCGGCCGACCTCGCGTCGCAACTGGTCAAGCTCGGCCACGAAGTCCACGTCGTGATGACCCGCGCCGCCACGGAATTCATCACGCCGCTCACGCTCCAGACGCTCACCCGCCAGCCGGTGCTCGTCTCGCTGGAGGACGAGAAACAATCGTGGAAACCCGGCCACATCGAGCTCGCCGACCGCGCCGATCTCTTCCTCGTCGCCCCGGCCAGCGCCAACACGCTCGGGAATTTCGCCAACGGCCTCGCGCCCGATCCGCTCACCTCGATCTACCTCGCCCTGCCCCGCACCACGCCGGTCCTGCTCGCCCCGGCGATGAACGGCAAAATGTGGCTGCACCCCGCCACCGAGCGCAACGTCGCCCGACTCCTGGAAGACGGCTGCCATTTCATCGGTCCCGCCGTCGGCGACCTCGCCTGCGGCTACGAAGGCATCGGCCGTCTGGCGGCGGTGGAGGAAATTCTGGCGAAGATTCACACTCTCCGTAAGTAGTCCCGGCGAAAAGCCAAAGTAGTCGTGGACTTCAGTCCGCAGGAAATCCAAGAAACGGACTGAAGTCCGCGACTACTTTTTCACCATCCGCCTCAATCTCATGGCTTCCCACGGGCCTCGGCGTATCGGCATACAGAGAGCGAATTTCACGATTTCCCTAACGTCAAAGAGCACCCAACCTTACCAGCGTGGGCGAGCGTCGATCACGGGGTTGAGAAGAATCAAGGCAGAATCATTGACAGCAGAATCATCAAAGAATCCAGAATTCAGGACCGCCGTTCCCTCTTTCGATCAAAAATCAAAAATCATCACTCGTAAATCCCCCCAAAACCCCAGCCCCCCGTTTCATCGTCCCGGCTCCGCGCCTCCGCGGTTATCTCCGACCTCCGACCTCCACTTTCTTCCCTTCGACGTTCCACGTTGGAAGTTCGATGTTCGATGTTCACCATCCTCCATCGTCCCGGCTCCGCGCCCTCCGCGCCCTCTGCGCGGTAAACTCTTCCCACTTCGCCCCTCGGACTGCTCCGACATGTCGGAGCTTTCCCACCGGCCGACATGTCGGCCAGTGAAAAGCGGGGACATGTCCCACGCACTCCGACACCAAATCCCCACCATCTGAGGTCGCGCTCCTTGACAAATTCCTCGTTATAACCTTCGTTACCCCCATGCCCATCGAAACCAAAGTCCGCAAAATCGGCAACTCCCTCGGCATCGTCCTGCCCAAGGAAGCCCTCCAAGCCCTCAAAGTCAGCGAGGGCGACACCCTCTTCCTCACCGAGGCCCCGGAATGCTCCCTCCGCATCACCCCCGAGCGCCCGGGATTCGAAGAAATCATGACCATCGCCCAAGAGGGCATGAACCGTTACCGCAACGCCCTCAGGGAGCTCGCCAAATGAGCGAACCTGTTTGGCTCACCCGGGAAATCATTCTCGCCATCCAGAATGAACTTCTGGCCCGCTTTGGCGGTCTGGACGGCATCCGCGATGGGGGACTCCTCGATCCCGCCCTCGGTCGTCCCCGGCAACTGTTGAACTACGGCGCACCGTCGCTCTTCGATCTCGCGGCCTGCTATGCCCATGGCATCGTCAAGAATCATCCCTTTCTCGACGGCAACAAGCGCGCCGGTTTCATGGCCGCCTACACCTTCCTCGGCATCAATGGATTCCGCCTCGAAGCCCCCGAGGAGCAAGCCGTCCTCCACACCCTCGCCCTCGCCGCCGGCGAGCTCGACGCCGACGCCTTCGCCGCCTGGCTCGCCCGATCCTGCACCGAAAAGTAGCCCACGACTGCGCAGCGCTTTTCATCCCAGATCCTCGGGGAGTGCGCGCGCCCTCGCGTGCCGTTTCCGGCGCCCTCGCCGGAAACAGACGCCGATCCTCCCCCACCCGCCGCACCGGAAATTGCGCCCCCCCTCCGCGCCCCCGGCCTTGGACTGCGTGCAGCCTGCTGCCGCTTTGATGCCCGCAGCCTGCTGCGGCATGCCACCCGGAGCCCAGCCCGCAAAGTCTCAAAGTCCAAGTTCCACCAACGCCTCCACCGCTCCTCTCCCTCTGTGCGCCCCTCCGCAGTTCCCTCTTCCAATCAAAAATCAAAAATCAAAAATCAAAAATCAAAAATCCCACATCGTGCCGAACAGTTCTGTTTACGCCCCAAAAATCTCATTGCGCGGCCCTCCCCACAGGTCTTTAGTCCTTCCATGGTTCCCATCCAGGACATTCAGCGTTACTGCGCCGCCGTCGCCGCTGCTTTCAAGCCACAACGCATCATCCTGTTCGGCTCGCACGCCTACGGCACACCCACACCGGATTCCGATGTCGACCTCCTCGTCATCATGCCCAAGCCCCGGCGTTACTGGATGCAAACCACCCAGAAAATCCACGAAAAAGTCTCCGCCGGTTTTCCCGTGGATGTTCTCGTGCGCGATCCCGCCTTTCTTCGCGAAAGGCTGCAGGAAGGCGACTGCTTCCTCCAGGAAATCACCACCAAAGGACGCGTGATGTATGAAGGCGGCCACTCGTGACTGGATTGAAAAGGCCGAGCACGACTTTCTTGCCGCCGTCGATCTCGGGCGCAGAAGGAAGATTCCGCTCCACGACATGGTCTGCTTTCATTGCCAGCAGGCCGCCGAGAAATGTCTCAAAGCCCGCTTGGAGGAAGCCGCCATTCACTTTCCCAAGACCCATGATCTCGAAAGCCTACTCCACCTCCTCTTGCCCGCGGAGCCATTGTGGGTGACTCTCTATCCGGCGATTCGCAGGCTCACACCCTTTGGCGTGCTCATCCGCTATCCGGGAAACGACGCCTCCAAAACCCAGGCCAAACAAGCCATCGCTGATTGCACTCCGACACCAAATCTCCACCACGAGTGGTTTCCTCCCTCGCGCACCAGTTCGCAATCTTTGCCTGTCAGATGCTGCAGGAACGCCCGCCGTTTCATACCAGCAGGCTTTCCTCGGTATAGTTCCCGCCGGCCGCTTCCCTTGCCTCCGCCCGGTTGAACTCCAGCGCCTCGATCAGAATTTCCTTCAGCGATCTCATCAGCTTCTCCTTCGTCCGCTCCTGCGCATTCACTCCCGGGACCTCCTCGATCCAGCCAATCCACCAATCGTCCTCCTGTTTCGTGATCGCCGTGTAAGTCGCATTCACATCCAAGACCTAGCCACGATTCGTCCCCGCGACAACTCCCAAAATCACGCCCCATCCATCTGGAATCCCCATGAATCAAGGAATCAAGACGCGCCCCCCGCCGGGGCCGGTGTTTCGGTAAATCGGTGTTTCGGTATTTCAGTAAGAGAAGAGCGAAAGAAGCCCGCGCAAAACCCCAGTCCCCGTTTCATCGTCCCAGCTCCGCGCCCCCTCCGCGACCTTTGCGCCTCCGCGGTTATCTTCCACCTTCTTCCCTTCGACGTTCAACGTTGGAAGTTCGAAGTTCGAAGTTCACCGCGCAAGCCCGCCCCCGGCCTTGGACTGCGTGCAGCCTGCTGCCGCTTTGATGCCCGCAGCCTGTGAGGCGGCCACACGGAGCCCAGCCCTCAAAGTCTCAAAGTCTCAAAGTCTCAAAGTCTCAAAGAATCAAGGCAGAATCATTGACAGCAGAATCATCAAAGAAGCCAGAGTCCTGGACAGCGGTTCTCTCTTCCGATCAAAAATCAAAAATCAACAATCATCACTCGTAAATCC
>CAMDLP010000012.1 GCA_945901795.1 Akkermansia muciniphila | reverse complement strand
GTAGGACGAGGTGGTCGACAACGAGGGCGGATTTGGTCATAAGTGTTTCCATGGCAGGCTGAAACTGCCAAAACGGAGGCCAATGTCTAGTATTTTCTTAAATCGCCAATGAACATCGACCATGGCTGATTTCCGGGCAACCGCCCTGAGATTCGCCAGATTCGCGGTGCCTAATCTCCAAATCCCCGCACCCCGACTTGGCGCTTGGAAAACCCGGATTCCATCGCTATCCAACACCCATGCACGACACCCGCATCGACGCCCTCGCCCGCCAACTGGTCCGCTACTCCACCTACCTGAAAAAGGGTGAGAAAGTCCTCATCGATCTCTACGACGTCCCGGATTCCATCGGGATCGCCCTCATCCGCGAGGCTCGGGCCAAGGGCGCGCTGCCCTTTGTTAAAGTTCATCAAAGCCGCGTCACCCGTGAAATGCTGAAAGGCGCTGAGGACCCCCAGTATCAAATCCTCGCCAAACACCTGCTCGCCGAGATGAAGGACATGGACGCCTACATCGCCGTCCGTGGCGGCGGCAACATCGCCGAAAACTCCGACGTGCCTGCGGACCGCATGCGCCTGGCCATGAAACACATGCGCCCGGTCCTCGACCACCGCATCAAGAAGACCAAGTGGTGCGTCCTGCGCTGGCCATCCTCCTCGATGGCTCAACAGGCCGGGATGAGCACCGAAGCTTTTGAAAACTTCTATTTCGACGTCTGCCTGCTCGACTACAAGGCGCTGATCCCCGCCATGAACGCGCTCAAAAAGCTGATGGACAAGACGGAGAGCGTGCACATCAAAGGCCCCGGCACCGACCTGCGCTTTTCTATCAAAGGCATCAACGCGCTCACCTCCGGCGGAAATTATAACATCCCCGACGGCGAGGTCTTCACCTCCCCCGTCCGCGATTCCGTGGAAGGCCACATCTTCTACAACGCCCCCACAATCTATCAGGGCATTCCCTTCGACGGCATCCGCCTGGAGTTTTCCAAGGGGAAAATCATCAAGGCCGAAGCCGGAGCCCGTACCAAGGAGCTCAACAAGATCCTCGATAGCGACGAAGGCGCGCGCTACATCGGCGAGTTCGCCCTCGGCTTCCACCCGGTCATCCGCGAGCCGATGCGCGACATCCTCTTCGACGAGAAAATCTGCGGCTCCTTCCACTTCACCCCCGGCCAGGCCTACGAAGACGCCGACAACGGCAACCGCTCGCAAGTCCACTGGGACATGGTCAGCATCCAGCGCAAGGACTGGGGCGGCGGCGGGATTTACTTCGACGGAAAGCTCATCCGCAAAGACGGCATCTTCCTGCCAAAAGCCTTGGAAAAACTCAACGGATAGCTTGGCCAACGTGAACGAACCGTTTCCAGTTTCCCCGCCGCGCGCCTGGGCGGAGATCGACCTCGGCGCGCTGAGAAAGAACCTGGCCGTCGCCCGCGAGGCGTTCGGCGGCGGATTGATGGCGGTGGTGAAGGCTGGGGCTTACGGGCATGGCCTGGAGGAAATCGCCAAGGCGCTGGCCACCGAGAACATCGAGTTTTTCGGTGTCGCCAATGTCGGCGAGGCCCGCCGCATCAGCAATGCGGGCGTGGCGACCCGCATCTATCTGCTCGGAGCGACCTGGTCGGAAGAGCGCGAGGAAATCGTCGCCCGCGAGTGGACGCCGTGCGTTTCCTCGATCGCCGAGGCGGAGCATTTCAACCGCATCGCCGCCAACCACGGCAAGCGCCTCAAGGTCCATCTCGCGGTGGACACCGGCATGGGCCGCGGCGGATTCGTGGCGGATCACTTGCCGGAAAAACTCGCGCTGCTAGAGCGCATGGAAAACCTGGAGATCGAGGGGATCGGCTCGCACTTGCCCTCGGCGGATGAGGACGCGGAGTTCACCTTGCTTCAGTTCGAGCGCTTCCACGCGATCATCCGCGAGCTCGGCGGCGCGGAGCGTTTCAAGTGGATGCATCTTTCCAACAGTGCTGGATTGTTAGGGTTCGACCAAGGCCCGTGCAACCTTTCCCGCCCCGGCCTGATGCTTTACGGGGTTTCGCCGCTGCCCGGATTTCAGGCAAAACTGGTGACGGTGATGACCTTGAAGTCACGGGTCACGCTGGTCCGCATCTTGCCGGCCGGACACGGGATTTCCTACGGGCGGCAGTTCGTGACCACGCGGCCGACGCGGGTCGCCACCGTCGGCATCGGCTACGGCGACGGCTACCCGCGCCAAGTCTCTGGAAACGGCGCGGACGTGTGGATCCGCGGCCGCCGCCTGCCGATTCTCGGCCGGGTCACCATGGACCAGATGATGGTCGATGTCACCGCGGCGGAAGACGTGGTGGAAGGCGACGAGGTTGAAATCTTCGGTCCTAACATCCCGGTAGCCGGGATTGCGGCCAAGGCGGGCACCATCGTCTGGGAGGTTTTCACCGGCATCACGCCGCGGGTGCTGCGGTGCTATCACGAATCACGAGTCGCAGAGTGAATGATTTAGTTTTCACTGGAATACTGGCTTCAGGGTGTCTCCACGCTAGCCGCGCGCAAAATCAGAATCCGCCGATATTTCAAACTGGATCGACGGATTTTTCATGCATGCCCAAGCTCCCCGATCGCGGCTGAAGCAACCGGGCGTCAGCGGAACTGTTTCTGCTCCGGCTGGTAGATGTATTCCGCCGCCGTCATTTTAGCGATGAGCAGCTCGGGATCGAGGTTGTGGGTCTTCACCAGATCGTCGAGGGAGTCGCAATGGTTTCTCAGCTCGGTGTTGAGCAGGCCCACCAGCAGATGGGGATCCATGTTCAGTGCTTTCGAGAGATCCATCTGGGAACCGTTACCTTGGCGGACCTTCCTAGCAAGGCGGATTCCGCGCGACATAGACGGTGCTGGAGGAGTCGCGTTCCAAAAGGGGATTGGGAAATTTCACCACGTGCGCCTGCGGATTTTCGAACACTTCCGCGAGGTGCTGGAGGAAAATCTCATCCGGCGGATCATCCGACCAAAGCGCGAACACGCCGCCCGGCAGCAACTGCGCGGCGAGGCGGTGCAGTCCATCGGTGCTGTAAAAGGTGGCGTTCTTCTCGTCCAACAGGTTTTGCGGCGAGTGATCGATATCCAGTAGCACCGCGTGAAATTTCCGCCCCGGCTGCTCGGGATCAAAGCCAATCTCCGGCGCGCCAGCCAGCGCGAAGAAATCGCCTTCGATCAAGCGGCACCTCGTGTCGCCCGTCAGCGTTTCGCCCAGCGGGACCAGGCCCTTTTGATGCCACTCGATGACCGGCCGCATCACGTCCACCACTAACATCTCCGCCACCCGCGCATCCCGCAATGCGGCGACCGCGGTGTAACCGAGTCCCAGCCCGCCGACGACGACATCCAACGCCTCACCCTTCACCGCCGCCAGCCCGAGATCGGCCAGCGCCTCCTCCACCTCATGGAACAAGCTCGACATGAGATAGCCGTTTCCTAGCAGGACTTCGTAAACGATCAGGTCGTCCAACATCGCCATCCGGCGGCGGCGCAGGATCAGATCGCCAATCGGCGTCGGGCGGAAATCAAGTTCTTCAAACAGCGGCTTCATGCGCGAGCGTAGCCGGACCTTGACGCGGAACGCAAACGGAGTTCTGGAAATCCCGGACGAGCCTATGGCCTGATCGGCATTGACGGGGGAAACGACGCGGGCAAGCTGTCGGCACAATGATAGCGAGACTGCGGGGCAAGGTGATCGAGGCGTATCCGAACCGTTTGGTGGTGGATGTGCATGGCGTGGGCTACGAGGTTTTCATCCCGCTTTCCACCTTCGACCGTCTGCACGCGGCGGAGGGGCTGGAGGTGGATTTGCGGACGCACCTGCATTTCAGCCAGCTCGGGCAGAAACTTTTCGGCTTCGCCAGCGAGGAGGAGCGGGACGTTTTCCTGCTGCTCATCGACCGGGTGAGCGGCGTGGGCCCGACGATGGCGGTCTCGGTGTTGAGCGGCATGGACGTGACGCGCTTCAAGCAAGCCGTGGTGGCGGGAGACGTCGCGGGACTTTCGAAATTGAAGGGCGTGGGGAAGAAAACCGCGGAGCGCATCGTGCTCGAACTCAAGGACAAGGTCGGCGTGACGGAAACCTGGCAAGACGCGGCGGCCGGCCAAGTGAGCGCCTCGGCGGCGGATGCGGAGTTGGCACTCATCGCGCTGGGCTACAAACAGGTGGACGCGCGCAAGGCCGTGCGAAAAATCCTGGATACGGACGCGGCGGCACCCACGGAAGCGTTGATACGCGGGGCCTTGCGAGCCTTGCAGGGATAGGCCCAAGGGTGCGGGCGTGTCGAATGAAACGCCATGGCGGATTTTTGCACGGACTCTCGATCATTAGTCCCAAAGGAATTGCGCCGTTTTACCAATCCAAGGAAAACATTGCCGATTGTGATGAGTGACGATTGTTGATTTGTGATTGAAAGAGGAAGAATTTGCCCTTCGATCACTCCAAAAATCAACAATCCTCAATCGTCACTCATCAATCCAAATGCGCTCTGCCGCCGGAAGGATCAACCGCTTGGCGTTTCACTGTGCAAAAATCCGCGGTGATGAAACGCGGTTACTCATTTTGCGCCTTGCCACGGGAGCTGGGTCGAAACAACCTGCCAAGCGACTTTACTGAAATTTCCACGAGTTCAATCCAAGTATCTCATACCATGTCTCTTAATTCTGCTAATGAAAAAATAGGCCGCTACCGCTGGCGCATTTGCGCGGTGTTGTTCATGGCGACCACCATCAACTACATCGACCGGAATGTTTTCTCGTTCACGATGTTGGACACCACTTTCCAGCACCAGATGCTAGGCATCCCGCTTGACCAACCGTTGACCCGCAAGGACATGGCGGCTTTCCGGGAAAAGATGAGTTATCTGGATGCGATTTTCAAATACTGCTACGCTTTCGGCTTCCTATTAGCTGGCTACATGATTGACCGAATCGGTGTGCGTCGCGGCTATGCTGTGAGCATCGGCGGTTGGAGCTTGGCCGCTGTGCTTCATGGATTGGTCAGTTCTGTGCCGGGAATGGCCTGGGCGCGTGGCCTGCTGGGTGTGGGCGAAGCTGGAAATTTCCCTGCGGCCATCAAGACCGTCTCGGAGTGGTTCCCCCGCAAGGAACGAAGCTTTGCCACGGGTGTCTTCAACGCGGGTTGTAATGTTGGCATCATCGTCACCGCGCTGTGCGTGCCTTTCATCATTGCCCACTGGGGCTGGCGGGCCAGTTTCATCGTCACCGGTGCCATCGGCTTCTTCGTGCTTTTCTGGTGGCTCGCCGTCTATCGCACGCCCGAGGAGCATCCCAAGCTCTCCGCCGCCGAGCTTGCCTACATCCGTCAAGATGGTCCGCCGGACAGCGAGAAGGGTGTGAAATGGCGCGAACTCGTGAAATACCGCGCCACTTGGGCCTTTGCGATTCCGAAGTTCATGACGGATGCCATTTGGTGGTTCTATCTAACCTGGCTCCCCACTTTCTTCAATAGCAACCCCGCCTTCGACACCAAGCTCAACCTCAAGGAAATCGGTATTCCTTTCTTGGTTATCTATCTAATTTCCGACGGCGGCAGCATCTTCTTCGGCTGGCTAGCCACTAAATTCATCGGCATGGGCTGGAGCGTGAACAAGGCGCGCAAAGTCACCATGCTCATTTGTGCATTGTGTGTTGTCCCGATTGTCTTCGCGTCCATGACGAGCAGCATCACGCTGGCGATTGCCCTGATCTCGCTCGCTACCGCAGCCCACCAAGGCTGGAGTGCGAACCTGTTCACCACTGTTTCAGACCAGTTTCCCCGTCGTGCCGTGGGCAGCGTGGTCGGCATCGGCGGGCTGTGCGGCGGCCTAGGCGGCGCGCTGCTCGCGGCGAACGTCGGCTTCGTCATCAACACCGGTGGATATGTGCCGCTGTTCGTGATCGCAGGTTCATCCTATTTGCTCGCTCTGTTAGTCATGCAGATACTTTCTCCTAAATTGGAAACGGTAAAGCTCCCGAATTAGGCGGAAGGGCGCAATCATCTTGCTCACTCCAGATGCCTCTGGAGTGCCCCGCAAAGGCTGGAAATTTCACCTGCAGTCAATGGTACGCGGAATGGATGTCGCCCGGACTCGCAGGCATTGATTTGCTCAAGCAGGCGCTCGGCATCGACTCGCCCGTCATATTCCGGAACATGGACAGAGCGCAGCTTTTCGAGGAAGCACGGAATGACGCAGGCGAGGATGGCGAGGTGTTTGGCATCATTTCCCGCGTGTCCGGCGGGGCGGGTGTTAGCGGCATGAAGCTTGCAGATGAACAGTGAGCACGGGTCGAGCAGGATCAAGCCCTCTATCGGACTGAGCGGCGTGCCCAATGGAGCGTCTTCAATTCCCGTGTCCAGGCCGGGTAACCGCTCCAGAACCTCGACGGAGGTCTGAAACTCGCGCCAGCTCATGGATGCGGCGAATACCCGGCCCATGTGAGGAGCGTTCTTACGGGTAGCGGCGACCATCGCGCCGGGCTTCGCACCGTCCATCTGCATGATCTTTGTTAGCACGATACAGGTGATCTTGCGCCCCCGCAGATCGATGTCCTTGCTGAAGATGGGAAGATCGAACTGCAGGCGCTCGGCTCCATCGAGGAAGAGTTCCGCCCATGCCGAAACGGCCAACCCGCCTACCAGCACACTTTCATCTTCGCTCTCTGCCAGAGACTTGAGAAAGGGCCGGTAATCTTCGAGACAAAAAGGGCGTTCCGGGCTGGGTTGCATATTACCAAGGAAGGCTTACCGGTTTGAAAGGGAATTTCTTCGGCCCTCTCGGAGCAAGCCGGATGATCGCCTCGGGAGGCTGGGAGTTTCGCAAACGTTCCAGCCACTGCCGCGCTTCCGCGGAACATCCGAACACCACCCGTTCCTCCGCCTCCTGGCGCTTGAACTCGGCCATGGCGGGGTTATCCCACTCTTCCGCGAGGGAAGCCGGTGGAGTGAACGAATCAGGAGTCGGATTCATGGCTTTGCTTAACACAGAGATATTCGCTTCAGGGACAAAGCATGGCGAGGAGATTTTCATCCGCCCGCGCAGACCTTGGCCCGCGGGTTTCGGGGATCAGTCCTTCGCGGACTTCGGGTCGAGCGCGTCGCGCAGTCCGTCGCCGAGGAAGTTGAGGGCGAAGAGCGTGCTGGCGAAGAACAGCGTGGGGAAGAAAAGCAGCCAGGGATTGGAGAGCATGCGGTTCGCCCCTTCGTCGATGAGGATTCCCCACGAGCTGTAAGGAGGCTTTACCCCCAAGCCGAGGAAGGAGAGCGTGGCTTCCAGCAGCATGACTCCCGGGATGGTGAGGGTGGTGTAAACGATGATGGGCCCGAGGGTGTTGGGCAGGATGTGGCGGAAGAGAATGCGGAAATGACCGAGGCCGAGCGAGCGCGCCGCTTCGACGAATTCCTGCTTCGCAATGCTCTGGACCTGGGCCCGCACGATCCGCGAAACGGTGAGCCACGAGAGCGCGCCGATGGCGATGAACAGCGGCACCAGCGTGGTGATCGGCTCGACCCAGGCGGTCGTCTTGTTGATCGACGCGCTGAGCGAGCCGGGCGGACTGAACCAGCCGACGACCAGTTTGGTAAGCTGGGCGGTCAGCGGCTCAAGCGTCTTGCCCAACAAGATCACCACAATGAGGAATGGCAGGGCGTAGAGGATATCGACGATGCGCATCATCACCGCATCGGTCTTGCCACCGGCATAGCCGGAAAGAGCGCCCCAACAGACACCGATGGTGACGGAAACGAGCGTGGTGATGAGGCCGACGGCGATGGAAATGCGGCCGCCCGAGAGGACGCGGGAGAGGATGTCGCGGCCGAGGTGATCGGTGCCGAACCAATGGCTGAAGGAAGGCGCCAGGTTTTTGTTAGGAAGATCCTGGAGATCCGGATTCCGGATGATTCCGTGAAATGCGGGAAGGATGACGCAGGCGGCGATGATGAGGGCTAACACGAAGACGCTGATCACCGCCGCGCGATTGCGGGCGAGCCGGTGGACTGCGTCTTTCCAGAGTGAGCGGCTGGGTTCGTGGGTGGCGTCGGACATGGAGAGGCGGGTCGGGATTTCAGCGGCTGGCACGAAGCCGGGGATTGAGCCAGAGGCCGAGCAGGTCGGTGAGAAAATTCGCGATGATGATCAGCGTGCCGTAGAGCATGACGCTGCCGAGGATCATCGGCGCGTCCCCCACCTCGATGGACTTGATGAAATGCAACCCGAGTCCGGGCATCGCGAACACGCTTTCGATCACCACGGAGCCGGAGATGATTCCCGCGAAGGCCGGGCCGATGAAGGCGACGGCCGGAATGATGCCGCCACGTAGGCTGTGGCGGACGAGCATCCGGAAGCTGCCCACGCCCTTGGCCTTGGCGGTGCGGATATAGTCCTGGCTGAGGATTTCCAACATCCCCGCGCGGGTGAGGCGGGAAAGGTAGGCACCGGTCGCCAGGCCGAGGGTCAGCGCGGGAAGCAGCCACGAGCTCGGATCGGTCGGATCCCAACCCATCGCGGGCAGGAGGTTCATCCGGCGGCCGAACTGGTCCGCCAGCAGCGGCCCGATGACAAAGGCGGGGATGCAGATGCCCACCATCGCCAACGCCATGGCCGAGTAATCCATCAGCGTGTTTTTCTTCCAGGCTGCGATGACGCCTAACGGAATCCCGATACTCATGGCGATGGCCATGGCGGCGATTCCCAGCCGGAGCGAGACGGGAAAAGCCTGGGAGATGATTTCCGTCACCTCGCGCCCTTCGAGTCGCAGGCTCAGCCCGGGATCACCTTGGACGAGGTTCTTGAGCTGCCGGAAATACTGGACCTGCACGGGCTGGTCGAGTCCGTAGTAGGCTTCGATTTTCGCCCGGATGTGCTCGGGGATCGCCTTCTCCGCGGATTTGAACGGGCCGCCGGGCAGCGCCTTGATCAGGAAGAAGGTGACCGTGAAAAGCACGAACAGGACGAAGATGCCCTGGAGAAAACGGCCGATTAGATTCGCGAGCATGGGTGACAGGTCGGGCAGGTTCAGCGTTCGAGGCGGATCGCTCCCCATGGGTGATTGTCCAGCAAAAGGGGGTGCCAGCCCTTGACCTCGGGGCGTAGCAGATAGTTGCGGGTGTAGTAGGAAATTGGCAGGATCGGCTGGGCGTCCATGAGCAGGCTTTCCGCCTCACGGAAAAGGGCGGTGCGCTCGGCGGCGTTGGATTTCAGGGCGGCGGCGCGCAACAGCGACTCATATTGCGGGTCGCTCCAACCGGTGTTGTTGTTGCCATTTCCCGGCGTCCAGATGTTGAGGAAGGTCGTCGGGTCGAGGTAGTCGCCGATCCATCCCGCGGAGGCCATGTCGAAGTTCAGGGATTGCTGGGCGCTGATGTAAGATCCCCAGTCCATGTTCTGGATGTTGATGCGGATATTGAGGTGCTTGAGCCACATCGCCTGCAGCGCCTCGGCACCGGCACGGGCGGAGGGGCGGGAGATGAGCATCGAGAAAACCGGAAACCCGTCGCCATTCGGAAAGCCGGCTTCGGCAAGGAGCGCACGGGCTTTTTCCGGATCGAAGCGGAGCTTCGCCTCTGGCTCATAGGCACCCATTTTCGGCGTCAACGAGGTGGCGGGGATGAATCCTTCCATGATGTGTTCGCAGATCTGTTTGCGGTCGGTCGTGAGTGAGAGCGCCTGCCGCACGCGAGGATCGGAAAGCGCGGGCCGGGTCACGTTCAGGCGGATGAAGGTGGTGCCGACGTAGGGTTCCTGGCGGAGAAATTCGGAATCATTCTTCTTCACCGTGCGGATCAGGTCGGACGGAAGCTGATAGGTCGTGTGCAACTGTCCCGAGAGGAACGCCCGGGTCTCGGTGTAGGGATTCTCGACCGGATAGAAACGGATTCCGTTCAAGCCCACTTGCGCCGCGTCCCAGTAGTGGGTGTTACGCTTCACCTCGATAAAGTCGTGGAACCGCCACTCGGTAAGCTTGAAGGGCCCGTTGCCGACGATGTTCGGCAGCACGCTCCATTTCGTGAAGCGATCGGTCATTTTCCCGAACTGGAGCACGACGTGCCGCGGCACCGGGAACCAGGTGTAATGCCGCGTCAATGACGGCAGGTAGGGGACCGGCTCGCGCAGCTTCAACTGGAGCGTGAAATTGTCCACTGCCTTGACGCCGACCTGGGAGAAATCGGTGGTTTCCCCTTTGTTGAAGGCCTCTGCGCCTTCGAGAAAATAGAGCATTTCCGCATACGGACCGGCGAAATCCGGATGCAGCAGGCGGTTGTAGGCGAAGACGAAATCATGCGCGGTCACCGGCGCGCCATCCGACCATTTCCCCTCGGGCTGAAGATGGAACACCCAGCCGGTCATGTCCTCGTTGTGTTCCCAGGACGCCGCCGCACCGGGTACGGCCGCGTCGTCCAGGGACGGATCGTCCTCGACCAGTCCCTCGAACAAGGAAGTGATGATCTTGCTCTCAATCACGCCGGTCACCAGTTGATGATCCAGCGCCTTGGGTTCCGCGGAATTTCCCACCAGCAGGATCCCCTCCCGAGTCGCCCGGTCCACTTGCGATTCCTTCTGGCAGGAACCGAGCAGTAGCAGGAACGGGGCGGCGATGAGAAATAATCCACGGAACGTCACGCGGGGGAACATGACGACCGCGCCCGGAAAAGCAGGCGAAATTTTAGAAAATCGCCTCCCCTTGCGAGAAAATCAGGAGATACCGATGCTTGCATGATCCGACCGGACCTCTAAAAGAACGGGCGACAATCTTGTGAAGAGTTATTTCCTCAGACGCCTGCTGCTGATCCCTCCGACACTGATCGGGATCACGCTGCTTGTCTTCACGATCACCCGCTTCGTCCCCGGCGGACCGCTCGACCGGATGCTGCAGGAGGCCTCCCGCGGCGCGGACTCGGGCGGCAAGCGCGCGACCTCGAGCCAGTCGCAAGGCGGAATGAGCGAGGATCAACTGGAGGAACTCGAGGAGCAGTTCGGCCTCGATAAGCCGGTCCTCGTCGCCTACGGCCAGTGGCTCGGCATCGCGCCGCGCGAGGTCCGCATTTCCAAGGGCGAATACGGCGATCGCGGCGATGAAATGATCGGCAGCGAGATCGATCCCGCCACCACCGCCACCGTGGTGCTGCGCGGCGACGGCCGGGCGGTGCTGGTGAAACGACAGAACGACGCGGTGGCTTCCGCCATCTTCGCGGAAACCGGCGGAGCGGTCGAAGCCGACGGCTGGAAGGTCCGCTACGAGACGGAAAGGGACCGCCAGGACCGCTACCAACGCCGGAACTCCGGCAAGGAAAAGCCACCCGCCTATCAGCCGCGGGCGGTGATCTACCAAACGTGCTTCTCCGGATTGCTCCAAGGAAATCTCGGCCGCTCGACGGTCTATAATGACCCGGTCCACGAGATGATTTTCGAGCGCATGCCGGTCGCCGCCTATTTTGGGCTGCTCACCGCCATCCTCACCTACGCGATCTGCCTGCCGCTCGGCGTCTTGAAAGCCTTGAAACACCGGACCTTCATCGACACCTCGAGCTCGGTGCTAATTTTCCTCGGCTACTCGATCCCGGGATTCGCGCTCGGCGCGATCCTGCTCGTCCACCTCGGCGCGCGCATGAATCTCTTCCCGCTGTTCGGCCTGACCAGCCCGGGCTTCGACCAGCTCGACGACTGGGACAAGGTGAAGGACATCGCCCACCACACGGTGCTGCCGCTGACCTGTTATATCATCGGCTCCTTCGCCATGCTGACAATGCTGACGAAGAACAGCCTGATGGACAACCTCGCCGCGGACTACGTGCGCACCGCGGTCGCCAAGGGCGTGAGCTACCCCCGCGCCGTCTTCGGCCATGCGTTCCGGAATTCCATGATCCCCGTCGCCACTAGCCTCGGCAGCTTGGTGGAAATCTTCATCGGCGGCTCGATGCTGATCGAGACGGTTTTCGACATCCAGGGCTTCGGCCTGCTGCAATACCAGGCCGTGATCGCCCGCGACGTGCCGGTGATCATGGGCACCCTGACCATCGCTGCCTTCCTGATGCTCATCGGTCAGGTCATTTCCGACCTCGTCGTGGCGATGGTGGACCCGCGAATCAAATTCGAGTAATGATGCGACTCATCGGAATTTCCAGCATCCTGCTAGGCGCGCTCGCCGCCACCGGGCGGAGCATGGACCTCGCGCTTCCCACGGCGCGCTGGTTTTTCGAGATCAGTCGCGAGGTGCCGCTGCTAGGCGGAAACGGCTTCCCGTGGTTCGGCTGGCTCTGCGTGGCAATCCTCGTGCTTGGCGGACTCGCGATGGCTGTACGTTCGTTCACCACGGGACCGCGTAACCCGGTCACCACCCGCCGCATCCGTCGGTTCTGTGAGATCAAGCGCGGCTACTACTCACTCATCATCCTGCTCGCACTCGGCGGACTCGCCGCTTTGGACCAGGTAGTCGTCGGCAAGCGCGCCCTCGCCGTCCAGCACGGCGGGAAATGGACGTTTCCCGCGTTTTTACCAAGCGATCTCAAGAACAAGGACTTCGGCGTGACCGGTGAAACCGCCGAGGCACCCGCCGACTACCGCAAGCTGAAGCGCACGTGGAAAAACTCCACGGAGAACCGGGTGATCATGCCGCTCGTCCCGTATGACCCGACCGGCGACACCCTGCCGCCGCGCTCGCGGCAACTCCAACAGCGCGAGGGGATCTATCATGAAACCGGCAGCAAACCCTACTGGGGATTGGCGGCGAAATATTTCGACACCGCCGAGGCGAAGATGCACCTGAGATACACCCTGCGGAAGGGCGTCCTAACCGGCCCGGTTGACGGATGGAACGCGGAAGGCCTGCCGGTTTACAGCGCGGAATACAAGGACGGCCTACTCGTCTCTGACCGCTATAACGGCGAGGGCACCAAGGAGGCGTTCCTCGGATGGGAAAGCAGCGGCTTGCGGGCCGTGAAATACCACCCCGCCCCGCCGATCCCCGAGGAGGGAAACTGGCTCGGCACCACTTCGCAAGGTTACGACGTGCTCGCCTATCTCTACGGCGGCTTGCAGGTGAACTTCAAGGCGGCGCTCATCTACCTGCCCATCGTCTATCTCATCGGCATCAGCATCGGCATGATGATGGGCTACTTCGGCGGCTGGTTCGACATGGTCTCGCAGCGGTTGATCGAGATTTTCTCCAACATGCCGTTCCTATTCATCGTCATCATCTTTTCAAGCATGGTGCCGGAAAATTTCAAGGGACTGCCGATCATCCTGACCATCCTCGTCGCCTTCGGCTGGATGGGCATGACCTATCTGATGCGCACCGCCGCCTACCGCGACAAAGAGCGGGATTATATTTCCGCCGCGAAGGTTCTCGGTGCCGGCACCCCGCGGATTTTGTTCCGCCACCTCCTGCCTAACACCGTGGCGATTATCGTCACGCTGGTCCCGTTCACCTTGTCCGGCCTGGTCTTCTCGCTGACCTCGCTCGACTATCTCGGCTTCGGCCTCCCGCCGGAATACGCGACGTGGGGACGCCTGCTCAATGACGGCTTGTCCAATCTATCCGCACCGTGGCTCGTCACCTCCACCTTCGTGGTTCTCGTCGGCCTGCTGGTCGTGATCACCTTCATCGGCGAGGCGGTCCGCGAGGCCTTCGACCCGAAAAAATTCACCTTCTACCGTTGATGCGCCGACTTCTCACATCCCTGTGTTTCCTCGCGTTCATCGTGACTGGCTGCCGTCGCGAGACGGAAGAAATCTCGCGAAAACTCGAGTTCGACGCCTTCCTGCCGATTTACAATCGCTATATCGAGAACTGGCTAAAAGTCCAACAGGCATCGACCAGGGACGAAGCCGCCCGCGTCACCACCGAACTAACCACTGCGGAGGGCGAGGCGAAATCCGCTCTCGAACTCCATGCCGCGGCGCTGCGCCTGGATCAGGAGAAATGGAATTTCCGCCTCGGCCTCGGCGGCTTCCTGAAAGTCGGAACTCCCGCGGAAATCCCGGCGGATCTGGTTTGGGAAAACGGCATGGACCAGCCGGAGATCGGCGATCCCGCCGCGAAAAAAGGCGGGGCTTTCCGTCGCTTCATCCCCACCTTCCCACCAACCATCCGGCCCATCGGTGAAAACTCTAACAGTTTTTTTCGCGGCGATCTCTACGACTATATCGACGTGCCGATGGTCAGCCTCCATCCGGAAACTATGGAAATGATTCCCGGTCTAGCCAAAGAGTGGGCGACCTCCGCCGATGGCCGCACGATTTATTTCCGCATCGACCCCGAGGCCAGCTACTCGGACGGCGTCCAGGTCAAGGCGCGGGACTTCCTCATCTCCGTCTATCTCCGCGTTTCGGACAACATCGTCAATCCCTACTCGAAACAGTATTACCGGGAGAACATCGCCCAGATCGCGATGTATGACGAACTCACCGTGTCCGTCTCATTACCCGAGGCGAAGATCTACGCGCCCGCCATCGCCGGAGCCATCACGCCGTCGCCACCACACTTTTATTCGGAATACGGGCCTGATTACAGCGAGCGCTATCAGTGGCGTTTCCCGCCCACCACCGGCGCTTATGAGGTGCTGCCCGAGGACATCGTCAAAGGCGCGACCATCACCCAGACCCGCGTTAAAGACTGGTGGGCCAAGGACCGGAAATACTACAAATACCGTTTCAATCCCGACAAGCTCGTCCACACCGTGGTGCGCGACGAATCCAAGGCGTTCGAGCTATTCCGCGCCGGCGAGCTCGACACGTTCTTCCTCACCCAGCCGCAGCTCTGGTATGAGAAGTCCGAGATCGAACCGGTTTACAAGGGCTACATCGAGCGCGTCACATTCTATAACAAATACCCCAAGGTTCCGCGCGGCCTCTATCTGAATGTCAGCAAGCCTCCGCTCGACAACCTCGATGTGCGCGTTGGCATCCAGCATGCGATGAACTGGCAGAAGGTCATCGACGTCATGTTCCGCGGCGACTACCAGCGGCTCAACGCGTTCAATGAAGGCTATGTCATCTTCAGCGACCCCTCGATCGTCGCGCGGCCGTTTTCCATCGACGCCGCACGCGCCGCGTTCGCCAAGGCCGGCTACACCCAGGAAGGGCGCGACGGAATTCTCACCAAGCCTGACGGCACCCGCCTCTCGGTGGCGGTCACCTACCCGGCGATGCCGCAGATCGACCGGATCTTCGCCATCCTCCGAGAGGAGGCGAGAGCCTGCGGATTCGAGCTGCGGCTCGATGGACTGGAATACACCGTCGCTTACAAAAAGGAGATGCAGAAACAGCATGAAATGGCGCTCGGCAGCTGGCTGATCAACCCGCCGGTGCCGGATTTCCATCAGTTCCTCCATTCCACCAACGCCATCGACGAGAAGGGGAATTTAAAGCCGCAGACCAACAATACCTTCGCTTGGCACCGCGCCGACACCGATGTCCTCAGCGAGAAAGTCCGCACCGCCAGCACTGCGGAAGAGCTCAAGGAGGCCGCTTGGAAGCTCCAGCGGATCATGCACGACGAGGCGATTTTCGTCCCCGGCTACTCGGTGGATTTCGTCCGCATCGGCTCATGGCGTTGGGTGAAATGGCCGGACTGCGAGAGCACCCGTTTCAGCCCGCCCGTCGTCTATGATCCGCAAGAGGTTTTCGTTTTCTGGATCGATGAGGACGTAAAAGCCGAAACCCAATCCGCCCGCCGCACCGGCATGTCCTTCCCGGAATCCAACAGAACTATCGAAGACTATCGGGTGAAAACGCCAACCACCCCCGCCGCACCATGATTCCAGAAACAGAAAACATTCTGGAAGTGGACAAGCTCATCACTTCCTTCGAGACCGACCGCGGCCTGCTCCGCGCCGTCGATCAGGTGTCGTTCACGGTGCCTGCCGGAAAGACCGTCGGCATCGTCGGCGAGTCAGGTTGCGGGAAAAGCGTCACCGCCATGTCGATCGTCCGCCTGCTGCCGCAACCCGCGGGAAAGATCCTCGGCGGCCACGTCTATTTCAAAGGCCACGACCTCGTCCGGGCGAGCGACTCGGAGATCCGCAAGATCCGCGGCGGCGAGATCGGCGTGATTTTCCAGGAACCCATGGCCGCGCTGAATCCAGTGCACCGCATCGGCCGCCAGGTCGCCGAGGTCTTTCTCATACACAAGAAACTCTCGAAAAAGGACGCTTGGGACGCGGCCACCGAGATGCTCGAACTCGTCCGCATCCCCGCTCCGGAAAAGCGGATGATGGACTACCCGCACCATTTATCCGGCGGCATGCGCCAGCGCGTCGTCATCGCCATGGCGATGGCATGCAGCCCCTCGCTGCTCATCGCCGACGAGCCGACCACCGCGCTCGACGTGACGGTGCAAGCGCAGATCCTCGATCTGATGGGCCGCCTCCAGTCCGAGATGGGCATGTCCACCATTCTCATCACCCATGATCTAGGCGTCATCGCGGAAACCTGTGATGACGTGGTGGTAATGTATGCCGGCCGCGTCGTCGAGCGGGCCAGCGCGGAAGAGCTGTTTTCCAATCCGCTCCACGCCTACACCAAGGGTCTGCTCCACTCGATTCCGACTCTCGACACTCCTTCGAAATCCCTTCTCAACACCATCCCGGGAATCGTCGCGTCCCTCGCCGACTACTCGCACGGCTGCCGCTTCTGCCAGCGCATGGGCCGCACCACCGCCGTCACCCGCGAGCGCCCGGTGTTCTCCGAAGTGTCGTCTAATCACTGGGTGGAAACCTGCCCGGAATGCTATCAGCCATGAATCTTCTATCTGTAAACGACCTCCGCATCCATTTCCCGGTGCGCGGCGGCGTGATGCTGCGCCAGACCGGGGCCGTCCGCGCCGTGGACGGCGTGTCGCTGGACATCGCGCCCGGTGAGACACTCGGACTCGTCGGCGAATCCGGTTGCGGAAAATCCACGCTCGGCAAGGCGATCGTCCGGTTGCTCAAGCCGACGACCGGCAGCATCCATTTTGAAAACCACGACATTAGCCACGCCGGCCCGCGCGCGCTGCGTCCGCTGCGCCGGAATTTCCAGATGATCTTCCAGGACCCCGCCGAGTCGCTCGACCCGCGGATGAGCGTGCGGGCGATCATTGAGGAACCCTTCATCATCCACGGCCTCGGCAACCGGGCGGAACGCCTCCGGTGGGTCGATGACTTGCTAGACCGCGTCGGCCTGCCAGCGTCGTCTGCCGAGCGCTATTCATTCGAGTTTTCCGGTGGCCAGCGCCAGCGCATCGGCATCGCCCGCGCGCTCGCCCTCAAGCCGAAGCTCATCATCTGCGACGAACCCGTCTCCGCGCTCGATGTCTCGGTGCAATCGCAGATCCTCAATCTACTCGTCGAGTTGCAGCGGGATTTCGGCCTGTCGTATCTTTTCATCGCCCACGATCTCTCGGTGGTGAAGCACGTCAGCGACCGGGTGGCCGTGATGTATCTCGGGAAAATCGTCGAACTCGCCACTGCCGAAGCCATCTACAAGGACCCTCGCCACGCATACACCCAGGCGCTTCTATCCGCCATCCCCTCGCACGACCCGAAGGCGAAGCGTAAAAAAATCCTGCTGGAGGGCGACGTCCCCTCGCCCATCGATCCGCCGCCCGGCAGCGCCTTCGGCCACCGGATGCACCACCCGCGCTACCCGGAGACCATCGGCGCGGATCTCTCGCTGCGGGAAATTTCCTCCAAGCACTGGGTCGCCGCCGATCCGTGCTGCGTATCGGACGACGATTGGAAAAAGCTACGGCCGCACACCTGAGTGCGCGACGCTCTGCTCGCGCCGATGGTAGCTCCGGCTCTGCCGGATGCGGTGCGGAGCGTCTTCCGTGCAAGTGAAGAGGAAGAGCTCCGCACCACATGGAGCAGAGCTTCCAGCCGCCTTGGCTGGGGCAGAGCTTCCAGCACTCTGGGACACTCTCCGCGCTTGCAGTCGGTCCGATCCGTTGTGAGACTCCGCCCATGTTCACTCCGAAGTGGAAAAAGGAAGCTCAGCACTTGGTGAAGGGCGCGAAGAAGTTCGTCGATTACAAGCGCGACCTGTTGAAGCCCGAGCGCGTCGCCGAGATCGACTCCCGCCGCGCGGACTTGCTGGCGGCGATCCAATCCAAAGACCTCGCGAAAGTGAGCGAAGCCTCGAAGCAGATCCGCGCGGTCTGTGAGAACTCCCTGCCCCACGAGAAACCGCTCGGCTGGTTCGAGGAAAACGTGGAGGTCATGTTCGTTGCCATCGTCATCGCGCTCGGCCTGCGTGCCTACTATCTGCAACCGTTCCGGATTCCTACCGGATCGATGCAGCCGACGCTCAACGGCATCATCGGCACGCCTTTGAAAAAAGACCAATGGCCGAGCCTTCCCCAGCGACTGCTGGAAAAAGTGCTGCGCGGTAGAACCTACGTCTATGAGGTCAACGACCGGGACCGCCACATCGCCATCACCCGCCAGGGCGGATTGGACATCAAGGACACCCAGTTCATGCACTTTTTCAGCCGCTCGGAGATCCGCTTTTCGGATTCCCCGCCGCTCCGGCTTCCCGCCCCCTCCAATCCGTCCTACGCGATCGGCCTCAGCGCCGCCATCAACCACGCGGTCCGCAACGGCGGCTTGATCCCCAAGGACATGGTGATCTGCGAGGGCACCATCGACAGTGGCGACTTGGTGTTAGTGGACAAGTTTTCCTATCATTTCCGCAAGCCCAAGCGCGGCGAGGTTTTCGTGTTCGACACCATCGGCATCGAGGGCATTCAGAAGCGCGGCGGCGAGCAAGGTGCCGGCTCGCACTACATCAAACGCTTGTGCGGCGTCCCCGGCGACACGCTTTCCATCCAGCCTCCCAATCTGCTGGTCGATGGGAAAATCGCCCAAGAGTCGGGCATCCAGCGGGTCATCCGCGGCGAGGGTGCCTTCAGCATCAACCCCGGCGGCTATGGACTGGCCAGTCCGAATGAACCCGCCCACAACGGGAAGAAGCTTCCCCAATACCTCGCGAGGGAAGGCGCGACGCTGTCGCTGACCGCTAACGGACGCCCGGGAATGCGCGAGTACGCGGCCCTTGGCGACAACACCGGAAACTCGCTGGACTCGCGTTACTGGGGCCAGGTGAAGGAATTCAACCTAGTCGGACCGGCGCTGTTTTCACTCTGGCCGATCACCACCGGACACTGGGGATTCATCCGTTGATGCCGTGTCCTCCGCCTCGGAAATCACCCGCAAGGCGAAGTCAAATCTGGCTTTCGCCCTGAACATTCTGCCCCGCGAGCGACGGGAGGACATGGTGGTTTTCTACGCGTTCTGCCGGACCATGGACGATCTGGCAGATGATCCTGGCGTGGCGCCCGAAGAGCGTCTCCGATTCCTGAATGCCTGGGAACACGGAATTACTCGCGGCTTTGAAACACCCGATGAATTCCAGCGGGAATTGATTTCCCTGCGTGACCGGCGGCAAATTCCTAACGATTTTCTGGTCGCGATCATCGACGGCTGCCGGATGGATCTGCAGCCGCAGCGATTCGAGACCTGGGATAAACTATCAGAATACATCTGGAAAGTCGCCTGTGCGGTCGGGTTGGTTTCGATCCGCATTTTCGGCTGCACCGATCCCGGATCGGAGCGCTACGCGGTGGCGCTGGGCCACGCCCTGCAACTGACCAACATCCTCCGCGACATCGATGAAGACCTCGCGAACGGCGGACGGATCTATCTGCCGCTGGCGGACATGGCCCGCTTTCAATATACCGAGCAGGATCTCATCGATCGGGTGCGAGACGCGCGTTTCCTGGCACTGATGGCTTACGAGGCCGAGCGGGCGGAGGCTTTTTTCCACCAAGCCGCCGAAGCGCTCCCAGTCGCGGATCGCCGCGCGCTGGTGCCGGCCAGGATCATGGGGGAAATTTACCACCTCCTGCTGGAAAAAATGCGCGACGACCGTTTTCATGTTTTCGGAAAACGCTACCGCGTCTCCAAGGCGCGCAAGCTTGCGATTCTTTCCAAGCATCTGATTGCGCGTTCCTCCTGATTGGAATAGAGATACAAAACTTCAAGTCCCAAGCCCATGTCCAAACCAACCCTCTCCATCGCCGCGGCCTGCATCGCCGGGCTGGCCTCCTGCACCCCGCCGCCACCGGTGCCACCGCCGCGCTTCCAGCCGAATCCTCCGTTCCCTCCCGAGCAGGTTTCGCCCTACGACTCGCCAACCGACGTCGCGCCGCAGCCACCCGCTCCAGCGCAGCCTCCGACAGCCACAGGTGGCTATCCCACTGCCCAGCGCACCGCGAATCCCGATCAAGTGCTGAGTCCTTACGAGCCTTATAACGTCATCGACGTGGCCGGTTTTAAATCTGGGCAGCTCGCGCGCGACCCGTCGAACCAGAAGATTTTCCGGATTCCCTGAGCCGACTAACGGATCACTCCGATCCGGGCTCTTGCCCTGATCCCGAGCCGTCGGGATGAGCGAAAACCTTCCGCTTGCTCTGGAACAACGTGGGGGTCGTTCGATAGAAAGTATGGAATTGCCGGCAGAAGGTGTGGATCGACATAAATCCGAGATCCCTCGCCACATCGTCGGGGGATTTGCCACCTTCCAGTTTCCTTCTGGCCACCACCATCCGCTCCATTTTCATCCAGTGCTTCGGTGCCAGCCCGATGTCTCTAACAAACAAAATATGCAGGTACCGGCTGCTGCATTCCAAGGCGCGGCACACGTCGGCGACCCGGTAACCCTTGCTCAACGCGAGTCGCTCAAGACAGTGACTCGCGCCTGAGAAAGACTCGACGACGCGCCATGTTTGATTTGACCGAATGATTTTCAAGAGATTGATCTTTAATTAAACCGAACTAAATTTCATGACCTAAACTCGCTCGGGTCAATGTACCTTTTCGGCATTCTTCAGCACGTTTTTGCTGAAAACACCCGAGCCGATGATTCAGTGAGGTGCCGTTGGCCGAGAAATTCCGGGGGGATTTCATAAGGGGCGGGGTAACGTTTGTTCGCCTACAAAATTTATTTCATGAGGAACACAAGTTATTGAAAGTCATCGTTTTAGTCAATTCAGAAATTTCCCGGACGATGCATGGAATGAGAGAAAATCAGTGTGTGCGAATCAATGAGCATCGCCAATTTGAAAAACGCGGCCGAAGATCACGGCGTGCAATCCACGGAAGCCATCGTCATCCGTCTCACCCGTCTGACGGAAACCAGCCTGATCGTTCACTGGTTTACGGAAGCTTGTGGTTTGGTCAAAACGGTCGCAAAGGGAGCCAGACGGGCGAAAAGCAAGTTTAACGGTCAGCTAGACCTTTTTTTCGGCGGCGAGATCAGCTTCGCATTGTCGCGCAGCGGTGAACTTCACCCGCTGCGGGAAGTCGCGATCCGGCACTGGCGCGAGGGCCTGCGCAAGAACTATACCTCCACTTTGCTGGCCGCCTATTGTTGCCAATTGATCGAAATGGCGGTGGAGCCCGGGCATCCCGAGCCGGGACTGCACGACCTGCTCAAGCGGGCGCTCGACCATCTCGACACCACGCCGCCCGGCCTGCGGGCGCTCCACCATTTTGAAGCCGAACTGGCCCGCCTGCTCGGCGTCTTGCAAGACCCGATCCGAGCGGAAGCATCCCTGCGCGACGCACTTGGCACCTTGCCCGCTACACGCCGGGAAGTGATCGAAAGACTTTCCCCGGCGAGTGATTTCGGCTCGTCAGCGGACGGAATCCGCCGATAGTGGATTCATTCCCACAAACTATGGACTCCCCGACTGCCACCCTGATTGGAATTCTTCACGACCGCGTCGAATCCCTCCGCGCGGATGGAAACCTCAACGAGGCGTTGCATGCCGCATCCGCCGCAGTCGAAAAATCCCAACAAACCCTCGGCCCGAATCTCGATAGCATCGACGCGTTCGCATCCGCGCTCGAAATCCGCGGCGACGTTTACCGTGAGCTGGGAAATTTCGAACTCGCCCGTGACGACTACCGTCAGGCGATCGACCAGTTGCAGGATCGGCCGGATCGTTTCGACCAGATTGGCAGGCTTCACGCCGGGCTTGGCGCGGCCTACGACGGACTCGGCCGGGAAGAACAAGCCGTCGCCCACTGGCAGAACTCCATCGATTTCTTCGAGCGTCACGAGCCGCCTTTGCTGCTCGATATCGCGGCCATCGCCAACAACCTCGGCTTCATCGCCAAGGCGGCGGGTGATCTGGAAACCGCGGAGTCCCATTTCCTGCGGGCGCTGGAAATCCTCCACTCGCAATTCGGTCAGGAACACGAGCAGACCGCCACCGTCTCCAGCAATCTCGGTGCCCTTTACCAAGCCGCGGGATTTCATGAGCAATCCCGGGAAATGCACATGATCGCGCTGGAAACCCGCCGCAAACTCCTCGGCGAGGAGCATCCGGACTCCGCCCAGTCGCATAACAATCTCGCCCTGGCCCTACTCAATACTGGCGACCGTTCTTGGGCGCGCAGGCATTTTGAAAAAGCCCTCACCAGCTACGAGGCGCTCGGCTCCGAATACGCCGCCGACCTCGAAGCCGTCGCCACCAACTACTGCGAGTTTCTCCGCGAGGAAGGCGAGACGCAACTGGCGGAAGTCATCGCCGGCCGCGTCAGGGACGTCATCGGCCAGTCGGTGGCGGGTTGATCACCCGGCCTCCACCTGCGCGACGGCGAGGGCCGCGATCCCTTCCTTCCGGCCGATGAAACCCATGGTTTCGTTAGTCGTGGCCTTGATCCCGACGCGCTCCGGGGCGATGCCAAGCGCGGTGCCGATGTTGGCACGCATCGCGTCGCGGTGAGGCAGGACTTTCGGTGCCTCGGCGATCAGGGTGGAATCGACATTGATGATGGTTAGTCCGGCCGCGGCGGCGAGTTCGCGGCATTTCACGAGGATTTCCAGCGAGCAAATGTCTTTGCACGCGGGATCACTGGGCGGGAAAAAATAACCGATGTCCGGCTGCCCCATCGCGCCGAGCACGGCGTCGGCAATCGCGTGGCAGAGGACGTCCGCATCGGAATGCCCGGCGAGGCCGTGGCTGTGCGGGATGGTCACGCCACCGAGGACGAGCGGACGGTTTTCCGCGAATTGATGAACGTCGTAGCCGATGCCGGTCATGGGAAGAGGTTGATAGTGGAGGGTTGATTGTTGATTGGGGAGAGATCGATGGCGCGGATTTTTTTCTTTCCATCAACTCTCAACCATCAACTTCTTAAAGAATTTCCTCAAGCGGGATTTTGCCGTTGCTGGCGACGATCGACCAAGCATCCACATGGCCGGGGACGGCGGTGAGGTCCACTTTGCCGCCGGCGGTTTCTACCAGAAGCTGGCCGGCGGCGATGTCCCAAAGGGAAATGCGGGACTCGATGTAGCCATCGATCCGACCGCTGGCGATGTAGGCCATGCCGAGCGCGGCGGAGCCCATCATGCGCATTTTGCGGGCGCGGAGCGAGGCGCGGTGAAACCGCTCGACGCCGGTCCGCAGCGCTTCCTCGTCCTTGCCGCAGCCGACGTAGAGGATGGATTCGGCTAGATCATCGCGCTTGCTGACTTGGATCGGGCGACCGTTGAGCAGCGCCGGGCCACCTTTTTCGACGGTCCAAGTTTCGCCAACCATCGGGTCGTGAATCACGCCGACGACGATTTCCCCGGCGACGCGGAGGGCGATGGAGACGCAGAAATGGGGAATACCGTAGAAGAAGTTCACCGTGCCGTCGATGGGATCGACGATCCACTGGCGCGGGGAATCCTGGTTTCCGGCGAGACCTTCCTCGCCGTAAAGCGCGTCTGTGGGGCGGGCGCCTAGCAGGATTCCGGTGATGAGATCCTGGGATTCCTTGTCGAGCGCGAGCTTGATGTCGTGGTGGGTGGCTTCGTCCACAGTGGCATCGCTGCCGAAGTTCTGGCGAATGAGTTTGCCCGCTTCGAGGGCGGCTTGGGTGGCGAGTTCGAGATCGGTCATGGGAAATTAGTGGTTCGTTAGGGATTGAGGACCATTGGTCGAGAGGAGGACGATGGCATCGACGAGCTGGAGGGAAAGCTCGTGTTTCGAGGCGGCGGGGAGGGATTCGGTGCGGTCCGGGTAAACGAGAAGAACTTGGTTTTGATCCGAATCGAAGCCGATGCCGGGTTGGGAAACGTCGTTGGCGATGATGAGATCGCAGTGTTTGCGGGTCAGTTTTTCGCGGGCGTTCGACTCCAGGTTTTCGGTCTCCGCCGCGAAGCCGACGAGGGTGCCGGTGAACCCGAAAGGCTGGCGGGCGGAGCCGAGAATGTCGGCGGTGCGGACGAGTTCGAGGGTGAGCGTGTCGCCGGATTTCTTGATTTTCCGGGGCTGGACCGTGGCAGGCGTGTAGTCGGCGACGGCGGCGGCAAACACGGCGATGTCCATGCGCCCGATTTGTTTTGAAACGACATCATGCATCTCGGCGGCGGTTTCGACCGGGATGAAATCGACGTTGGCGGGCACGTCCAGATTCGTCGGGCCGGAAACTAGCAGCACCGAGTGGCCCTCGTGGGCGAAGGCCCCGGCGAGCGCGTAACCCATTTTCCCTGACGACCGATTCGTCAGAAAACGAACCGGATCGATCGGTTCGCGAGTGGGGCCTGCGGTGACAAGGACTTTCACGCCGGGAGTCTGATCGGCGGACGGAAAGAGGCAAGCCGAAGCAATCGGCGGGGCCGCGCTAAATTCGGAAACGAAAAAACCCGCCACGGGATGAACCGGGGCGGGCTGATGGAGAGGCGGTTGCTTACTTCGGTTTTTTCGGAGTCACGGGAGTCACGGGAGCCGTTTCTGGGGCGGTTGGTGCAGGCTTTGTCTCAGGTGCTTTGCCGGACTTCATGTCGGCGAGCTCTTTCTTGGCGGCCGCTTTCTGCGTGTCGTCGAGTCTGCTGGAAATTTCCTCGATCATTTTCTTGGCTTCTTCCGCACCGCGTTCCTGCGCGAGGGTAGCGAGCGCCCATGCCTTGACGGGGTCCGCCTTGGTGCCGATTCCTTCGTTGATCAGACGCGCCAGCGCAAGTGTCGCAGGGCCGTGGCCTTGGTTGGCGGCGAGCGAATAAAGCTGGCCGGCGTTTTCGATGCTTTGGGTCACTCCACCCGCGCCGCGCTCGTAAAGAGTGGCAAGATTGTTCTGGGCTTGGGCGGAGCCGCTTTGCGCGGCGCGTGTCAGCCAGGCGACACCGGCGACGGAATCCGCGGAGCCGAGCTTACCTGAGAGATAAAGCAGGCCGAGCTCGTTTTGGCCCTCGGGGAGGTTGCCGGTGGCCGCAGCAGTGAGGTGCTTGTAACCCAGCAGGAGGTCGGGCTTTTCACCTGAGAGGGATTGGACGGCGAGACGGAAACTCGCGACCGGGCTTCCGGATTCGGCTGCTTTTTCAAGCAGCGCAAGACCGCGGACCGGGTCTTTTTCGACGCCTTTTCCCTGAATGTAAAAGTCAGCCGTGCGGAGGATGCAGTCGATTTGCCCGACATCCTTGCCCCGCTCGTATTCGCTGAGGGCTGTCTTCAAATCCTTTTTGACGTTTTCCTCGTAGTCGCCGAGAACGAGGTAGGCGCTGTATTCCTTGGCGGCGATGGCTTTTTTGAGCCACTCGCGGCCTTTTTTATCATCACGGTTTTTTTCATCGCCGCTGAGCAGACGGGAACCGAGCGCCGCCATGGCACCGGCATCGCCCAAGCCCGCGGCTTTGGCGTAACTGGCCAACGTGGCCTTCATGTCCTTCAACTCAGGAAAGCCGAACTGGCCTTCATAAAAGCGGGCCACCAGCAACATCGACGGGATGTCACCGGCGTCGGCCGCGCGGTTCCACCAGAAGATCGCCTTGTCGGGATCGGCGGTTGGAGTGAGTTTGCCGCGCAGATAGGCTTCTCCCAAAATGCGTCCTGCGACCGCCGGATCCTCCTTGGCGGCGGATTCGAGCGCTTCGCGCGCCTGGTTGCGCTCCTCTTCCTTTTCGGAAGCGAGCAGGATGAAGGAGAGGCGATAGATCGCGTCCTTGTGCTTTCCCGCGGCGGCCTTGCGATAGTATTCGAGCGCTTTGTCACGGGATGCTTCGGCGCCCTTGCCGGATTCGTGGGCGAATCCCAAAAGATAGAGAGCGTCCATGTTTCCTTGTTCGGCAAGGGGTTTGGCAAGCTCCACGGCCTTCGCGTGGCGGCCGGCCTGGAAGGCTTCCATGGCTTCTTTCGCGGGGCCTTGGGCGGCGGGAAGCGCCGAGGAATTGTCCGAGGGAAGCGAGACCGCGGCTTGAAGAGAGGCGGTGAACGCTGAAAACAGCAACAACCGAGGGATGGATTGCAAACGCATTCGCGACACTACCCGCGATTTCCCGGGGAATGCAAGAGCGATGAAACGCCCTCAACCGCGACGTCCCCAGCGCGCTTTGAGCTCGTCGATGCACTCGCCGAGTAACCCTTCATCGAGCTGATGGACATCAATGCCCCGGCCGACATCCGCCAGCAGCAACACCGTGAGTTGGCCGCCGAGGTGTTCGCGGAATTCATCCAATCCATCCAGCACGCGCCGTCTCCCGGCAGTATCCAGCCAATCGAGCGCGGGATGGTAAATCGCGAGCTGCAAGCCTTCGAGCACGCGCAGCACCTGGTCCGCGATGGAGGATTCCAACAATCCAGCCCGCGCGGAGTAGAGCGTGTCGAGTGCTAGGCCGACCCCGACGGCCGGCGCGTGGGAAAGTTGATAGGACGTCATCGTCTCCAGCTTGTGGGCGGCCCAATGGCCGAAATCCAACGGTCGGCTGGATCCGGTTTCAAACGGGTCACCGCCGGTGGCGATATGCCGGGCATGGAGCAACGCGGATTTTTCGACGCAGGCTTCGAGCGTTTCCGGATCCAGCGCCTCGAGCGCGGCTAGATTCACCTCGATCCACTCGAAAAACTCGCGGTCCCTCACCAATGCGACCTTCACCGCCTCGATCAGCCCGCCCCGGCGGGTCTCCTCATCCTGGCTGTGCAGAAAGCGGAAATCGTTGATCACCGCGTAGGGCACGGTGAAGGCACCCACCCAGTTTTTCTTACCGAAGGCGTTGATCGCGCATTTCACGCCCACGCCGCTGTCGTCCTGCGAGAGCGTGGTGGTCGGAAACCTAACCAGCCTGACGCCGCGGTGAGCGGTGGCCGCGCCATAGCCGACCGCATCGAGAAACGCCCCGCCGCCGATGACCAGCACGTACGAATGCCGGTCGAGATGCGCCGCGTTGATCGCGGCCCAGACCTCGCGGACCAAGTGCTCATCCGCCTTGGCCGATTCACCGCCGGGTAAAACCGTGATTCCGCGGAAATCCAAATCCAGTTCCGCGAAGTAGCTCTGGATCTCGTCCTCCAGCCCCGGCCACAACGCCGCCACGTTTTCCTCCACGAAAACCATCGCCCGCCGGCCGTCGCCTTCGCTCAGGATTTCAGCAAGCGCCGGATTTCCCGACGAGAATGCATCGCGGGTGAAAACGATACGGTGCTTGAAGGTGACGGGAATTTGGAAATCGTAGCGGGACATCAGCGAGCGGAAGCAGTAGCCCCCATTACGCCGACGCGCCACCGTTTCTTGCCCTAATTCAACTCATGCCCACTCCGGAGACTCTTTTTGAAAGCCGCTGGCTCGGACTCTATCGTATCGGCCACTGGGATTTCGTCCGCCGCCCGAGCTCGGACGCCTGCGTCGGCATCCTCGCCATCACGCCCGCGCGGGAAATCATCCTCGTCGAGCAATTCCGCATTCCGATGCAGCGTCACGTCATCGAGGTGCCCGCCGGACTCGTCGGCGACGAGTCGGAGCACGTCGGTGAATCGGTGGCCGCCACCGCCGGCCGTGAGCTGCTAGAGGAGACCGGCTACCGCGCCGGCTCGGTGGTGCCGCTCATCTCCAGCCCGACCTCGGCGGGGATGTCCTCGGAATTCACTCATCTTTTCCACGCCACCGATCTCGTCCGCGAGCATGAAGGTGGCGGCGTGGCGGGGGAGGACATCATCGTCCACCACGTCCCGCTTTCGGAATTGCGCCAATGGTTCGCCGCGCAGGAAGCTGCTGGAAAACTCATCGATTTCAAAATCCACGCCGCGCTCTGGCTGGCGGGGATCTTCGTTTAGACCGGCCTCAGGGGAATCACCCGCGATTTCTCGCGGCCGTTTCCCTCGATTTCCAAGCGGTCCGCGAACAGATGGATCGCGGAGAACGCGTTCACCTCCGGCTCGTGCAAGATGGATTTGAAGGTGATGTAGGGAATACCATTTCGGAATGCCTCCGCGCCCTTGTGGTTGTGGCCGTTGAAATAGGCGGCCACGGCGGGATGACGGTCGATCACGGCGAAAATTTCGTCCCCATTCCATACCTGATGGCCGGTGGCGGGCAGCAGCGGGTGATGACCACACAGGATCACGCGTTGATTCGCCGCGTCCGCCGCCGTGAGTTCCTCGTCGCCAGCCACTCGACCGCGTTTTTCAGCTTCGGGATGGATTCCCGGTAATGCCGTTCACCCTCCGGATCCACATCCGCGTATTGCACATCCGTGATTAGGCCGAAGGAAAGGACCGCTTTGCCGCCACTTTCCGCTCCACGCAACTTGCACAGCGAGATCGCCAAGGTGGAAAGCCCGATAAAATTCCCCCGCTTCATGGATGCGATTGATATCGTGGCGTGCTAGAGGACGCGACGGTAAAATTCCGGCCACCGCTTGAAAAATCCGTCGCGGGTCTTCGGTAATCCCACAGCGCCGGGCCGGGGTTTTCCTTGATCCGGCGGCGGCGGCTGGATTGAATCCAGCCGAACTCCAAAATCCAGATATCCCATCGATCATGAAAACACACACGCTTCTCCTTCTACCTGCGCTCGTTGCGGTGCTCACCCTCCCCGCCTTCGCTGAATCCGCCGTCAAACCGCTCAAAGCCCTGCTCGTCATCGGCGGCTGCTGCCACGACTACGCGACCCAGAAGGATCTGCTCGTCGCCGGCCTCGAATCACGCGCGAACATCAAGATCGACGTCTGCTACTCGCCGGAAAAAGGCACCAAGCCGGTGTTCTCCTGTTATGAAAAGGACACCTGGGCAGAAGGTTACGATGTCATCATCCACGACGAGTGCGCCGCCGACATCAAGGACCCGGCCATCGTCAACCGCATCCTCGACCCCCACCGCAAGGGGCTTCCCGGCGTGAATCTCCACTGCGCCATGCACAGCTACCGGGTTTCTCCGGAGTTCAAAAACCCGATGGCCGCCGGAGCCGAAGGCGCGCAATGGTTCGACTATCTCGGCCTGCAATCGACCGGCCACGGCAAGCAACTGCCCATCGATGTCACCTACCTCTCCCCGTCCAACCCGATCACCAAGGGGCTGGAAAACTGGACCACCATCAACGAGGAATTGTATAACAACATCCGCGTCCACGACGGCATCACCCAGATCGCCAAGGGCAAACAGGGCGATGCCGAAACCGTCATCGCCTGGACCAACGAATACGGCGACAAGAAGACCCGCGTGTTCTCCACCACCCTCGGCCACAACAACGACACCGTGGCTGACGCCCGCTACCTCGACTTCGTTACCCGCGGCCTGCTCTGGGCCTGTGGCAAGCTCGATGCGGAAGGCAAGCCGACCTCCGGCTACCGACCGGCCGCGGCGACAGCTAAATAATACGGCCCGGAGTGCTGGATAACCTTTTTATGGCGAATGACGTCGCGAACCTGGGCTTTGCCGAGGTTCACGGCGGCGTTTCCGTTAGCGTGGCCGCCCTCTTCCACTGATTACCTCCCGCACTTCACCATCCCCGATGCCATCCAAACTGCTGACCACCCTCCTCGCTCTCGCCGTTTCCGTGGTGATCACTGGTAACGCCCGCGCGATCTCCGGTCCCGACAACCTCGGCCAATGGGACAAGCCCACCGAGATCGGCCCCGACAAGGAGTGCCCCGGATTCCTCGTCAACATCGGCCCCACCGGTGCCCGCGCCATCCTCAAGGAAACCACGTTCGTGGTGAAATGCGTGTTCGCCAAATCCCCAGCCGACGGCCAGCTCCGGATCGACGATGAAATCACCGGCGCCAACAGCAAGCCGTTCACCAAGCACACCTTCGGCAATCTCTTTGAACATCCAACATCGAACGTTAAACATCGAACATCGAAGTGAAGAATAAAGCGCGCAGCGTCTTCTCATCTTCTTCCAATCTCAGCATCTCAGTTTTTCAGCATTTGACTCCGTTGCTCTCCGTCCAAGCCACTAGGCTTCGCTTTACTAAATAGCTTCGCTACCGCTCACACCGCTTTCAGCTTCTACCCACATGAAAACCACCACCACATTCCTAACATCCCTGCTTCTCGCCACCGTCAGCGTGGAAGCGAAGCCGCTCAAGGTCTTCATCCTCGCCGGCCAGTCGAACATGGAGGGCCACGCGCGCATCGAGACGTTTGATTACATCGATGACGATCCCGCCACCGCGCCGCTGCTCAAGATGATGCGGGGTGCGGATGGAAAACCGGCCGTCGCCGAAAACGCCTGGATCTCCTACCTGACCGGCCATTACGAGGGCAACGCCAATGGCGAAGGCACCGGCAAGCTCACTGCGGGATACGGTGCCAGAGGTTCCAATCCCACGCAGGACGGCGGCAAGATCGGTCCCGAGTTCACCTTCGGCCTGGCCATGGACGCCGCGCTCGACGAACCGGTCCTCCTCATCAAGACCGCGTGGGGTGGCAGAAGCCTGAACACCGAATTCCGCCCGCCCAGCGCCGGACCCTACGTGTTCAGCGAGGCGCAGATCGAGCAGATGAAAAAGCAGGGCAAGGACATCGAAGCGGAAAATGCAAAAAAGGCGAAGGAATCCGGCCGATTCTATCAACTCATGATCGACCACGTGAAAAGCGTGCTCGCCGATCCCAAGCGCGTCTGCCCGGCTTACAATCCGGCCGATGGCTATGAAATCTCCGGCTTCATCTGGCTCCAGGGCTTCAACGACCTCGTGGATGGCAACACCTACCCTAACGGCCCCGATGGCAAGACCCGGGATTACTCGAAATACAGCGAGTGGCTGGCCGATTTCATCCGCGACGTGCGCAAGGACCTCAAAACACCCAAGATGCCCTTCGTCATCGGCGTGCTAGGCGTGGACGGCCTCAATGCGAAGGAAGGCACAGTCGCCTTCCGCAAAGCCATGGCGGCTCCCGCGTCTTTGCCGGAATTCAAGGGCAACGTCGCTGCGGTGGAAACCGCGCCATTCTGGTCAGATGAACTCGACGCCATCGATAAGAAGCGCGCCCAGGTGAAGCGGATGGGCCACCTGCTCAATGTCAAGGCCAAGGGGCATCCCAACGCGGCCGGCTCGATGGACGAAGCCCAGCAGAAGGAAGCCCTCAAGAAATACGAGGCCGAGCTCATCAGTCCCGAGGAAGCCGCCAAGTGGACTCGCGGCGCGTCCAACGCCGGCTATCACTACCTCGGCTGCGCCAAAACCTTCGCCCTCATGGGCAAGGCCTTCGCCGAAGCCAACCTCGCGATGATGAAGGGAGCGATTCGATGAAAAAGACGTTGATTGTGGGTTCTTGGTTGCTGGTCACTGCTCTGGCGCACGCCGGGGAGCGGGTCGGGCTGTGGCCGGAGGGAAAGATCCCGAATTTCCAGCCCCAACAGATCGCGGCAACCACCCAGGAGGTGAAAGCGCCGGGATTTAAGGCGGCGGAGCATGCCATGCCGTATCTGGACTGGCACGCGGCTCCTGCGCAGAAAAACGGCGGATGCATGTTGATTATTTCCGGCGGCGGCTATCAGAATTGCTGTGACGGGGAGTGGATTGACCGGGTCGCGCAAAAGCTCACCGGGCTCGGGTTCGTTTGCGTGAGCCTCACTTACCGGACGCCGCGCCCCCTGGGACTGCCGATCTATCAGAGTGCATGGGAGGATGGTCAACGCGCCGTCCGACTCGTCCGCAGCGAGGCGCAGAAGCGCGGGTTCGACCCGGAGAAGATCGGCGCGCTCGGATTCTCCGCGGGGTCGCACCTGACGGTCCTGCTCGCGACGAGTTCGCTCACGCCGGCTTACGGGGCGCTCGACGGACTCGATCAGCTTCCGTGCCACGTCAACTGGGCGGTGCCGGTCTACACCGCCTACGCGCTCACGGATGGACTCACCGGCCCCAACACCCGCGATGGCGACGCGATCGACGTCAAGCTCTCGGACGTGTTCAAGTTCGACGCGAAAACCTGTCCGATGGCGCTCTTCCACGGCGGAACGGACGCCTATTCGCCGAACGGCTCCACGCAGATCTACCGCCAGCTGCGAAGGATGAAAATACCGGCCGAGATCCATCTCTTCGCGGATCGTCCCCATGGTTTCATGGGCGACCCGGGCAAGGGCGAGGATGGCACCGCCTACGACCACTGGTTGGATCGTGTCGCAGAATTCCTCCGCCAGATGAATTTCGACGGTCGTCTCGGTGCGGAAGTGGATTTGATGGCCCGCTACCCTAATGACGACGCGCGCGGCGAATACCGCAAGCAAGCGCTATGGCCGGAGGGCAGGATGCCGGATGAGCAGAAGGAGCAGTGCCAGCCTTATCTCGAGTGGCACCTGCCGAAGGAACTCAAGACGAAGGCGATTCAGATCATCTATTCGGGCGGTGCCTACGGCGGCAACGATCCGGACGGCTTCGAAGTCGCGCCGGCCCGGCGTTACCTGAATGAAAAGGGCATGACGGTGGTGACGGTGAAGTATCGCACGCCGCGTCCTCAAGGCGGACTGGCGAAACACACGACGGCGTGGCAGGACCTGCAACGCGCCATACGGATTGTCCGCAGCGAGGCTGCGGCGAAATCGCTCGATCCCGACCGCATCGGCATCATGGGTTCCTCGGCCGGCGGCCACCTGACGCTCATGGGAGCGACCAGCTCGAAAAGCCGGTCCTATTCGCCGATCGACGATCTCGACAAGCTTCCGTGCAACGTGCGGTGGGCGGTTGCGATCTATCCGGCCTACGCGCTCACGGATGGAGCGGATTCCCAAAATGCCAAGGGCGGCAATGAAGATGACGCGAGGCTCGTCCCTGAGTTTCCGTTCGACCTCGCGACGTGCCCGATGCTGTTCATCCACGGCGATGCGGACGGTTGGGCGGCGATGAATTCGGTGAAATGCTGGGAGCAGCTCCGCCGGATGGGAATCCAGTCCGATCTCCACACGCTGGTCGGACGCGGGCACTGCTTCCAAAGGAAGGCCGCCCCGGAGACGGGCAGCTACACCTGGATGGGGCGCATTTGGGAATTCATGAACCACGAGGGGTTCAACAAGTAAACAAGAATTCCGTTCGTTTCGTTGTTCGGAATCTCCACCGCATCGATTGGAGAGTCCTTCCTTGCGCCTTTCGGGATGATTAGACACTGTATCACCATGAGCATCGTCTCTGGGGTCCCCGCAGTGTAACATTTTCTGCGAATATCATCCACCCACCTGCATGGGCTCAGTGTAATCCGATTCACATTTCATCACCGGTGCAGCGCCTCCGGCACGGCTTGCGGGTGGGATTCCGCAACACGAAACAGGCGCGGGCGGTGCCTTCGAATCAAGCAACCCGCCGGATTTGGGTGGGTGATGAGCGCGGCGTTAATGCGTTCGGCGAAAGCCTGCCGTTTTCCAGAATGGCTCGTCGTCGGTGGAGCCTCGGAATGTCCCGTGCCCTGGGCTTCACCCTTCCTGCTTGCGGCCGAAGGGGCGGAGCCTATCCTCCCCAACAACCCGATCCCACAATCCCACATGAAACCATTCCGCACGCGTCTAACGATTCTCGCCCTGTCGGTAATTGCCGGATTCGCCGCGCATGCCGCCGAACTGGAGACCACCACACCTGTCGCCGCCAAAACCAACGGCGAGAAATGGTGGAACGGAAACTGTGAGAGGATCCTGGCCGCCATCAAGAAGATGGATGGAGAGATCGACGTGGGCTTTGTCGGTGATTCCATCACGGCGCGTTGGAGAGGTGGCGAGAACTGGGAAAAGCACTGGGGTTCCTACCGGGCCGTCAACATGGGCATCGGCGGCGACCGGACGCAGAACGTCCTCTGGCGGCTCCAGAACGGCGAGTTGGACGGCTGCAAGGCGAAGCTGTTCGTCGTCATGATCGGTACTAACAACCTGTTTGATAATAAGACCGAGCCGGCGGACGCTGCAGCCGGGATCAAGGCGATCATCGACCTGATCCAGACCAAACAGCCTCAGGCCGACGGCTCCATCAGCATGGAGGTCATGCACGACTCCCTTCATCTCGCAGCCAAGGGCTATGACATCTGGGCGGAATCCATCGGGGACAAGGTCAAGGAACTCGTCGGCGGCGCTCCGTAAATCCCCTGCATGTCCGACATCGAATCCACCCACCACCGCTTCGGCGGGATTGCCCGGCTTTACGGGCAGGCCGCGCTCGATCGATTCCACGCGTCGCGCGTCGCGGTGATCGGCGTCGGCGGCGTGGGTTCGTGGGCGGTGGAATCGCTGGCGCGGTCTGGCATCGGCCACCTGACACTGGTGGATCTGGATGAAATCTGCATCACCAACGTGAACCGCCAACTCCATGCAATGGACGGCCAGATCGGCCGCCAGAAAACCGACGCGATGGCCGACCGCGCGCTGGCGATCCACCCCGGCTGCGACATCCAGATCGTGCCGAAGTTTTTCAACGAGAAATCCGCTGCGGAAATCCTCGACGCCGGCTTCGACGCGGTGATCGACGCGATCGATTTCGCCCGCCACAAGTCGCTGCTCATCGCCGAGTGCCACAAGCGCGGCATCTACGCGATCACCTGCGGCGGCGCGGGCGGGCGGCGCGATCCCACCCGCATCCGCGTGACCGATCTGGCCTACAGCGGCATGGATCCCCTGCTTCTCCAACTCCGCCGTGGCCTGCGGAACGACTTCGGATTTCCGAAAAACACCCGCGGAAAGGAGCCAATCCTGTTCGGCATCGACGCGGTTTATTCCGATGAGGCGCCTTGGTATTCCGCGTGCGACGGCACGGTTTCGAAAGACAAGCCGGAGGAAATCTCGCTGCGGCTCAACTGCGCGTCGGGTTTCGGCTCGGCGTCCCACCTGATCGCCAGCTTCGGCCTGATCGCGGCCGGGCGGGTCCTGGACAAGATCGCCGCCAAGGCATGAAAAAAGCGGCCCGGAGGCCGCTTGATTCGAAAACAGAGATTGAAAGATCGATTACAGACCCTTCTTCGAAAGCCGGGTGCCGGCGGTCGCGCCTTGGCGGGCCTTGAACTTCGGGTTCGATTTGCAAATGACGTAAACCGTTCCTTTGCGTTTCACCACTTGGCAATCTGCGTGACGGCGTTTGGCGGAGGCGAGGGATGAGAGAACTTTCATGGCTTTAAATAGGTAAAAATGAGTGGTGGCACGCGCCGCCGGGGGGCGAAAACTACCCACCCGCCCTGCCTTGTAAAGGCATTTTTCGCCCGGAATCCGCATTTTCATGGAACAGGCGCGGAGGCACCTGCAAGTTGGTTAACTTTTCCTTACTTTGCGCTTTCAGAACGCCTGATCGGGCATTAAGCCAGAGGCATGAAATTGCTCGTCGTGATCGCGGTCGCACTCGCCCTGAATTCCTGCAACACCTGCATCGGCATCGGCCGGGACACCGTGCAGGGCTACAACTGGACCAAGAGCAAAATCCAGGGCACCCCGAGTGACGACTCCGCCGGAGCGCCGGTGTATTAGATTTCCCGGCGGGGAAATTTCAGGTTTCGCAAGGGCGGCGAACCTGATTTTATCAGCTCGTGACCTTCGCCAGTAAAATCACCATCGCCCGGATCTGTTTGGTCCCGGTGTATGTCGCGCTGGCGTTTTACTACGGCCACACCGTGAAAACCGGCCAGCCCGACGAATCGCTGCGCTGGTGGGCGCTCGGGGTTTTCGTGCTCGCCGCCTCGTCGGACGGGATCGACGGCTGGGTCGCCCGCCGCTTCAACCAGTGCTCGAAATTCGGCGCCTACATCGACCCCATCGCGGACAAGGCGCTGCTTCTCGCCGGGGTGATCACCTTGTCGCTCGTCGATTGGGGCGCGCCGGGCTGGCGGCTGCCGCTGTGGTTTGCGGCCATCGTCGTGCTGCGCGACTGCATCATCCTCGGCGGCATCAAGATTCTCTATGTGAACCACCGGGAAGTGAAAATCGTCCCGCACTGGACCGGCAAGATCACCACGGTCGCGCAGATGTTCGCGATCGGCTGGGTGATGCTGCGGGTCACGTATTTAACGCCGGAGATCCCCTGCTTGATTGCCGCGTTTTTCACCATCTGGTCGAGCATCGCCTACATCCGCCAGGGCCAACGGATTCTTGGCGGACGCGAGGCGTGACGAGAACCGGCCTAACGGCGACGACGGAGGATTCCGAGAAGCCCGAGAGCGGCGAGAAAAGCGGCGGAGGACTCCGGGATTGTCGTGATGCTGAAATTATCAATCGCGAAGGAATCCCGGCCCGGAATTCCGGGGGATGCCCGGAGTGGGATTCAGCCCCTGCGGCCGATGAGCGCCGTTAGGTCGGTTGCTCGCCGCGGGCCATCACGACCTTGCCGGTGCGGACGGTCTCGATGATGTTGAACTGCGAGAACATGGTGATCGCCGCGTCGATTTTCAGGCTGTCGCCGTTGAGCATGACGATCATCGAGGTGGGGGTCAGGTCGACGGTTTTCCCGGAGAAATGCTCGGCGATTTGCAGGGCCTGCGAGCGCTCAGTGGGCGAGCAGAGGATCTTGATGAGGATCATTTCCTTGGTCACCGAGTCGTCGAAGGTATGCTCCGAGCAGTGGATCACGTCGATGAGTTTGCCGACCTGCATGATGATCTGCGAGAGCCCCTGCGGATCACCGGAAATGCCGATGGTCATGCGGGAGAAATTCACGTTGCGGCCCTCGGAAACGACGAGTGAGTCGATGTTGAAGCCGCGGCGCGAGAAGACCTGGCAGATCCGCATCAGGACGCCGGGCTCGTTGCTGACGAGAACGGATAGAGTGTGGGTCGGGCCGCGGGGAACCGCCGGAGCGGCGACGGGCGTGTCAGTGGTGACGATGGAAGGCATGTTTTAAGGAGTTGGAAGTGATCAGAGAAAGAGGTTGAAGAATCGGTGAGAGCGACGTGAGCTGAAATCATTTCTGATCACTGCTCACTGATCACTCGGCACTTCTTACGTGGACCCCACGGGCTTGGCCATCTTGGTTTTCGGCGCTTCGATGATCATGTCTTCGAGGGCAGCACCCGCCGGGATCATCGGGAAGACGTTGTCGGTTTTCACGCACTCGGCGTGGATGAGGATGGGGCCGTCGTTGTAGGCGAGGGCTTTTTCCAACTGTTTGGTGACATCCGCCGGGCGCTTGATGTGCACGGACGGGATGCCGTAGGCGGCGGCGAGCTTGCAGAAATCCGGGTTGCCGATGAGGTCCACGCCGGAGGTGCGGTCATCATAGAAAAGCTCCTGCCACTGGCGGACCATGCCGAGATAGTGGTTGTTCAGGACGACGATCTTGATCGGCAGCTTGTGAATCGCGGCGGTGGCGAGTTCGAACAGGGTCATCTGGAATCCGCCGTCACCGGAGATGGAAATGACCATTTTATCCGGGCAGGCGAGTTGCGCGCCGATGGCCGCCGGGAAGCCGAAGCCCATGGTGCCGGCACCGCCGGACGAGAGCCAGTGGTAGGACTCGTGATTCTTGTAAAACTGCGCCGCCCACATCTGGTGCTGGCCGACGTCGGTTGAGACGATGGCCTTGCCCTCGGTGAGTTGATAGAGCTCATCGATGACTTGCTGCATGCGGAGCCCGCCTTGTTTTTTGTAGGAGAGCGGGAATTTCTTTTTGTAGCCGTCGAGTTTGGCGATCCACTCGGTGGTTTCGAGCGGGCCGATCTTCTCGTTGATTTCAGTGAGCGCGGCCTTGGCGTCGCCGACGATTTCTACGTGCGCACGGACCATCTTGCCCATTTCCGCAGGGTCGATGTCGATGTGGATGATGTTCGCGGTGGCGCAGAATTTCGACGGCTGGCCGATGATCCGGTCGTCGAAGCGCGAGCCGACATTGATCAGCAAGTCGCACTCGACCATCGCCTTGTTGGCGTAGGCGGTGCCGTGCATGCCGAGCATGCCGAGCGAGAGCGGGTGATTTTCCGGGAAAACGCCCTTGCCGAGAAGCGTCGAGGTGACGGGGCAATTGAGCGTTTCCGCCAGATGCATGAGCTCCTTGTCCGCGCGGGCGATCATGCAGCCTTGCCCGGCTAGAATCACCGGGCGCTTGGCCTTGGCGATTAGATCGGTCGCTTGCTTGATGGCTTGCGGGCAAATCTTGAAAGCCGTGGTGGGATCGTAGCCCGGGAGGTCGAAGGTCGGGTTCATGTCGCCGGAGAACGGGCCTTGAGAAATATCCTTCGGCACGTCGATGAGCACCGGACCGGGGCGGCCGGTGGTGGCGATGTGATAGGCCTCGCGGGCGATCCGCGGCAGCGCGTTGGTGTCCTTCACCAGATAATTGTGCTTCACCACCGGGATGGTGATGCCGAAAATGTCCGCCTCTTGAAACGCGTCCTTGCCGAGCATCCACGTCACCGTCTGACCGGTGATCACGAGCATCGGCACCGAATCCATCATCGCGGTCATCAAGCCGGTGACGGTGTTTCCCGCACCGGGGCCGGAAGTCACCAGCACGGCGGCCGGCCGACCGGTGGCGCGGGCGTAGCCGTCGGCCATGTGCACGGCTCCCTGCTCGTGGCGGACGAGGATGAATTTCATCTTGGTTTTGACCGTCTCGAGCGCGTCGAAAATCGGGATGGCCGCTCCGCCGGAATATCCGAAAATGTATTCGATCCCGAGGTCGTCGAGGGTCTTGATAAGCGCTTGTGCGCCGTCCATTTGATTTTTACTCATGAAAATTGGGGTTGGCGACCGAAACTTGCAACATCCGCCTCCCAAGATCAACCAGAAATTGCCGAAATCGCGACAAGTTCGCATGAATCACGCCCGAGTCAGCTTCGAGAATCACCACTTTCTGCCGAAATGATGAAAAAATGAAGCCGCCGTTTCCAAAAATCGCCATCCTGAGGCAATAGAAGCCTCCAAGATGTGAATTTCGCGGATTGCGTCCGCCGCATTTCCCGACAAGGGTTGCAGCGTCGCCCATGAACTTACCCGCTTCAACCGCACCCCGGAGCGACGCCCGCCTGTGGGCGATCGCGCTCGGCTTGTCGTTGCTGGTCAACGCGGGAATCTTGCTGGCCGTCGGTTTCATCTCCCTGAGATCACAGGTATTTCGTAAAACGCATCCCGTTCCACCAGCCGTCGCCGCCGAGACGACGGTGACGATTTTCCCGGAAATGGTCGTCGCCGCCGCAAACTCCGAGCCGGTAGCTCCCGCAGCACCCGGCAAGCCATCGTTCGCCAGAACTTCCGAAGACCAGCTCGCCCCGGCTCCCGAAAAACCCGCGTTTATCGGCGAGCGGAACACCCAGGCGACGAGTGACCGGAGCCCTGACGCCAGCGCGCCGCCGCTGCCTTCGCAGGCGGGAATCGCGCCCAAGGACCGCGAGGATTTCGAGACCACGGAGAGCCGTTACCAAGACGGCAGCCTCGCCAGCGATCCAGTTTCAAAACCACTGCCACCGACGCCGCCATCCCCCGCCGCCGCCACCAACACCGCCGATCCCGCGGTCGCGGAAATTTCGCCCCCCGGTGAACAAACGGACACGCCCGGACAGGACGATTCCAAATCAACCCCTCCGCCCCGCGAGCATTTGATAGAAGGTCCGAATCCGGTCGATGTCGCGGTCCCGCAGGACACCGCTGAAAGCGACGCGATCAAGCCCACTCCGCCGAGACAGCCCAAGGATGGCAAACCCGAACCCAAAGCCGACGACGCGCCGAAACCCGCTCCGACCGCCACCGCCAAAGATCCCGGATTCCGCGGCTACCAACGCAAGACCGCCATCGTCGGCTCGATTTCCCGCACCGGCCGCAGCGCCCTCGATGTGGCGGATTCGCCGCTCGGCCGCTATCAGGCGCTCATCAGCCGCGCCGTCGAACAGGAATGGCAGCGCAACTGCGTCAGGCACCGCGACTTCATCACCCCGGGATTCCTCACCGTCCGCTTCTTCGTCGAAACCAACGGCCGGGTGCGCTCCGTCCAGTTCGTCGGCGACATGGAAACCGGTGAGGTCCAGAAAGGCTTCACCCTCAATTCCATCCGCGACGCCGACATCCCCGCGATGCCCGCCGCGGTCCGAAAAGACTTCGCCAAGGAACCTCTCGAACTCATTTTCAACTTCTACTTCTAACTCACCGCCATGCTCGAATCCTCCAGCCTCACCCTCGCCGCAGCCAACCTCACCGGCATCAACATCGTTTGGGAATTTCTCCAGAAAGGCGGGGTTTTCATGATCCCGCTCGGCATCACCTCGGTCGCGGGCATGATGGCCATCCTGTATAAACTCCTCTCTCTATCCAACCGCCGCGTAATCCCGAGCACACTTGCGCGGGAAGTGGCCCAGTTCCCGCAACGCATCGTGACGGACAAGGTGGAGCCCATTCTCAAGGAGTTTGCAAAAGGTGCCAGCACCCTCGCCCGGCTCTCCGCGATCGTCGTCAAACACCGCGGCAAGCCGCGCGCCGAAATCACCCACGCCGTGGAATCCGCGGCCCGCGAGGAAACCTTCCACCTCCACGCCGGCATCGCCGTGCTGGATACCATCATCACCATCGCGCCGCTGCTAGGACTTCTCGGCACCGCCTCCGGACTGGTCCGCATTTTCCAGGGCCTGGGAGACAACTCGGACCACCTCGCCATCGCCCGCGGCATCTCCGAGGCGCTCACCACCACCATCGTCGGGCTGGCCATCGCCGTGCCCTGCGTGGTTGCCCACGGCTACTTCATCCGCCGCATTGAAATGCTAACGGCCCGCCTGGAATCGTTGCTGGCGGATCTCGCATCCGCTTGCGAAAAGCCCAACCCGAACGCCTGATCCAGCATGCGTTTCCATCGCCCCAAAACCACCCGCAGCCAGATCGCGGTCATTCCGATGATCGACATCCTCTTCGTCCTGCTCGTCTTCTTCATCGTTTCCACCGCCTTCAAGAAGCCGCGGGACGTGCTGCGGATCGAGCTGCCGACCGTCCGCGAAATCCCGTCCGATACCGTCGCCGACACGCGCTCGACCATCGTCTTGGACGCCGTTGGAAACGTCACCCTCGATTCCCTCGCAGTGCCGGAAGGTTTACTGCAATCCTATCTCGCCGCCTACCAGAAACAGAATCCCGGCCGCAAACTCGAACTCGAAGCGGATAAGAACATCCCCCTCGAGCGCCTGCTCAAAGTCTGGGACGCACTCACCAAAGCCGGCATCCCGATCAAAGACGTCCCCGCCCGCATCAAGGTTTCGAAATAGCATCTTCCCGGATACACGATGCCCATGCCCATCCCGATAGACGGTTACTCCGGCGCTTTCGGCAGTCACCTGTGTTTTGGCCAAAGTGTGTTCCGAAGAGTCTCGGCGATGATGACTGGAGCACTCCGGAGTGCGGCAAGCTCTGCTGCTGCCGCCGGCGGGGGATGGAAGCTCTGCTCCATGCGGGGCGGAGCTCTTCGTGCGAAGAGAAGACGCTCCGCCCCGCATCCGGCAGAGCCGGAGCTGCCGTGGGCGCGAGCAGAGCATCGCGCACTATCGGAGTGCGGGGCGGGCGGCGTTCCCTTCCGCGAGGGGTGAGCGATAGCGAATCAAAAGCGGCCGTTGGGAATCCCAACAGTCACCGACCGCGTGGTGCAGGCAGCGTTGAGAATGGGCATAGAACCCATTTTTGACTCTGCGGGCTTGGCCTGTTGTGCTTAATGTTTCGAGCGCGAAGGTCTCGATGATTACGCTACACACCGGCACTCCTGCGCAGGGCGTGGAAGCGCTGGTGCGTGCAATGCGGGGTCCTAACGAAGTCGAGCGCGTTCGAGGACTGGATGCGGAGAACGATTCAGGGTTCTGAGTTTTGCTCGTGGGAAACGCCGTCAGCCCGTCAGCCACCCTTCAGGAGCGAATTTCTAGCAGGTGGCGGCAGCGGCGCGAGGGGACTGCTGTGGAGCGTGAGGAACCTGCGGTTAGGGCGAGATCCTTGCAGATGCTCTCCGCCCCTCGCTCCTGCCTTCACGCGAGCTTGAGGCGCTCGTCGGAGGCGAGTTTTTCGCTGAGCTCGGGCCAGCCGCCGGGGACCTGCATGTTGAAGCAGTGGAGATAAACGGCGAAGAGCTTGGGTTCGAAAATATCGACGAGGCGCTCGATGGTGGAGTCGAGGCGCTCGGTGTCGAGTTTCTTGGGCAGGTTGCCGACGACGGAGCCCTTGCCGTCGTGCGGGATGCCCATGCCGTCGCAGAACATGGCGAGCAGCGATTGCTGGCCAGCCATCAGGTAGGCTTGCAGCAGGTGCTCGCCGATGGTGTCGCAGGCGTTAATTTTTAGGGTTTTGTGAATCCAGGCGTATTGGTCGGCCAGGGATTTTTTCTCGATGAAGACGGGGCGGAGCTTGCGGTTGGCGGCCAGGGTGGCGACGGCGGATCGGTACACATTCTTATCGTTGGCGCGGAACCAATCGAGGATTTGAGTGACAATGGCGGGATCGACGGCGGAATAGAGTTCGTGAGCTTTCACAGTGGGGAAAATTGGAATGGCGGAAAGTCAACGCGGTGATCCGCCGCGTGGCAAGGGCGGAGACGCGAAAAGCTTATTGCAAGCCGAGCACCTTCGGAGCGCTGGCGTTTCCGAAGCGGTCGAGGGCGGTCACGGCGATGGCGTCGGCGCGCGGAATGGTGATGCTTTGGGAGCTGACCGGTGAAATTTTCATCGTGCGCCAAGTGCCGCCAATCTTGGCTTGGACTGCGAGTTTCGCAGTGCCGGAGCCGGGCGTGCAGCGGATCGAGGTGCCGCCGTCCTGGATCGAGGCGCTGACGCCGGGGGCGGCGGGCGCGTTGTCGTTGACCCACGGCATGGGCGGGATGGCGGCGGGCTGGGTGTAGGTGTTAGCAAGCCGGGTGGAAATGCCGCCTTGGTTTTTCACGAGGCTTTTCGCGCTCCAGTGGATGTGGCCGTTCCAGTTTTTGCCGGTCTTGCGGCTGAGGTCGATCTGGTGGGTGATTTCCGAAGCGGGCCGGTTGTCTTCCGAACCGCCGATGCGGGTGGTGGCGATGCCGGGCCAGACGGGGCGCGATCCTTGCTGGCGCCACCAGTTGAGGAGGGTGGAGAAACTTTGTTTTTGCGGCGAGTCCCGCCAGTAGAGTTGCGGGGCGAGGTAGTCGAGCCAGCCGTTTTTGAGCCACTTGCGCGAGTCGCCGGCGAGTTGCTCGTAGCTGTCGATGCCGGCCTCGATGCCCGCGGGGATGCCGGGCCGCCAGATGCCGAAGGGGCTGATGCCGACGCGGACCCAGGATTTCTGGCGCTTGACGGAGGAGTAGAGGCTGCTGACGAAGCCATCGACGTAGCTGCGCCGCTCGGCGGGGCTTTTTCCATCGGGGAAGCGCAGGCTGCCTGATGGATACGGATAGAAATAGTCGTCGAGGTGGACGCCGTCGATGTCGTAGCGCTTGACCACGTCGAGGATGACGTTGAGGGCGCGGGAGCGGGTGTCGGAGCTGGCGGGATCGCACCAGGTCATGGTGCCGAATTTCTTGGTGATGCCCGGCGCGCTGCGGCAGACGTGGTTTCCCGCTATCTGTTGGGAGTTGTTGGAAAGGGCGCGGAACGGATTGAACCACGCATGCACTTCGATTCCGCGGGCGTGAGCTTCCTTGACGCAGTAGGCGAGGGGATCGTAGCCGGGCGAGCGGCCCATGGTGCCGGTGAGCGATGAACTCCACGGCTCGATGGATGAGGCGTAAACCGCGTCGCACTGCGGGCGGACCTGGAAGATGACCGCGTTCATCCTGAGCGCGGCGAGCTTGTCGAGGATGCCGCGCATTTCGGCTTGCTGGCTGGCGGCGCTGAGGCCGGGCGAGCTGGGCCAGTCGAGGTTATAAATGCAGGCGATCCAGGCACCGCGGAATTCGCGGGCGAGGGCGGGCGGGCGCTCGTTGACCGGGGCGTAGGACTGCGCCTGCGAGGCGGCGGCGAGCAAGCCGAGGAACAAAAGCGGACGGATCATGGGGTGAGCATGACGAGTCCGGCGGCGCTCGGCAAGGTTTCCGGCAGTCCGGATTTTCGTCACTTGGCCAGATAAACCCGGACCAGAATCATCAGGGGAATGAGCGGCAGTGCGAGCGAGGCGTCCTGTAGGGTTTTTCTCACCAGTCTGAAATTGATTTCGAAATACTTGCGTTCCTGCCAGAGGAGCACGTTCGGGAAGAAGAGCGGCACCCGCTTTTCATACGCGGCGAAGTCATCGAATTTTCCCCGGAGGTATTTCGCCTCGTTGCGCATCATCGGATAGAAAATCGCGAGGTAGGCGACCGATGCGAGCAGCGCGAAATCCAAGCGTCCGGAGAGCAGTCCGAAGCCGAGCGCCATCAGGAAGGAGGCGAAGTAGAGCGGATTGCGGCAGATGGAATAGAGCTCGGTTTGCATGATGGTCCTGTCCTTGTGGCCGCCGATGGAAATGGTGGCGAGCCCACGGCCGAGGATTCCGGCAAACATCAGGAGCGCTCCCGCGGTTTGTAAGGACAGGATGGCGAAATCGGAAAGTTTCAACGGGTCTGGAACCAGGAAAAAGTAGGCGACGAGGCCGACCGCCATGAGGCGGAAGAGCAGCTTGCGATGGAGGTTGACGAATCCTTGGGCGCTGAGGCGGTCTGATTTCATGACTTGGGGTGCGACGGGTTGGGCTGTTGGAAGGATTTCTTCAAGCGGCCGCTGCCGAACAGCCAGGAGGCAGTTTGATAGTAGGCGGTGGTGTCGCGTAAAAGGCTGCCGGCGGCCTCCGGCTTTATGGGCGTGAGGAACCCAGTCTTGAGGTCGCATTGATAGAGCGACGTCTGCGTTTTGGGCTTGAGCACCGCGAGTCCGTCATCCCGCAGCAAGGCGATTTTCTGATAGTTGCTGATGAACGCCTGGTGCGGCAGTGACGCGGCGTCCGGCGCGAGCCGGTCATGACCGTAGCCGAGGGTGTCATGCGTCCAGTTCAGCAACCCGAAGACGGTGGGCATCACGTCGATCTGGCCGCACAGCGTGTCGATCTTCCTGGCGGGCACGAGCTGCGGGTTGTAGATCATGCAGGGGATGTGGAATTTCCGGACGTTCAGCTCGGACTTGCCGGCGCTGCTGGCACAGTGGTCCGCGCAGAAGACGAAGAGGGTGTTCTTGAACCAGGGGCGCTTGCTGGCCTTGTTGATCAAGTCCTGCACGGCCCAGTCGGAGTATTTCACAGCGGCGTCTCGCCCGGTGTGTGACGGCATGTCGATTCGTCCGGCAGGGAAATCGTAAGGACGATGGTTGCTGGTGGTCATGCAGAAGTAGTGGAAGGGTTTTCCGGCGGTATCGGCCTTGTCGGCTTCGGAAATGGTTTTGTTGAAAAGGTCCTCGTCGCAGGCACCCCATGAGGTCTTGAAGGAGACGTCGCTTTTTTCCCAGGCCCCGACATCCATCCGGCGGCATCCGGCGGTGGTGAAATAGCGGTTCATGAAGTCAAACCGGCCGTCGCCGCCGTAGAAGAATCCGCAATCGTAACCGTGTTTCAAAAACGGGCTGAAAGTGGTGACGAGATCCGTACCTTCCGGCCTGTAGATGATCGCCTGGCCTGGGGTGGGCGGAAGGTTCAGGGTGAGCGCTTCCATGCCGCGGACGGTGCGGGTGCCGGTGGCGTAGAGGTTTTCGAAGAAGATCGATTCGTTGGCGAGGCGGTCGAGATTCGGAGTGATGTGGCGATCGTTGCCGCCGTAGGTCATGAAGTCCGCGCCGAGGCTTTCCATGCAGATGAGAATGACATTCCAGCGCTGCTCGGGTCCGGTGTGCGTGATGGTGCGGCGGAGGTCGTCGTTGGCGGGGGAGGCGGCGGTTTCGCTGGGGGTGACGAGGAGTTTTTTCGCGGTGGCGAGCGCTTCATCCTGCGGCAGCTTGGGATACCACTTGGTGTAATCCAGTTCCATCTGTTTGAAGGCGGCGAAGAACGACCAGCATCCGTTCTTGGCGAGCTCGCTGTTAAATTGGTTGGTGAAGGCTGGCAGCGCCGACTGGCTGACCAACAGAAACGTTAGCGAGGTGAGACCCAGCCCTGCGGCCATCCCACCGCAGCGGTCGGCCCAGGTGGTAGTGCCATTCATGGTCCAGACAAACACGCCTTTCCGTTTCATCGCCCATGCGACCAGTCCTCCTGCAAAGATGATTCCGCCCAAGATGGGCACCATCGGATAGGACTCGGAAATATTTCCAAGGACTTCCTGCGTCCAGATAAGGTAGTCCACGGCGATGAAGTTGAAACGCACATTGAACTCGTCCCAGAAGAACCATTCCGAGGAGGAGATGAAGATGAAAATACTCGCGAAAACCAGCATCAGCCCGGCGATGAGCCACTGGCCGATCCGCGATCTCAAGCCGCGAACCGGAGCGATGATTCCAAGGAGCAGCCACGGAGCCGCCGCGAAGAGCCCTGCTGCGGCGTCGTAGAAAATCCCGCAGCCAAGGATTCCAAAGACTGAAATATCCCAGCTCACGTCATGGCGGGCGGTGAACAATAGCGCCAGGCGGGACAACAGGGAGAGCGAAAAAAACAGGCTGAATGCGACAAGGGCAAGGCGAGCTGGGGCGGAGCGGAAGAGTTGGCGCATCGAATTGGTGTGGAAGGCGGTAATTTTCGGCGAGTGGCGAAAGAAGCCGTGGTTTGGGCGGTGCGTCAATCTCTACCGCTTTTCTAGGCGAGAGCCACCGCGCCGGATGCAATCAGGAACCCGCCGAGCAGCGACCAGTGGAGCCAGTTCATGAACGCCAGCGTTTTGTTAGGTCTCCATACGCGTCGATGCGGCGGTCGCGGAAGAAGGGCCAGATGCGGCGGAAGTCTTCGACGGCTTGGAGGTCGAGGTCGTGGTGGAGGATTTCCTCGCGGTCGGTGGAGGCTTTGGCGACGAGTTCGCCGCAGGGATTGGCGATGAAGGAGCGGCCCCAGAACTCGGTGTCGCCTTGGGTGCCGGTGCGGTTGACGGCGGCGAGGTAGCAACCGTTGGCGACGGCGTGGCCGCGTTGGACGGTTTCCCAGGCGCAGTGTTGGGCGTCGCCGAGGGTGGGTTTTTCCTCGGGCAGCCAGCCGATGGCGGTGGGATAGACGAGGATTTGCGCGCCGCCGAGGGCCATCAAACGGGCGGCCTCGGGATACCACTGGTCCCAACAGATGAGCACGCCGATTTTGCCGAACCGGGTGTCCCAGACCGGCCAGTCGCTGTCGCCGGGGGTGAAGTAGAATTTCTCCTCGAAGCCGGGGTCCTGCGGGATGTGGCTTTTCCGGTAAAGGCCCATCAGTGAGCCGTCGGCGTCGTGGATGGCGGCGGTGTTGTGGTAGAGGCCGGGGCCGCGGTGTTCGAAGAGCGAGGAAATCAGGACGATGCCTAGCTCGCCGGCGATTTTTCCAAGGCGGTCGGTGATCGGGCCGGGCAGGGGATCGGCGAGATCGAAGAGGGTCGGATCTTCCACCGTGCAGAAATACGGCGTGAGGAAAAGCTCCTGGGTGACGACGATGTTCGCGCCGTCCGCGGCGGCCCTGCGGATGAGTTTTTCATGGTGATCGAACGATTCCGACTTTGAGGCGAAGGTTCCGGACTGAAGCAGGGCGAGGCGTGGCATGGGCGGAGCATTGCCGGGAGGAGCGTGGCTTTGAAGAAAATATTCAAAACTTGGCTTGATTCCTCCAGAAGCGGGGCCTAAACCGCGCCCCCCCATGCCGGATCCATCACGCACACTGAAAGTCGCGATTCCTAAAGGCAGCCTCCAGGAGCCCACCATCGAGCTACTGGCCAAGGCTGGCTACGAGATTTACGTCTCGTCGCGGGGCCTGCGTCCGAGCTCGAACGATGCGGAACTGGATCTCTACTTGATCCGCGCTCAGGAAATCGGCCGCTATCTGGGGCAGGGCTTCATCGATTGCGGGATCACCGGTTACGATTGGGCTTACGAAAACGGCGTGGATTTGATCGATCTCTGCGAGTTGCCCTATTCCCGTGCCACCACCCGCCCGACGAAATGGGTTTTGGTGGTGCCGGAGGATTCGCCGATCCGCAAGCCCGAGGATCTGGAAGGAAAGCGCATTGCCACCGAAGGCGTGGGAATTACCCGCCGCTATCTTGAGGAGCGCGGAATCAAGGCGGAAGTCGAATTTTCCTGGGGCGCGACCGAGGTGAAAGTGCCGGATTTGGTCGATGCCATCGTCGATGTCACCGAAACCGGTTCCTCGATCAAGGCGAACCGCCTCCGCATCGTCGATACGCTGCTGACTTCGTTTCCCCATTTCTACGCCAGTCCGGCCGCCGCCGCGGATCCTTGGAAAAAGGAGAAAATGGACCGCATCGCCCTGCTGCTCAAAGCTGCCCTCTGCGCCCGCGGCAAAGTGGGGCTCAAAATGAATTTCCCAAGTGTTCGTTTGCCCGAGCTCTTGGAAAAACTCCCGTCACTCCGCCGTCCCACGATTTCCCAGCTTTCGGAAGAAGGTTGGGTCGCCGTTGAGACAGTGATTGACGAAATCGTCGTCAGGGACATCATCCCCGAACTGAAGCGTCTGGGGGCAGAGGGGATCATTGAATATCCGCTCAACAAAATCGTCCCCTAATCTTTCATCTAACCTAACCCCGCAAACGCCATGGGCTCCATCAAGAAACGCCGTAAGACCAAGATCAACAAGCACAAGCGCAAAAAGCGCATGAAGCAGAACCGCCACAAGAAGCGTCTCCGCTACAAGTCCTAGTCTCTAGGATTGGTTTGTTTTTCAATCGCCAGAGACTCGTTTTCGGGTCTCTGGCTTTTCTGTGTATTTTTTCGGCCGTGAGTCTTCAGGTTGTTGTCAATTTCCGGGTGATCGACGAGTCCGCCGACTGGATCGTGGTGGATAAGCCCGCGCCGTTGATCGTGCATCCGGCAAATTTGAAACCGGAGCCGACGCTTCTTGGCGGGCTGGAGCAACTTCTGGCGTATGAGATTCAAAACGGAGCCTGCCTCGGAATCATCACCCGGCTGGACCGGGAAACCAGCGGAGTGGTGTTGGTGGCCAAGCACACGCAGGCGGCGCGCGAACTTGGTTGGATTTTTGAAAGACGGCAGGCGAGGAAGGAATATCTGGCGATCGTGAGCGGCTGGCCGGAAGTGGATTTTTGGGAGTGCGCCGAGCCGATCATCCGGGCGGGCGAGTTGGGGCCGTCGGACATTTGGGTGCGGCAGGTGGTGAGTCCGCATGGGCGGGATTGCCTGACTCGATTTAAAGTGGAGCGACGCTTCGAGCGGGCAGATGGAAAGTTTTCGCAAGTTCGGTGTTTTCCGGAAACCGGCCGGATGCACCAGATTCGCGTTCATTTGGCGAGCTGCGGTTTCCCGATCGTGGGCGACAAGCTCTACTCCGGGAATGGCTCGGAGTATTTGGAATGGATGGCGAGCGGCTGGACTCCGGAATTGCAGCGGCGGCTGGTCCTGCCCCGTCACGCGCTTCATGCCGCTCGGCTTGAGATCACCTGGCAGGGTCGGGCGGTTGGCTGGGAGGCACGTTTGGGCTTGGATCTATTGGACTTTTGCGAAGGACGGGAAATCAGCCCGACTCCTGACATTGTCATTTGGAGTCGGCATGATTAGGATTCGCCATGGTTTCACTTGATGAATTGGTAGCGTATTTGGATCAGGAGCTGAAAACCGATTCAATTCCGGACTATCCCGGCGCGATGAACGGCCTGCAATTGGCCAACTCCGGACAGGTCGGGAGAGTCGTGGCGGCCGTGGATGCCTCGCTTCCCGTCATCGAGGCCGCCGCAGAAGGCGGGCCGGGACTCTTGATTGTGCACCACGGCATGTTTTGGCAAGGACCCCAGCCGGTGACCGGAGCCTTTTATCGTAAACTCAAAATCGCCATGGATGCGGGTCTCGCAATCTATTCCTCTCACCTCCCCCTCGATATTCATCCCGAGCTGGGAAACAACATGCTCCTCGCGCGGGCGATCAGGTTACAAAACCCCGAGCCGTTTTTTGATCAAAAAGGGATCTTAATTGGCCTTCGCGGCTCCTGGGCTGGGACCCGCCAAGATCTTGCCGAAACGCTGCAAGCAGCGCTGGGAGGTCCGGTCCATCTGTGCCCGGCAGGGCCGGAGGTGATTTCAAAAATTGGCGTCATCACGGGTGGGGCAGGCAGCGAAGTCGTGAAAGTCGCCGCATCCGGGGTGGATTCCTTCGTCACGGGAGAGGGCCCACACTGGAGCTATCCGCTCGCGGAGGAGCTTGCTCTAAACGTTTTCTATGGCGGCCACTACGCCACGGAAACGTCGGGGGTGAAGGCGATCGCCGAACGAATCGCCAATTTGTACTCCATTCCGTGGAAGTTTCATGATCACCCTTCGGGTCTGTGAGTAGCACCTCTTGTGACTCACGCTGATGGTGTTCTTCCGCTAATCGGACTGAGTCTCAGCTCCGAGCGAGGATAAACAATGCCCCAGTTATTCACGCATAATCCCAAAATATGACGACAATCCATTGATTTTTAATACTAAAAACCAAATATGTCTGCAAAATGTGGTTGATAACCCCGGAGAATCTAACCTTTGAAAAAAGTGCAATTAATTTCGGCTAAGTGGAAGAAAAGTCTTGCGCGCAGGCGGAACCCTCGACTTAATCCTTTCGGAATCGCGGGCATAGCTTAGTGGTAAAGCGCTATCCTTCCAAGTTAGACATGCGGGTTCGATTCCCGCTGCCCGCTATCTTAATTTCAAAGGCCCGGATAAAGGGCACCCACAGCAATATGAAAAAGACATTCTTCATTTCTTTAATTGGCACCGCTATCGCGGTTTCGTCATCTTCAGCTGCGATTGATGCTGCGGCCATCACCAAGTCCGTCAAGACCGCCATCGTGGCGAATCAATCGGTGTCCGCGATCGTCAAGGCCGAAATTGCCAAGTCTCCGGAAGACGCGGCGGCCATCGTCAAGGCCGCGATTGAGGCTGTGGGTGCTAATGCCGAAGCGGTGACTGCAATCGTGAAGGCTGCTTGCGCCGCTTCTCCTAATAACGCCGCTGCGATCGTAAGCGCTGCGGTAACCGCATCGCCTTCTTTTGTCGCGGCCATTGTCGGAGCTGCTGTTGCGGAGGTTCCAAAATCTGCAGCGAAGATCGCAGGCGCGGCAGCTGTTGCTGCGCCAACCGAATCCGCCGTGATTGTCGCTGCCGCAACCCAAGCTGTTCCCACCTCGGCGGCGGCCATCGTGACTGCGGCGATCACCGGAGCGACCCCAGGTCCGGAGGGCATCATTGCAATCGTCAAAGCAGCTACGACCGCGGCACCGAATGAGGCGGCTTCCATCGTGACTGCGGCGATCAACGGGTCCAATGCTCCGACTGCCCAGCAGGTTGCTGCAATTGTGAGTGAGGCTGGAGCAGCGGCTCCTGCAGCGATCACAGCCATCGCTGACGCTGCGAAGCTTGCGGCTCCTGCAGCTGCGGTAGCAATTTCAGCAGCTGCTGCAGCGGTTCAAATCAATGCTGCCCCAAACCCGCTCGGCTCCCCGGGTAGCGGCAACAACTCTCCAGCCCCGCCGGCCCCTCCCGTTGTTGATCCGCCAAAAACGACGGACGTGAATCCATGAATCCGTTTCAAGTCCCGCCGCGAAACATTCCCCTCATGCAACCTCGCTGAGATACTTCAAATTTTTTAACCTCATGAAAAAACAGTTCTTTCTAAGTCCATTAGCTCTTATCCTAGCCAATTCCTCTCCAGCCCAAAGTCTCTATGACATTGGCGAGGATTACCAGGAGTCTTTTCCTCTCGAGTGGGTAGCTGGTGCGGACATCATCTATGATGACAACGTTCTTCCCGGTGCTGATACCAAGGATGCATCATTCGCCATCAACCCATCCATCGCTTTAGCCACAAGAGCGACTACTCCCCAGACGGTATGGGATATCAAGGGGCTTCTTGGTTTTATTTATTATTTTGACAAACCCATTGGCGCGGGTGGTGAAGACATCAACAGCCAATCCCGGTTGACTGCTGATCTGATCCATAATTTCAGCGAGAGAATTCGGTTTGTGAATCACAGCCTTGTGGCCTACGAATTAGAGCCTGCTTATTCTTACGGCTACGCGACATCGCGTGTTCTTGGTGCCTACACCACTTGGTCCACGGACAACGCTGTCGGCTATCGCTTCACGGAGCGTGTCGGAAACTATTTCGGCTGCAGGGTGATGAATACCACCTACACCGATGCTGAGGACAATGACCGTTTCAATTGGGAGCTTTACACTCAGTTCCGCTACCAGTTGTCCCCGCAGACTGTTCTAACCCCTGAATACCGTTTTTCCCAGCTTGAAGCAAACGGTGTGGCCTCGGACTCTACGAACCACTACTTGACGTTCGGCGCAGAGAGGGAATTCAGTTCCACACTCAAAGGAGTTTTCGCAGCAGGTGTTCAATACCGTGAAGTTGACCAAGGCACTTCGTCGAGTAGTCCATATCTCCAACTCGCAATCAATGCGCAGGTGAACAAGGATTTCAAGGTCAGTGCATTCACCCGCTATGGTATCGAAGCTTACGATACCGTGTTGACCGACCCGGATCCGGCAATTGGTTCGGTGGAGTTCGATGACAAGAGAACGCTGAGGATCGGCTTGTCTTCAGACTATGTGATCTCGCCGAGTTTGTCACTGACAGGCGGACTGGATTACACTCCCTCCTCATTCGAAAAGGGGCGTTCGGTTGCAGAACCGGCCTACAACGGAAGCATCTCGGATGCCTATGAAAACTTGCTGAATGCTTATGTCGGATTGACTTTTAAAATCAATGAAATTTTTTCGATCAATAGCTATTACACCTACACTAATTCTTCATCTGATGTTTCAGATAGGTCTTATGATCGCAACCGAATCAGTGTGGGTGCCAGTGCCAAGTTTTGATAGCTTTTGCACCGATCACCCATTTTGATTCGAATATTGCTTTCCTGATTCGAGATCCCGTAATGTTTTTCATTGCGGGATTTTTTTGTCTGGAATGTCGCTGAAACTGTGAAAAAATATCTGCAATGAATTTACCAACCCCGCAACAAAACGAAGCCACGCTGCATGCCGTGGACTATTGGCAGGTTATTAAAAATCGCTATGGGATCATTCTATTAACCCTGTTGTTGGTTTTCATGACCGCGGCGGTGATCACGTATGTGATGCCGAAAAAGTATGAAAGCTCAGCGACCATCGAGGTGAAACCGCGGTCTGTGGGGCAGTCTCCGTTTGAGGGGGGGAACAGCCCCTCCTATGGATCAAGTCCGATGACCCCCCAGTTTTTTGGAACGGAGTTCGAGAAAATAAAGAGCAGCAACTCGCTTGCCAAGGTGGTTGAGAATTTGGAGCTGGTCAACAAATGGAGCGTCGATAAGGAAACGGCCATTCGAATTTTAAAGGGAATCGTCAACACCCAGAACATTCGGGGCACTGACTTGATTTCAATCACCGTGCGCCATACGGATAAGGAAGATGCGCGGAATGTCACCGCCGAAGTTGCGCGTGCCTACAAAGCCTATCGAACTGAAATCGAAAGCCGTGATTCGGACAAGGGCTTGTATGAGTTGAACAAGGCTGTTCGAGACCAAGAGGACAAGGTCGAAGAGCGACGCAAGGTGCTTGCCACAATCGTAAGAACCAAAGGCATTATCTACAAAGGGCAGGATTCCTTTTATGGTCAGTCTGGCGTTGACGAGGATCAGGGAGCCCGGACAGCCCTTCAAACCTATAATCAGCTTGAGCAGGAAAAAATGCAGCTTGAAAGCCAGATCAACAGCCTCCTGAAATATGATAGTGATCAGTTAATGGTGTATGCGGCCGGGCTTAATTTGCCTGACAACATCATTAAAAACCTTCTTCCCCAGTATAACGACGCGAAGCGGACTCTCGATACCCTTAAAATCAACGGTTTGGGTGTCAATCACCCGACGGTTTTGGCCGCGGCGGATCAAATCAAAACCATGAAGGAACAACTTGACGAAGGTGTCGTCAACTTGAGGGCCACGTTGCAGGCGCAGTTGGACATGGCCAGCGATCGTTTGAAGAATGTCGAGATCTTGAAAGACGACTCGCGTGAGGAGGCCATCAAGCGCGGGCTTGATGCTCAGGATTACGTTGATGCAAAAAGGGATTTCGAAACCGACCAGCAATTGCTGCAGTCGATGAAGCTGAAACAGATCGGCAAGAACATCACGGACAAGATGACCGATGAAAGTATCGTCGTTCATGAAGAACCACAAATCTCACAAAGTCCGGTGAGTCCGAACGTGACTCTCAATCTGGTTTTGGGTGCGGTGGTGGGCTTGATTTTCGGAGTCGGCATCGCGTTCTTCCTGGAATATCTTGATACCTCCGTGAAGAGCCTCGAGGACGTCGAACGTTATCTCCAGGTTCCGGTTCTTGCGGTCATTCCCAAAGACGTGGGAATTCTTCATAGGCAAAGCGGGATGAGCCCGGATGCGGAAGCGTATCGAATCCTGCGGACAAACATTGAGTTCAATCGGAAGAACCCTGAAGACAATGCGATTACGGTGGTTTCGGGAGGTGCTGGTGAGGGCAAATCAACAACCTTGGTCAACCTGGCTTATGTCTGCGCCCAAGGAGGTTATACCACGTTGATGATCGACGCTGACTTGCGCAGGCCCCGCTTGCACACCTTTTTTGAAATCAATAACTCGGTTGGCCTGACGAATTACCTGACGACCGAGTTGATGTTGGAAGACGTGATTCTTCAGACTCCGGTGGACAACCTGTATTTTATGCCGTCCGGTATTTTGCCGGCGGATGCTGCGGGTGTTCTCAACTCGCGGCGGATGTCCGAGTTGATTCAGGATGTCAAGCAGCGTTTCGACCTGGTGCTGGTGGACAGTCCTCCAATTCTCGGCGTCAGCGACGCGTCCGTTCTTGCGAGTGAGGTTGATCTTACCATGATTGTCGTGCAGCACCGGAAACTGCCCCGAAACATGCTTCTTCGCGTGAAGCAGGCCGTGGAAAACGTAGGAGGCCACGTGATTGGTGTTGTGCTGAATAACGTGGATGTTCGGAGCGACAGCCAGTATCAATATTATACCAGCTACTATACTTACTACGCCCCTGCCGAGTTACAAGGCGGACCACCAGTGGCCGCTACTTCAAGCCCTGCCAAACCCCAGGCTGGCGCGCGTGAAAATGATTCTGAATTATATTAAAACCCCAAGTCTGATGACTACCATGAACATTAAAAATACGCTTGTTGGATTGTTTCTGTTGATCGGCTTCTCATTGCCTTTGTTGGCGCAGATCGAGGCTGGCAAGGCGATTCAAATCACCATTTCAGGAGTGCCCTCCGAAGAAAAGGGGCGCATCGACGGAATGTATCCGGTTTCCGATGCCGGCTTCATCAACATGCCCTTCATCAACACCGTGCAGGCCGCGGGTTTGAGGAACGAAGACCTCGCGGTCGCTCTCCAGACACGGTATAAAAGTCTTGGAATCTACACGAATCCAACGATTCAGGTGATATCGAATCGAGGCAACAGTATCGATGAACAGACGGTTTACCTTGGAGGTCAAGTCCGCGGACCCGGCCCCAAGGCGTTTACCAAGGGTTTGACGCTGTATCAGGCCATTCAGGCGGCTGGAGGTCCGACGGAATTCGGCAGCATGAAGCGGGTCAAGCTGTTCCGGGGTGGTCGTCAGACGATGTATGATCTCACAAAGTCGCAGTTCATGAGCATTCCGGTTCAGCCAAACGACACGATTGAAGTTCCCCAGAAAGGCCTTTGGAATTAACTGTTTAAGTGCGCCTCGATGCGACTGAGCAAGACTGACACGTTGACGAGGATCGCTCTTTTTGGAGCGGGGTTGATCGGGTCGTCAATCCTCGGATTGTCATTGGAACTGCCCACGAAAACTTTAGCTGATCTTTGCTCTCGGGATTTCCGGGCGCGGGAGGTCGCCCAGTCCGAGTTGCTCGCGTGGAGTCGCAAACAGCCGGAACTGGCGATGGCCGAACTCTTCAGGAAGTCGCGGGAAGCGGAAGATCCCGAAGTGAGGCAGCGCTGCCTGGATGTCCTTCGGGAACTTGTCATCGACGAGTATTCGAGAGAGGGGGAGGGGTTTATCGGAATTACGATGAAGGATGAAATCGCAAATGTTCCGGGTGATCCCAAACCACGAAGGGTGATCCGTGTGACGGAGGTGCGGCTGGATACTCCCGCCCGGCAGGCGGGAATTCAATTGAATGATCTGATTGTCGGGCTCGACGGCAAAGTCTGGCATGATGAGGATGCCTTGCTGCCGTTTCGGGAAAAAATCCGGGCGATGAAGCCCAACATGAAAGTGGACCTCAAAATCCTCCGGGACGGGCGATTATCCGATTGCAAGGTCACCTTGGCGAGGCGGCCGCTACAGGCCGACATGGCTTTTTTCAATTTCAATGGTCGAAATTTTGATCTTGAGGCCAGTGAGCGGACTGCCAAGGATGCTTATTTCCGGCGTTGGCTGATTCAGAGAAAGTTACAAAAGTGAACTGATCCCAAGTTTTTAGAAATCGACATCCTTGAAAGTCGTGGCACTTTCTTGAAACATTCTCAATCCTGTCCCGTTTGATTTTTATGAGAAATTCCTGGTTCCAAAAGGCGGCTGCAGCTGCAGCATTTGTTGTAATTTCTTGTTCTGCGTGGGCGCAACAGGCCGACTTCAACGAGGTTGGCAGGCAAATGGCAATCATGTTGCAGAACAGCCACTTCGCCCGCTTGCCTTTCAATGCGGAACTCAGCCAGCGTTTTCTGGATGATTTCCTAAAAGACCTCGATTCCCAGCGCCTTTATTTCACTCAGGAAGACGTGGACGGTTTCACTGTGAAATACGGTGAACAGCTCCACACGCTTTTGTTGCACGGAAACAGCATGCCCGCCGCGACCGAGATTTACCGGGTATTTGAAAAGCGGGTTGAGGAGCGCGTGAAACTCACCGAGAAGTTGTTGAAGGGGGCTGATTTTGATTTTTCCGCAAACGAGTCGGTCATGTTGAGCCGGAAAGACGCGGCGTGGCCGAAAAATGACAAGGAGGCCGCCGACTTGTGGCGTCGCCAGATCAAAGAGGCGGTTCTCGGGGAAACCTTGCGGCGTGAATTGCTGACAAAGTTGTCCAAGGAGCAGGGAAAGGCCGATCCGGGAAGTGCAGATCGAAGCCCAAAGGACAAGGTCTCGCTCCGCTACAAACGATTTCTCAATAGCGTAAAAGACGTCGATGACGAGGAGATCGCCAACTATTTCCTGAGCTCCATCGCCCGGGCTTATGATCCGCACACGGATTACATGAGTTTCCGGGAAATGAATCGATTCAAGGACGGAATGAAAAACGAACTGGTAGGAATTGGCGCGCTTCTCCAAGGCGAGGAGGATGGCGCTACCAAGATTATGGGCATCGTGGTGGGTGGACCTGCGGATCGCGAAGGGACTCTCAAGCTCAATGATCGCGTGGTGGCTGTGGATACTCTCAACACCGGCAAGGCCGAGGACATGACTGATATCATGTTCATGAAAATCGATAAGGTGGTCGATTACATCCGTGGCAAAGAGGGCTCAACCGTCGCGCTGAAAGTCGAACCCGCGGGTGGGCCTCCCGGAGAAACCAAAATCGTCCTTATCCAGCGAGGCAAGGTGGAGATGAAGGACGAACAGGCGAGCGGTGAATTGATTGAGATGAAAGCGGAAAAAGGTGCGAGCCGCCGGCTTGGAGTGCTCACGCTGCCGTCCTTTTATGCCGATTTCGAGGAAGGTAAAATCCGCTGTTCCGTCGATGTTGAGAGAATCCTCAAGCGTTTGACCGAGGAGAAGATTGACGGCCTCATTCTGGATCTTCGGAACAACGGCGGAGGTTCGTTAGAGGAGGTCCGGCGGATGACCGGATTTTTCATCGATAGCGGACCGGTGGTGCAAGTGAAGAACACCTTGGGCCAGGTCCAGGTGAAGGATTCCGATGGCGGCAAGCCGATCTACACGGGGCCGATGGTCGTGATGACCGACAAGAGCAGCGCTTCGGCGAGTGAGATTCTGGCAGGCGCGCTTCAGGATTTCAACCGCGCGGTGATTGTCGGGGATTCCTCGACGTTTGGAAAAGGAACGGTGCAACAACCGATGGACATCGGCCGGATGTTGCCGCTTTTCGCCGCACGCAACCGGGCCGGATTCTTGAAAGTGACGATCCAGAAATTCTATCGTCCATCCGGGTCGTCGACGCAAATGGACGGAGTCGCGGCCAATGTGGCCATTCCGAGTTTGGCGGATGCCCTGGATATGGGCGAGGCGTTCCTGGATCATCCGCTGCCACACGACCGCATCCGTCCTGCCGGTGATTTCAAGCATCTCGATGCCCAATCGTTGTTCATACCACGATTGAAGGAATTGAGTCAGGAGCGACTGAACGCATGTAAGGACTTCTCCTACGTGATCGAGGATGTGATGAAGGCCAAGGACCGTTTGAAAACCAACCGGCTGTCACTGAACAAGGCGGCCCGCGAGAAGGAGCTTGCCGAATCCGACGTGCTCCAGAAGAGCCGCAATGCGGAGCGCCGGGTACGGTTTGCCAAGATGAGCGAAGAGGATAAGAAGGCCATGAGTTTCTTCAAGCTGAGGCTCGAGGATCTTGAGAAAGGCGCGGATCTCAAGCGATACAACCCTGCTGATGAAAGCGGCGAATACATGCGTCGCGCCAAGGATGAGACCGCCGACTTGGACGAAACTCCGAAGTGGCCCACCGGACTCGATCCCGTGAAGCGCGAATCGATTTCAGTGCTCAAGGACCTGGTCGATACCACCGAGAACGCCCGGCTCGCTGGGTTGTTGAAAGGCACCGCCGAAGTCCGCTGATGTCGGAAGTTGCAGGGAATCTATCGGCCATCGCCGGGAAAATCTCCGCCGCTTGTCTGCGCGCGGGGCGGGATGTGAAGTCGGTCGAACTCATCGCGGTTTCCAAAACCTTTCCGGTTGGATCGGTGCGGGAGGCTTTCGAGGCGGGGCAGCTTCAATTCGGTGAAAGCAAGGTTCAGGAGGCCGAGCCCAAGATCGCCGCCTTGCCGGGTTCGTTGCACTGGCATTTCATCGGCAGGGTCCAGCGCAACAAGGTGCGCAAGATGCTCCAGAACTTCGAGGTCATTCATGCGATTGATTCGCTGAGGCTTGCATCTTACACCGATGAAATCGCGGGTGAGCTCGGCCTGTTTCCCAAAGTTTTCCTGCAGGTGAACGTTGGCAGGGAGGCTTCGAAAGGCGGTTTTGAGCCCGATGTCTTGCGGGCGGAAATGGAGGGGCTTTTAAAGTTAGAACGCTTGGAGATCATCGGACTGATGTGCATCCCTCCGGCGGGTCCTGACCCCGAATCCGCCCGGCCGTGGTTTGCCTTGCTGCGAGAAATCCGCGATGCGTTGGAGATCGAATTCGGAGTCATTCTTCCCGCGCTCAGCATGGGAATGAGCGGTGATTTCGGGGTGGCGATCGAGGAAGGCTCCACTCATGTGAGGGTGGGATCCGCGATTTTCGGCAAACGCTCCTATCGGGTGGACGAGGAACTCGGATAAGGACAAAGATTGCCCATGACTTTGATCTTGGAAAACGCCACGGTGATTGGAGACGAGCTCGCCCTGTCGTTCGCGGACGGGTTTGAGGCTTATCTGGCTCTTCCCCTGCTTCGCCGCGCATGCCCTTGCGCGGGCTGCCAAGGCGAGCCGGACGCCATGGGGCGCGTGCTCCGGCCGATGGTGGAGCACGGGCCGCGGGCCTTTGAACTTCAGAAATTCGAGACGGTTGGAGGCTATGCCATCCAGTTGTTTTGGGGCGACGGTCACTCCACCGGGATTTTCAGTTATTCATATCTGCAAAAACTCGCCGAGCTGCCCCCCGTGTAGAATCCTTCCGCAGTGTTTTCCGCTCGAAACGACCTGGCTTCGCTGCCGCTTTTTGCCGAGCGAGAGGTGATGGCGCTCGCCGATGCCGGCCTCGGCACCGCCGCGGAGGTGCTTGCGCATTTCCCCAAGCGCTACGAGGACCGGCGGCACTTCGATGCGTTTCCCAATCAAGCGGCGTCTGCCGCCGTGTGTCTTCGCGGCACGGTGATCGACGCGGCTCTCCGGCATTTCGGCCCGGGCCGGCGCTATTATGAGGCGGTCGTGATGGATGGTTCCGGCGGCGTTTTCGGCTCGGGGAAAATCACCTGCCGGTGGTTCAACATGCCTTTCATCCAGAAGGTCGTCGCAGCTGGCCAGGAGGTGAGTCTCTATGGAAAAGTGAAGGATGCGAACGGGCGGCTCATCATCGACCACCCGGAATTCGAGATTCTGCGGGATGACGACCCGGCATCCATCCACCTCGAACGGATCGTTCCCATCTACAAGAACATCTCGGGAATCGCCCAGCGCCGCTTGAGGGAAATCATCCATCTGTTACTGCTGCAAATCGACCCCGCGACACTGGCAGCGGATCATGAAACTGATGATCCCTCGGCGAGAGCCCAAGCATTGAGGGACGTGCATTTCCCCGAGTCGCTGGAGCAGGCCAAGGACGCCCGCCGGCGGTTTGCGTTCGAGGAGTTCTTCATCTTGCAGCTCAATGTCGCTTGGCGGCGAGCTCGCTACAGCGAGCAAACCGGCCGCGTGCTGGGGAAGAGCACTTCATTTTTGAAGCGGTTTTACGCGAGTCTTCCTTTCGATCTCACGGAGGCGCAGAAGCGTTCTATCAGGGAAATTGTCGCCGACATGCGGGCGGCCCGGCCGATGAACCGGCTGTTGCAGGGCGACGTGGGTTCGGGGAAAACCTTCGTGGCGATGGCGGCCATGCTGCTGGCCATCGGCTCGGGTTGCCAAGCCGCGTTGATGGCTCCCACGCAGATTCTGGCAGAGCAGCATTATCTGACGTTCCGGCGCTGGCTGGAGCCTTTGGGAATTCGCGTCGCCTTGCGAACGGGTAATCGGGACGAAGGCAATCACCTTGAAATCGAAGGCGAGCCGCAGATTATCATCGGCACCCACGCGTTGCTCTATGATTCGGTTTCCTTCCGGGATCTCGGACTCGTGGTCATCGACGAGCAGCACAAATTCGGTGTCGCCCAGCGGGCCTCGCTCATTCGCCAGGGGATCGTGCCGGACGTGCTGGTCATGACCGCCACTCCGATTCCACGGACTTTGACGATGACGATTTACGGCGATCTGGACGTGTCGCTGTTGGATGAAAAGCCGCCCGGTCGTGGCAAGATCATCACCGCCGTGAGGATCGACGCGAAGCAAACGGACGTGACAAAATTCGTGAAGGACCAGCTTGCGGAAGGTCGCCAGGCTTATCTCGTTTATCCGCTAGTGGAGGAGAGTGAGACGTTGAAGGCCGAGTCCGCCACCGAGGCGTTTGAAAAATGGAAGAAACGCCTGGGTTCCCATGAGGTTGGATTGATCCACGGGAAACTGCGGCCGGAGGAAAAGGAGGCTGTGATGCGCCGGTTCCGCGAAGGTGAAACCGCGGCGCTCGTCTCCACCACCGTCATCGAAGTGGGCGTGGACGTTCCGAATGCGAACGTGATGATTCTTCACCACGCCGAGCGCTTCGGGCTGGCCCAGCTTCACCAGCTCCGCGGGCGTATCGGCCGGGGCGGTCACAAGAGTTACTGCGTCCTGCTAACCGACGGGAAGAATCCCGAGGCTTTGGAGAAACTCCGGGTGCTGGAGCAGAGTTCCGATGGGTTTGAAATCGCCGAGGCGGATCTCCGTCTGCGTGGTCCCGGCGACGTGCTGGGCACGGTGCAGAGCGGCTTGTCGGATTTCCGCTTCACGGACTTTCTCGGCGACACCGTCTTGCTGCGGGAGGCGCGGGCTTTGGCGGACCGGGTGCTTGCTGAGGATTCCCGCTTGGACGGGATTCATCAGAAAATGCGAATGTTGATTCAGGCTCCTGACGAGAGCACGAATCTACCAAGCACCGCGTGACGCGACGGCTTCAGACATTGAAGCGGAACTCGACGACGTCGCCGTCTTTCATGACGTATTGCTTGCCTTCGATCCGAACTTTCCCTGCGACCTTGGCAGCGGACATGCTGCCGGCGGCGACGAGGTCGTCGTAGTGAACGATTTCCGCAGCGATGAAGCCACGCTCGAAGTCCGTGTGGATCACGCCGGCCGCGGCCGGTGCCTTGTCGCCTGCGATGATGGTCCAGGCGCGGGTTTCCTGGACGCCGGTGGTCAGGTAGGTGCGAAGCCCTAGCAAGTGATAGACGCCGCGGATCAGGGCCGAGACGCCGGAATCGGTCACGCCCATGTCGGCGAGGAATTCGTTGGCTTCCTCGACGGGCATGTCACTGAGTTCCTCTTCGATGCGTGCGGAAATGACGACGGCTTCGGAGCCGGTATGCTCGGCGGCGAACTTGCGGACGCGGGCGACTTGCGGGTGCGAATCCGGATCGGCGATGGCACCGGCGAGCTCGTCTTCGGCGACGTTGCAGGCGTAAATGGTCTTCTTCGAGGAAAGCAGGAAAAAGTCCTTCACGATGGCCTTGTCGTCCTCGCTGAAGTCGATGGTGAGCGCGGGATTTCCCTGGTCGAGATGCGGCATGATGATGTCGATGAGCTCGACTTCCTTCTTCGCTTCCTTGTCGCCGCCCTTGGCTTTTTTCTCGCGGGAGTGGCGGCGCTTTTCGAGCGACGCCATGTCGGCGAGGATCAGCTCGGAGTTGATGATTTCAATGTCGCGGATCGGATCGACGGAGCCGAGCTCATGGATGATGTCGTCGTTTTCAAAACACCGGACGACCTGGACGATGGCGTCCGTTTCGCGGATGTTGGCGAGGAACTGGTTACCGAGTCCGGCGCCTTCGGAGGCACCTTTGACGAGTCCGGCGATATCGACGAACTCGATGGCGGTCGGCACCAGCTTGTGGGAGCCGGAGATTTTGGAAAGCACGGCGAGGCGCGGGTCCGGGACCATGACGATGCCGACGTTCGGATCGATGGTGCAGAATGGATAATTGGCCGCCTCCGCCTTGCGGGTGCGGGTGACAGCGTTGAAGAGTGTCGATTTACCGACATTGGGTAGTCCTACGATTCCGGCCTTGAGCATTGCGGGGGCAGGGTGGGGGAGAGGCGGGCGGGAGGACGAGGAAAAAGTTTGGCGGTTGATGAGCCGCTTTTTGAGCCCCGTGAGCCCCTTGAGCCCCTTGAGCCCCTTGAGCCCCTTGAGCCCCCTCCGCATCGACGTTCAAGCTCCTCGCATCGACGTTCAAGCCCTTCGCATCGACGTTCAAGCTCTTCGCATCGACGTTCAAGCCCCTCGCATCGACGTTCAAAGCTCCTCGCATTGACGTTCAAGCGCTTGTCTTGTCACCAATTCTACCAGAAATCAACATCTCGCTATCTCACCCGCAACCAGAGAGCCTCTGGGTAAATCAGCGCGCCGATGTGATCCACAGCCATCGCCGTGATGGCAATGAGCTTGAGAGCAAACGCGTCAAAGCGAAGGCCCGTTTTCATGGGTAAGTCCAATGACTTGCCGCCAAGCCGGGGGCGATCCTGTTTTTTTACATTTGCATGTTTCGCCAAGCGCCGTGCCATCCGCATGAGAATTCATTCCGGCGTATGCGGAGCAAGCTTTATCCCGGGCTCTGAGGCGGAATCCCTTCGTGAACTTTTGCGACTTTTGCATTTCACTGCGGCCATTGACGATGGAATGAACACCCATT
>CAMDLP010000011.1 GCA_945901795.1 Akkermansia muciniphila | reverse complement strand
TTCATCGGTGACTCTGGATCAATTGGCGGTGGCAACAGCGGAATCTTCCTGGACGATTACTTTGCTGGCCAACTGCACAACTCGGTGCTCCACCAGTTCAGCGGTGCGACGATCCTAAAGGCCAGTGACGGCGTCGGCAACGGCGTGGCTCCCCAGCCAATGGCCTCTGTTTTCTCCAACAACACCTGGGGCACCTTCGGTCTTAGCACTGGCTTGGTGATCAACGCGGCCGGAGCACCAACCGGCACGGGTAACTCCGCCACGGGAACAGATCCGCTGCTCGTTGGCATCAGCCGCACGGCAAATGGTGGTCTTGACCCACGTCCTAACCTCGCAAGTCCGCTGCGTAGCTCGACTCTGAGCGCCGCTCCAGTGGGTGCTCCAGTCGGATTCTTCGAAACCACTACCTATCGTGGTGCATTCGGTGATACCAACTGGCTCAATGGATGGTCTTACCTCTCGAAAGCGGGTTATCTGACTGGATATCCGGACGCAGGCTCCGGTTCGGTTGCCGACGCCGATGGTGACGGCATCTCCGATGCCGTGGAGAACGCCAATAGCAGCTTGGGCTTCAACTCCGGTGTCAACGATGCCTCCTCGGTTTTGGGAACTCTCAAGACCACGGCTGAATTCACCGCCAACTTCACCGCCGGTCAAACCAGCGTTACCAGTAACCCGAATGGCTTCAGCCTCTACAATACTGCTGACATTCTCGACCTCCGCACGGTGGGCCAAACCACGGTGCAGAAGGTTGGAAGCAACGTCACCCTGACGGTCCCGGTTGAGAAATCCACCGGCCTGAACACTTGGGCGCCTGCCGGCAACATGACCCTTGGTCCCTTCACCGGTGATCCGGACAAGGAATTCTACCGCTTGAAAGTGACAGGTGCCAACTAAGCGCCGAATCTGACGAAATTGTCACACGGGGGCTGTCGGCAAATGCCGGCAGCCCCTCTTTCATCGTCCCGACTTGCACGCCATGCGCCCATCCATTCCCATCATCGCCCTCATTTTGGCCCTGCCGCTTTCTGCTCAGAATGCGCCGGTGAGCCCCACCGAAGAACTCCGCACCCAAGTCAGTGAGTGGGTCGAAACCATGCGGAAAATCCAACAGGAAGAAAACGATTGGTCCCGCGACCAGGAGGTTCTCAAGAACTACAAAGAAGGCATTGAGAAGGAAATTGCCGATCTCAAAGAGCAAATCGCCTCGGCCAAGACCCGCAAAGATGGCGGTGACCAGCAATCCCTCGACAAAGTCGCCGAGCGCGACCGCCTCGTGGCTGCACAAGATGAACTGACCCGCCAAGTCCGCACCCTGGAGGAAGCACTAACAAAAAAACTGCCCCTCCTCCCAGAACCCTTCAAAAAGGCCGCCAGAATCAGCGTCGCAATCGAATCTCTCCAACGCAATCTCCAGCTCCCCGCTGATCAACAAATCGACGAGGTCGGCAAGCGCCTCACCAACGTCACAGAACTCCTCGCGGAGATCGAAAAATTCCAACAGTCTGTGCAGGTTTACTCCGAGCTCCGTGAGGACAGCAAAGGACATGAGTATAACATGCAAGTGATCTATTTCGGCCTCGGCCTCGCCTTTGCCGTCAACGAGGACAACAGCTTCGCCCTCGCTGGCCGTCCAAGCGCCGATGGCTGGAAATTCCAAGAACGCAACGACCTTGCCCCTCAAATTCAAAAACTCCTCGTCACCGCCACCAGCGAAAAAGACGTTTCCTTCACCAACCTTCCGCTCATTCAGCCATGATCCACCGCACCTTATTCGCCACCGCCTTGATCGGCCTTCACACGCTGCATGCCGCCAGCAATCCGAACCCGATCGACAACGCCCGCGCATCGCTCACAAAAGCAGTGGGCGAACTCCAGAACACCCAAAAAGAATACGCCGATCTCCGCCGCGCCCTCTACAACGACGTGAACCGGCTGGACGACGAGGCTCTCAATCTCGTCAAAGAACTTCGCACCCTTGATCGCGAAGAAGAACTCCGCACTTCTAAAATTAAAGCTCTCGAGCGCGATTTGGACACCCGCAAAAACGGATTCATCTATACCTCCGGTGTTCTCAGTCAGTATGCCAAGGCCGTTGTCTCCCGCATCCATCCGGCTGAATACCAGCTCTATTCGCAGAGCATTTCTGAGATCGATCAAAAGGCTTCCAAGCTCACTGGCGATCCGAAAGCAGAACTCGTCGAACGTCTCAAGATTCTCGAACTAGGCATCGCTCGCCTCAGCCTGATCGCCGGCGGACACCGCTTCGCGGGCAAAGCGCTCGGCTTCGCCGGTCGCTCGATCCCCGGCACGATTTTCGTCGCGGGACCCTCCGTCTTCTTTGCCTCCACGGATAAATCCATCGAAGGCATTTCCCCACCCGCCGATACCGGCTCTGGCCTTCCCGCCGTAGTCTCTATCAATAAATCGAATGGCACCATCGCCCAGACCATCGCCGCGGGAAAAGGCGATTTGCCGCTCGACGGCACCATGGGCAAAGCCATTCAAGCCGAGGTTAAAAACCCCGGTGGCCAGAATAAAGCCATGGAACACGTCATGCTCTTCGGCGACATCGCCAAGAACATGATGTTTGACGGCTGGGTCGCCATCGGCATCTGCGTCCTGATGATCGCCGTGGGATGGTCCGTAGCGGTGAAGAAAATCTTCTATTTGAATTCCATCCACAAAGGCAGCAACGAGTTCCTTCGCCAGTGGCGCCTGCTCTCTTCCGATCTCACGGCCATCGACCACGGCGACGGCGACAGCATCCGCAGCTTCGGTGGCAATGCCGACCCCGCCGCCCAAGCACTCATCCGGAAATCGCCATTCTACGAGATCTACCATATCGGTTCCGAGGAAATCAGTCACCGAATCTCCGCCGGGCCGAACCAGACTGCCGGCCTCACCGCCCGCTCCATCCAGGCCATCCGCGCCTCGCTCGATGCCGGGCTGGTCCAGATCCAGCACAAGCTCACCGACGGCCTTGTCTATCTCACCATCAGCATCGCCGGCGGCCCCTATGTCGGTCTGCTAGGAACGGTGGTCGGCGTGATGATCACCTTTGCCATCATTTCCAAAGAAGGTGAAGTCAACGTCAACGCCATCGCCCCCGGTATCGCCTCCGCGCTGCTTGCCACCGTGGCCGGTCTGATCGTCGCGATTCCCGCCCTCTTCGTTTACTCCTATCTCAATGGCCGCATCAAGAACACCACCGCTGAGATTCAAGTCTTCATCGACGAGTTCGTCGCCAAAATGGCCGAGTTCTATCCAAGCACTGGCGAGACCTCGGCGAACACGCCCAAGAACCTCTAATCATCACCAATCATGGCATCCGAAAACTACGACGACATCAACGTCACTCCCATGGTGGACCTTTACCTGGTCCTTCTCCTCATCTTCATCGTCATGACCGCCGCTGGCGTCAAGGGGGTAAAGGTCGAGCTCCCCAAAGCCAGTGGCAAGGCATCCTCCGACATCGGTGCGCCTAAGATTCAGGCCATCACCGTGAATTCCGAGGGCAGCATTTCCCTCAACCTCACTCCTGTGACCCTCGAAGAACTCGAGTCAAAGCTCGGCGCCCTCAAGGCCTCCACTCCGGACCTACCCGTCGTCGTCCGTGGCGATAGCGCGGCACAATATCAGAAAGTCATGGCCGTCGTCGCAGTCCTCGGTCGTCTCGGGATCGAAAAAATCGGCCTCGCTACCCAAGCGCAGAAGTAATCCGCCTCGATGCCTTCTTATCAAGCGTCAGCCCCCCAGAAGACCAACCGCCAACGATGGTTCGTCGTCGGCTTGTTGGCAGTCGTGTTGGTTGGCGGCATTCTCTCATTCATCTTTAGTGGTCCAGCTGGCCCGGAGAAAGAAAAAGCAGAGGAATATCAAATCGTGGATGTGACGATTCCGCCACCACCCCCTCCTCCGCCAGAGGATGAACTGGACGAACCGGAAGAAATCGAAGAATCCATTGAACCGCTAGAAATGGCAGCCGGCCCTGAGAACAGCGCCGAGGAATCCTCCGACATGGATCTCGGAATCGACATCGGCGAACTCGTTGCCTCCTCCGGTGCGGGCGGCTTCGTCATGAACATCCCCCGCTTCGGGCGCGGTGGCGGTGGCAGCGGCGATGGCAGTGATTCCCTCGGAGGTGGCGATTTGGATTCCCCACCATCGCCCACGAGTAAAACACAGCCCACCTATCCATCATCCCTCCTCAAAAAAGGCGTCGGCGGCAAAGTCCTCATCACTTGCACCATTGACGATACGGGCCGTGTTATTTCCACCACCATCAAACAATCCTCCGGTCACCCAGACCTCGACAAAGCGGCGATCAACGCCGTGAACAAATGGAAGTTCAAGCCCGGCATGCAAGCCGGCAAGCCCGTCAAGGCCGTCTGCATCGTCCCTTTCAACTTCGAAGTTAAAAGAGCCTGATTTCGTAAACTATTATTCTCTCATGCACCGTAAAGCCATTCTGTTCCTGCTGCTCCTCGGCACACCCGGCGTTTTCGCGCAAGCGATCATCCCGCCAGCCAGTCTTTTCCGAGACCCAAAATTTGTCCGCGACTTCGTGGGAAGTTATGGATTTCTATCCGACGTCGAGCCCAAGGTCAGTGCTGACGAGCAGGCGTTATTAGGGAAAGTGAGCGAGCTGTTCGGAGCCTCCAAATTCAAGGAGGCCGAAACCGAGGTCGTTCGTTTCATTCAGGAAGCCGAAAAGCCCGCCGATCCGGAAAAATCTCCCACTGAGATCAGCCCCGCCATGGTATTCGTGTTAGGCAATCTCTACTTCCAAGCCGACCGTGCTGACGATGCCCGCCGTGCCTTCCTCGAAGCGATCCGCCGCTTCCCGCGTTTCCGCCGCGCCCACACCAACCTCGCCTATCTCTACATTTCAAAAAACCAAACCAATGAAGCCCTGCCGATGCTCCAGAAAGCCATCGAACTCGGTGAGTCTTCCAGCCGCGCCTACGGCCTGCTCGGCTACTGCCACCTCCTCAAGCAAAATCCACTCGCCGCCGAAAACGCCTACCGCCAGGCTTACCTGCTAGACCCTGCGTCGCGCGATTGGAAAATGGGCCTCGCCCAAGCCCTCAACGCCCAGGACCGCTTTGAGGAATCCGCCAGCTTGATCGGCACGCTCATTGAGGAGAACCCGAACGACAAGCAACTCTGGCTCCAACAAACCCATGCCTACCTCGCCCTTGACCGCAAAAAGGACGCAGCCATCAATCTGGAAATTCTTCAACTCAAGGGCATCGCCGATGAAGCGAACCTCAACCTTCTCGGCAACCTCTACATGGAGCAAAACCAGGCCCAGCTTGCCCTTTATGCCTATCTAGCAGCCATCGACAAGGCCACCGTTTTCAACGTCGAGCGTTCCCTCAAATCCGCCCGCATTCTCAGCGACTACGGCTTCCCCGACCGGGCCTCGGAGTTTCTATCAAAAATCCGGCCGAAAATGGGCCCCACTCCCGCCAAGGCGGATCAGGTCGCCTTCCTCCTCACCGAAGTTCGCGTGGCCCAAGCCAAGCACGAGCATAGCCGGGTGGGCGAGTGTCTCGCTCAGTTACAAGAGCTCGAACCTGCCAACGGTGAAATCCTGCTCGAAGTGGCACGTCATCTCGATCTGAAAGCACGTGAAGAGACCGACGAGAACAACCGCGCCAAGTTTGTCCAAGAGGCGAAGACCAACTATCAGCTCGCCCTCAAGACCGAGTCCGTCGCCTACCCCGCCAACCTCGCCCTCGGGCAAATGCTGGTGCGTGAGCGCCGCTACACCGAGGCGCTTCCCAGCTTGCAAACCGCCCTCGCCATTAAGAAGAGCGAAAGCTTGGAACAATACGTGAGCCGCGTCCGCCGTGCCTCAGACCGACAGGAAGAGAAGGAGAAAAAGAAATCTTAATCTCCAGATGATGACTCACTTCGATTCCATTTTCCCCAAACAGCTGCTCCTGTTTTTGGCTCTGGTCAGCGTCGCGTCTGCCAATGAGGCGCTCGATGTTCTGGAGGGAAAAAAGAAGGCGTCGGACATCCAGCTGCCGCCTGCGGAAATCGTGCCTGGTGAGGAGGGCACAGAGGAAACCGGCGCAAAAGAAGACCTCATCTATCTTGAGCCGGAATGGATGGCCAGCCCGGCTGACGCCGTCTGGTCGCGGGCGATTCTTTTCGAAGACGCCGCCAACCCGTGGGTTCAGCAAATCGCCATCGCAGGCATGTTCGATTGGCAAGCGTCCTACGGCAAAGCCGAGGTGGAAGCCGTCGCTGCCACCGCCGCAAAAAACATCGACCTCGACAACACCCGCACCCGCCGCGCCCGCCTCGGTGCCCGCCTGCGCGCCTTCCGCAACACCGACCTTGAAGCCAGCGTCGAACTCGCCGGTGACAATGACTACAACGGCATCGAAAAACTCAGCGCGCGCACCGAAATCGCACCCGGCACCTCCGTGCAATACGGCAAGTTCCGCCCCACCTTCAGCCCTGAATCGAACGACGACGCCTACAACCCGTATCCCGACCGCTCGATGCTCACCCACATGCTCGCGCCGGGTCCTTCCCTGGGCGTGATGTTCAATCAACTCGGGCAAGTCTGGGACTACGGCTTTGGCTGGTTTTCCAGCGATGCAAGTCCTAACATTCCAAGCATCGAAGGCAATGGTTTCCTGGCCTTCAACCTCTGCCGGACTTTTGTCGAACCTTCGGGCAAATCCGTCATGTGCACCCGCTGGCACCTCGACTACATCCACAACCTCGATGGCGGCGGATCTGGAAGCATCCCGCGTTACAACCTCGCTGGCAAACGCTCTGCCAATGGCAACCAACTCGTCGCTCAAAATCCCGCGTTCCGCCATCTGTTCTCCACCGGCATCAGCATCGATCAAGGCGACTTCTCCTTCACCGGAGATTTCAAACTGGCCAAAGGAGATGCCACCGCATGGGGCGTGACACTTTCACCCACCTACTGGCTCATTCCCGGCACCGTCCAGCTCGTAGGCCGCTATCAATACACCGGCAGCGACGAAGCGGGGTCGCTGGTTTCCACCCTTGGAACCTCGTCGGACCTTGCGTTTGATGATTCGCCATTTTTCATCGGCGACGAGTTCCACTCCTTCTACCTCGGAGCCAATCTCCATCTCTATCAAAACCAAATGACCCTGATGAGCGGCTTCGAGCAGGTCATCATCAAGGACGAACAAGGTGGAAATTTCAATACCGATGCCGCCATCTGGCACACCGGTGCCCGCGTCTCATTCTAACTCTAATCATAACACAATAATTACTCCGATGAAATTCCCAACAATCCCGTTCATTGTCAGCCTCGCTCTCACCTCCAACCCGTTTGCCGCTTCCTTCGATATGGAAGGCTTCGGCACCCGTTTGAACGGTTGGAAAAAAGACCGCACCGCCGTTTACTCCTTCACGGATGCCAAATACCGCACCCATTCTCCCACCATCACCTACTCGCCCTCTGGCGCCATGTTCCTGTCCACGCAGGTTGACATGTTGGCACTTGCTGGAAAAGGCGCCATCTGCCAGATCGGCCTGACCCTCTCCGCCGCCGGTGTTCTAGAAGAACTCCAAATCAAAGGCACCATCGGCAGCAAGTCGCTCGACACCGGTCTAATCCGCCGCCCGGAAGCCCCCGCAGCGCCGGTGCCCACAGAAGGAGCTTCTCCAGTCGCACCCGCTCGCCCGGTTCATGCGACCGATGAAATGATCACCGAATTGTTTGTCCGTTTCGACTCCGAGATGAAAAAGTTTACCGAAGGCAAAGGAACCGTGCGCAGTGACCTCTTCAGCCGCATGTCCGGAAACAACGTCAAAAGCGCGGACCTCTCCGCCGGCCTGCGCCATAACGTGAACCTGGTGCTGCAACACGTCAGTCGCTAGAACCAGGCCGTCCGCGCCCGCTTCTCCGCCTTCAGCGTCCCGCGACCTGCCGACGGTGCAGGTCTTCCAGAACGCTTCCACCGATGCCATCACCGTGATGATTCCCAAAAGCGTGGCACCGGGCGGCAAGCTCTTCGGACGACTCAAGATCACCCAACCCTGATCGTTTCCACGTCCTTACTCGCTTGATTGAGCCGAAGCGTGCCGTGTTTCTGCCAGGTGGCGCGGGCTCGCTCAAGTGAGAGCGCGGGATCGGACATTTCCTGCATCCGCTCGTAGCTGACCTTGGCGAGCCAGAGCTTGATCGGCTCAACTTTCGGGCTTGGAACACTTTGGACGAGCCGCAGCAGAGTCTCGGCGGTGGCGACGTCGGTGAGGTAGTTTTTGCCGTCGGCGGCGGGCAATTTCAGTCGGTGACAATTTGTCACCGACGGACTTCCTTCCTTACGAAGCCGCTCTTTCAGCTTGTCCCAGTATTTTCTGGCCGTCTGGTAATCAGGTTGTTGGGTGAGAACCTGGATGATGTCCACGACGGAGAAGAACCAGGTTTCTGATTTTTCTTCGTAGATGCGACGGATTTCACGGTCCTCGAAAATGGCGGGGATGATTTTCATGGCGGGTCAACTGAAGAGTTTCCGGTCAAGCGAGCGGAATTGGATGGCCTCCAGGATGTCGTTCGGCCGGATCTCCATCGAACCTGCTAGATCAGCCAGCGTGCGGGCGACTTTCAAAATCCGATCATGCGCTCGGGCGGAAAAGTTCATTTCCTCCATCGCGTGTTCGAGGTAGCCATTACTTTCGGCGCTGAGTTGGCAATGTTGCCGGACTTGGCGCGAGCCCATCGACGAGTTCGTGGAATTGGACGATTTCTTGAAGCGCTCCAACTGGATGCCCCGTGCGGCGATCACGCGCTTTCTGATCGTCTCCGACGACTCGCCAGTGTTGGTGTTGGAGGAGAGTTCGCGGAAATCCACCAGTGGCACCTCGCAGTGGATGTCGATCCGGTCCAGCAGGGGACCACTGATGCGCTGCCGGTAGGTTTCTATCTGCCGGTTCGAGCAGCGGCACTCGCGCTTTGAATCTCCGTAATAGCCGCAGGGACACGGATTCATCGCCGCGACCAGCATGAAATTCGCCGGGAACGTCAGCGATCCCGCCGCCCGGGAAATGGTTACGACCCGGTCCTCTAGCGGTTGTCTCAAAACCTCCAGCGTCTGCCGCCGGAACTCGGGAAGCTCGTCGAGGAAAAGCACACCGTGATGCGCCAGCGAAACTTCGCCCGGCCCCGGATTCGTGCCGCCACCGAGCAGACCGGCGTCGGAAATCGTATGATGCGGCGAGCGGAAGGGGCGAGTCGTTAGAAATGATCGTTTCGAATCCAGCAGCCCGGTGACCGAGTGGATCTTGGTCGTTTCAATCGCGTCCTCTTCCGTCATGTCTGGCATGATCGACGCCATGCGCTTCGCCAGCATCGACTTCCCGGTCCCTGGCGGGCCGACCATCAGTAAATTATGATTTCCGGCAGCCGCCACTTCGAGCGCGCGCTTCACCTGATACTGGCCTTTGACCTCGTCGAAATCGACTTCGTAAGACCGGTGGGAATTGAAGAACGCCCGGCGGTCAAGATGGAAGGGCGGGATGATGATGTCACCATTAAGGAAATCCCACGCCTGTTTCAGATTGCGAATCGGAAATACATCGATGCCTTCGATCACCGCCGCTTCCGGTGCATTTGCCTCAGGCACGAACAAGCGGCTCCGGCCCCGGCTCTTCGCTTCCAGAGCGATGGATAGAACGCCCTTCACCGGCCGCACCGTGCCATCCAGCCCCAGCTCGCCGACGACGCAGCAATCCTCCGCGTTGAACGGCTTAGTGCCGCTCGCGGCGATCATCGCCAGCGCGATGGGCAGGTCGAACGACGGTCCTTCCTTTTTCAAATCCGCCGGCGCGAGATTCACCGTCTTGATCCCGTCATCCAGATAGAGCGCGGACGCGCCGATGGCGGAAATGACCCGCTGCGAGGACTCCCTAACGGCAGCATCCGGCAGACCCACAATGATCACGATCGGCTTGTCCGCACCGCGGGCGTTGACCTCCACTTCGACCTCCTGGGCATCGACCCCGCGCAACGCGGCTGAAAATAGGCGGGTAATCATGTGAACAGCAAAACATTGGAAATTCTATCCACTGCTGGCAAGTGGAAAGTGAATGACGCTCCACATCGCTCCCGCAGGGGTATTCCAGAAGAGCGGAAGCTCTGTTGAAGATGGCTTGCACAAAAAGCTCTTGGAATATTCTGGCATCGGTTTTACTCTTATCACCGCAATGAGTTTCAGGTTGGTCATCGCGTTGCTGATGGGACTGGTCATCCAGCTCACCCAGGCGCCGTCGTATCTGGCCACGGAATCCACGAAGACCTGCGCAACCCGGTCGCAGCCGGCGGGTTGCTGCGAAGGATTCGAATCCTGCCCGTGCGCGGGGAACACCGATCCTGATCAAAAGCCCGCCCCGCTGATTCCCGCGACGGTGGGTTTGAAATGGCTGATCTCGCCGCCCCCCTCGGCCAATCGCCTCGCCGTTGTCATTTCTCCTCCGGCGCATATTTTGACTTTCTCCGTTTCTCCCACCGAATCCCGCAGCGGATTCGCAGGAGTGCCACTGTCCGTGGCCTTCTGCAGTTTCATCATCTGAGTCAACGCCCTGACAGGCGTATTGTGCCCATCCATATCGACCGTCAATCTCTTGCGGTTAGAAACGGATGCTTGGGAATTCCATCCAATGACTCACATGACTTATGAAACCTATGATTCCAATTTTCACCGGACTCTTCGTAGCCGGGGGCCTGCTGCAAGCGCAGGAAACCAAACTTGTTGACGAAAAATTCCTCTCCGCCCTGCGGACCGAGGCCGCCCGCAGTCATCCTGCCGCCATCGCCGGGAAATACAAAGCCACTGCGGCGAACCAGGACACGCGGTCGGTCCGCTTGTGGAATGATCCCATGATCGGCTTCGGCTTCATGGGCGCTTCGAAAATGATGCGCATGGATGACGGCGACATCATGTTTGGCATCGAACAAGCCCTGCCGAAACCCGGCATGTTCGATGCGCAACGCCGCAAGGCCGAAGCAATGGGCCGAGCGGAACTGCAAAATTCCATCACTGCGTCACTCGCGGCTGGCGCGGAAGGCACACGATCCGCCATCGAGATCGCGCTCGCTGACGAATCGATCCGGCTCCAGCAAGCGCAAATCGACTGGCTCACCGCCATGGTCGAAAACGCCCGTCAGATGGCCGCCAATCCCTTGGGAAACAGCCGCGACGCTCTCCGCATGGAAACCGAACTGGCCAAGGAAAAGCAAATGCTCGACGCCGCCCGCCGGGGTCGCGACGGATTCGCCCAGAAGCTCAACCTCACACTTGGCCGCCCGCTTGATTCTCCCTGGCCTCAGCTGAAACTCCCCGCCACGCCACCACCCGTGCCACTGGCCCAAGCCGAAATCGCCCGCATTCCACATGCGAATCCGCGGGTCCGCGCCATGAAGGAAATGGCCGGTGCCGCCAACGCGGAAACCCGCATGGGCGACCGTGAACGACTGCCGGAAATCGCCATCGGCGTCGATACCCAGCTCTACTCCGGCACCGGCGACATCAAGAGCACTACCGTCGGCGTGAAGATGAGCCTGCCATGGTTTAACGATCCATCCTATCAGGCGAAAATCAACGCCGCGAAAAGCCGCGAACTCGCCGCCACCCAGGATGTGGAAACCATGCGCCGGGAAATCGCAGCCATGGTCCTAACCGCCGTCACGGAAGCCGCCAACGCCGCCGCCCAGGCTCGCGCGTATTCCGGAGAAATCCATGACAAGGCCCAGACCGCCTCCAAGTCCATCGAAGCCGCCTGGATCAGCTCCAAAGCCCCGCTGACCGACCTGCTCGACTCCGCCCGCACGCTTTTCTCCATCCGCCTCGAACAACGCCGCATGATCGCCATGCAACTTGCGGCGCTTGAAGAACTCCAAACCCTAGTCCCCAACCGCTGAAACCATGAAAACATTCCTCACCATCCTCATCACCGCTTTGTTAGCCGCGGGAGCCACCTGGTTCACCCTGCAAAAAACCGCACCCCAAGCAGGAGCCACCACCTCGGCCGGCGAACGCAAACCGCTCTTCTATCAGAGCGCCATGCACCCGTGGATCAAGAGCGACAAGCCCGGCCGCTGCACGATCTGCGGCATGGAGCTCACCCCCGTTTACGAGGGGGAAAAAGGCTTCGACGAGTCCGGCGGCGGCAACGTGGTCGCTCTCACCCAGAACCAGATCCAGGTGCTGCACGTGCAGACCGCCGAGGCGAAAACCCGCCCGCTCGTCCGCACCCTCAGCGTGTCCGGCACCATCGATGACAACGCCATGCGCCACCGCGTGCTCTCCGCCTACGTGGACGGACGCATCGACAAACTGCACGTGAATTACATCGGAGCCGAGGTCACCGAAGGCCAGCCGCTCGCGGAATTCTACAGCCCCTCGCTGCTCCAGGCCGAGCGCGAATACCGCCAACTCGGCGGCGAGCTCAAGAAGAACACCGCGCTCCGGCTCCGCCAGATGGGACTCACCCAGACACAGATCGACACGCTCGATCAAAAGCCCGCCGACTCGCTCACCTCGCAGATTCTATCACCCATCAGCGGCACCGTCGTCGCCCAGTCAATCTACGAAGGCCAATACGTCGCCACCGGCCAGCAACTCTTCGAGCTCGCCGATTTCTCCACCATGTGGTTCATGTTCCGCGCTTACGAACAGGACATGCCGTGGATCAAACCCGGCCTGCCCGTGACGATCACCACGCCCTCGATTCCCAACAAGGAGTTCGTCGGGAAAATCACCTTCATCGATCCCAACTTCGACGAATCCACCCGCTCCACCAAGGTGCGAGTCGAACTGGACAACCCGCTCGTCAACGGCCGCCGCGAACTACTCCACCGCCTCTATGCCGATGGCAAGATCGCGCTTGAAGCGCCCGCCGTGCTCACCGTCCCCCGTTCCGCCGTGATCGAAACCGGGGCCGATGCCGTGGTTTACATCGACCAAACGGGCGGCGCCTACGAGCACACCGTCATCAAGACCGGCCGCCGCGGCGACACACTCGTCGAAATCCTATCAGGACTCAAGGAGGGCGACGCCGTCGTCACCAACGGTAACCTGCTGATAGACGGCCAGGCGGAAATGAACCGCGCCTTCATGACTCCGCCGGAAACCATGACCGTGGCGGCGCCCCTTGCGGCAATCAACGACGAGCAAAAGAAATCCATCGCGGATTTCCTCAAGGTCGCCGACGCCATGTCTGCCGCGCTCGCCGCGGATGATCTGGCGAAATTCAACACCGCCAGCGAACCGGCGATGAACATCACCGGCGCGATGGTCAAACTCCTGCGCCCGAACGTGGAGAACCTCGACGACCTCGACGACCTCGACGACCTCGACGACCTCGACAAGGCCCGCCACTTCCACGGCTTCGATGATCTGAAAGCCGCACGCATCGCCTTCCACAAATTCTCCGTCGCCGCCACCGCCGCGCTCGAACCGTTGCGCAAAGCCGGGCAGACTCCGGAGTTTCAAATCTACGAGTGTCCGATGGTCGATGAAGCGATCCCCGGAGCGCCCAATAAAGCCCGCTGGATCCAGACCGGCGGCCGCAGCATGGGCAACCCGTTCTTCGGAAGTGAAATGCTCGAATGCGGAAAGGAGATCAAACCATGATCGAAAAAGTCATCGAATGGAGCCTGAAAAACCGGTTCCTCGTGCTCTGCACTTCGCTATTGTTAGTTGCGCTCGGCGTCCGCGCTGTTTACCTCACCCCGGTGGACGCCATCCCGGACCTCACGGAAAACCAGGTGCTGGTTTATGCTGATTGGATGGGTCGCAGCCCGCAGGAAGTGGAAGATCAGGTGACGTTCCCGCTCTCCACCGGTCTGCAAGGACTCGCGGGAGTGAAGGAAGTGCGCGCCACCTCCATGTTCGGTTTCTCGCTGGCCACCATCATCTTTGAGGACAAAGTCGATACCTACTTCGCCCGGGCACGGGTTTTGGAACGGCTGAATTTCCTCCAAGGGCAGATGCCCGAGGGCGTGACACCGCAGTTAGGACCCGACGCCTCCGGTCTCGGTTGGGTCTATCAATATTACCTGCATGTCGATCCGGCGAAATCCCCGGAAGGCGGTTATGACCTCGCCCAACTCCGCTCGCTTCAGGATTGGAAAATCCGCTACGACCTCGCCAGCGTGCAGGGCGTCGCGGAAGTCGCCAGCATCGGCGGTTTTGTGAAGCAGTATCAGGTGGAACTTTCCTCCACCAAAATGCGGGCCGCCAACATCACGATGATGGAAGTGCTTACCGCCGTGCAGAACGCCAACCTCAACGTCGGTGGCAAAACCGTCGAGGAAAACGGCGCGGAGTTTGTCCTTCGCGGCATCGGTCTCGTCACCGGACCCGAGGATCTAGAGCTCGTCACCGTCAAGGCGGTGGAAGGCACGCCGATCTATCTGAAAGACATCGCCACCATCCAGATCGGCGGCGACTACCGCCGCGGCGCGCTTGACTTGAACGGCCGCGAAGCCGTCGGCGGCACCGTCGTCATGCGCACCGGCGAGAACGCCAAAGCCGTCATTGAACGGTTGAAGCAAAAAATCGATGAAATCGCCGCCAGCTTGCCGCCCGGCGTCACCATCCGGCCGTTTTACGACCGCAGCGAGTTGATCGACCGCACCATCGACACGCTCAAGCACGCCCTCGTCGAGGAAATCATCCTCGTCACGCTCGCCCACATCATTTTCCTGTGGCACTTCCGCAGCATCCTCATCGTCACGCTGCCGCTGCCGATCTCGATCCTCGTTTCCTTCCTGCTGATGAAGGAATTCGGCATCACCAGCAATATCATGTCGCTAACAGGCATCGCCATCGCCATCGGCGTACTGGTGGACGCGGCCATCGTGGTGACGGAAAACGTCATCCGACATTGCGAGACGGAGGAAAAGGAGAGAGGCCGCCCGCTCACCGCCATCGAGCGGTGGCAGACGACGCTCACCGCGTCTCAGCAGGTCGGCCGTCCGATCTTTTTCGCGATGGGCATCATCCTGCTCGCCTTCCTGCCGGTCTTCGCGCTCACCGGCCAGGAGGGAAAATTGTTCCACCCGCTGGCCTTCACCAAGACCTTTGCGATGCTCGGAGCCACGGTGCTGGGCGTGACGCTGGTGCCCGTGCTATGTTCCTTCCTCGTGCGCGGTCCGTATCATGAGGAGGACCGCAACATCGTGATGAGTTTCCTAATGCGGATTTACGATCCGGCGCTGTCGTGGGCGCTGGTCCACCGCAAGACGGTTGTCGGCGCGGCCGTTTTATTGTTAGCTTTCTGCCTGTTGCTGGCCTTCGGCCTGCCACGCGCCACCACCAAACAACTCGCCGACGCCGGATTTACGCGCACCGCGGATTTGTTCGCCGGCTTCGGCAAGGAGTTCATGCCGCCGCTCAACGAGGGCAGTCTGCTGCACATGCCGGTGCTAATGCCGAAGACCGGCTTCAAGGAAATCCAGCGCGTCATGTCCTGGCAGGACCAGATCATCGCCGCCACGCCCGAAGTGGCAACTGTGGCCGGCAAGCTCGGCCGCTTCGAAACCGCCACCGATCCCGCGCCGACGGAAATGTTGGAAACCACCATCATGCTCAAGCCCGAATACATTCCTAACGGGAAATTCCGCGTCAAACGCAACCCGGCATGGCGCGAAGGCATGACGATGGAAAAGCTCAAGGCCGAGCTCACCGAGAAAATGAAGGAAGTGCCCGGCTATGTGCCCGCGTTCCTCCAACCCATCGAGAACCGCATCCTCATGCTCTACACCGGCATCCGCGCGCAGGTCGGGGTGAAGATCTATGGAGACAATCTCGATGCCATCCAACGCAAGGCGTTTGAGATCGAAAAGCTCATCAACGAAGTTCCCGGCGCGGCAGGTGTCTCCCCGTCACGCGTCCAGGGGAAACCCTATCTGAACATCGAGGTCGATCGCGTCTCGATGGCCCGCTACGGCCTGAGCGCGAAGGATGTGCTGGACGCGGTGGAAATTTCCATCGGCGGCAAGAACGTCAGCACCGCCATCGAAGGCCGCCAACGGTTCCCGATCCAAATCCGCGTCGAGCGCGGCGAGCGCGACGACATTGAGAAACTCAGCCGCATCCTGATCGCCGCCAAGCCCGGCATGAGTGGCGCGACTTCCGCCCCTCAAGCTGGCGGCGGAATGGGCGGAGGCTCCGCTCCGGCGGCGACCGCGACGGGCGGAGCTGGCGCTAACACGCCATATATCCCGCTCGGCATGGTCGCGAAAATCACCCGCAGCATCGGTGCTAACGAAATCGCCTCGGAAAACGGCAAGCTGCGGAGCTATGTGCAGGCGAACGTCCAGGACCGCGACCTGGGCGGCTTCGTCGAGGAAATCGAACAAAAGCTCAAGACCGTCAACTGGGAGGGCATGACCTACAAGATGACCGGCGAGTATGAGAACCAACGCCGATTCACCAAGACCATGTGGCTGATTTTCCCGCTGGTGCTGATGGTGATTTTCGTGCTGCTGTTCATGGTCTTCCATAGTGGGATGGAAGCCGCGCACGTCATGCTTGCCGTGCCTTTCGCGCTCAGCGGCGGCGTGCTGTTACAAAAGGCGCTGGGTTATAACTTCAACGGCGCGGTGTGGGTCGGTTATATCGCACTGTTCGGCACCGCCGTGCAGACCGGCGTGGTGATGGTCGTCTATCTGGAGGAAACCGTGAAGACCCGCATGGCAAAACTCGGTTCCGCGTTTTCCCAAGCCGATCTGATCCAGGCCGTCAAGGACGGCGCCAAACTCCGCTTGCGTCCGAAGGTCATGACCGTGGCCACGGCAGTGGCCAGCCTGTTGCCCATCATGTGGAGCAGCCGCCAGGGCGCGGAGATCATGAAGCCGTTAGCCACCCCCGTCATCGGCGGAATGATTTCCAGCCTCATTCACATCCTCATCGTCACCCCGGTGATTTTCCTCTGGCTGCGCGAGCGCGAGCTCAATAAAGGCACGCTTCAGCACTCCCTGTCCACCCATGATCATTCTCCTCACTAACACCAAACGCACATTATGAAAACCACCATCATCACAACCGCAATCACCTCGCTGCTCTTCGTTTCGTGCAATCCCGCGAAAACCGAAACCGCCACCACGGACTCCGCCAAGCCCTACACCCTCAACACTTGTCTCGTCTCCGGCGAGAAGCTCGGCGAAATGGGTAAGCCCTACGAGTTCATCCACCAAGGTCAGCAGATTAAATTCTGCTGCAAAAGCTGCCTGCCCAAGTTCGAGAAGGAACCCGCAAAGTATCTGGCGAAATTGAAATAAGTCCGGCGGAAGACCCGTCCGCCGGATGAACTCCAGGATGCTTGGTTAATCCTTTAGCGGGACGACGAACATGCATTCCTTGCCAGCCTCGTTGACAATGGTGACTTTTGTAATTCCCGGGCTTGCGCCGGGCCGAGGCCCTACAGTCTTGACGGTGACTTGCTTCTTGCAGGAAGGACAGTGGATGGACCCGCCGTTGTGGCAAAACTCATCAAGTTCCATTTAGAGTTGCCCGTCGCGACCGCGCGCCGATGCGGGGTTCAAGACGCCTTCCGCCTCCATCGGATTGCCTGCCTCCGGCTCCATCACCACGCCGAGGCGCTGCACTCGCAATGAGGGACTCATAATGTCTGGTTCGGCGTGTGAACTCATCGCTTTAGGTTCACAACCTTACGGATGGTGAAGCGCGCCTAGCGAATCATCGGCTTCGCACTTGTCGGTTTCAGTTTCGTGGGGCGGGCGAGCTTGCGCCCGCTTCCATTTCCACTCCTCTACGGCGCAGAAGAGCGTGGGCGCGATGAAGATGCTGACGAGAAGGCTGACGGCGAGTCCGCCGATGCTTGGGATGGCCATGGGCTGCATCACGTCGGAGCCGCGGCCCGTGGCCCAGAAGATGGGCATCAGGCCGAAAACCGTGGTGGATAGCGTCATGAGGCAGGGGCGGATGCGCTTCAAGCCGGCTTGAACGACCGCTTCGCGGATCTCCTTGATGGAATCGGGCTTCAACTTGTCGAAGCTGTTTTCCAGGTAGGTGGACATGACAACGCCATCATCATCGGCCACGCCGAAAAGCACGAGGAAGCCAACCCACACGGCGACGGAAAGGTTCGCGCCCCACCATGCCAGCATGATGAAACCGCCTGCGGCCGATGTTAGAATGCCGAAGTAAATGATCGGCGCAATCCACCAGCGGCGGAAGCCGAGATAGAGCATGACGATCATGATGAGCAACGTGACCGGGACCAGGATTTGCATCCGCGCGGTCGCACGCCGCTGGCTCTCAAACTGGCCGCTCCATTCCCAGTAGTAGCCAGCGGGCAGCGTGAGTCGGCCGTCTTTCAAGGCGGCTTGCAACAGTTTCTCCGCATCCTCGACGACGCTGATTTCATCGCGGTCGCGCGTATTCATCGTCACATAGCCGACGAGCAATCCGCGCTCGCCCTTGATTTCCTGCGGGCCGAGCACGCTCTTGATAGTGACGACTTGCGCGAGTGGCACTTGCGCCATGGTGCTGGATGGCACGAGGATTTTCTCCAGCTCGGGGATATCTTCACGAAACTCGCGCAAGTATCTAACACGGATCGGATAGCGCTCGCGTCCTTCCACCGACTCCATCAGGTTCATGCCGCCGATGGCCATCTCGATCACGTCCTGCACGTCGCGGATGTTCACGCCGTAGCGGGCGATGCGGTCGCGGTCGATTTCAAATTCGAGGTAGGGTTTGCCGACGATGCGATCCGCGACCACGTCGGTGGAGCCGGGCACTTCTTTGAGCAGGGATTCGATCTGGAGGCCGAGGCGTTCGATCTCCTTCAAATCGCTGCCATAGATCTTCACGCCCATCATCGCGCGGAAGCCTGTTTGCAGCATGGTGATGCGGGTTTGAATCGGTTGCAGCCACGTCGGCAGCACCCCGGGCAAGGCGGTCTTCACCTGCAGTTCTGCCAGAATTTCGGGCTTGGTGATGCGGCGTTGTTCCGGCGCGATCCAGGCGAGCGGTGCCTTGAGCCAGCCAGGCCAACTGGAGAACCAACGTTTCACCGGGAAGGTCCGCCATTGATCCTCCTGTTTCAAAATGACGATGCTCTCCAGCATCGAGATCGGCGCGGGATCGAGCGCGCTCTCGGCGCGTCCGAGTTTGCCGACGACGGATTCGACTTCGGGCACGCTGGCGATTGCGAGGTCTTGTTTCGCATTCACTTCGATGGCGGGTCCGAGACCGGTCTGCGGCAGCAGCGATGGCATATAGAGAAACGAGCCTTCATCCAGCGGCGGCATGAACTCGCGCCCGATGCCAGGCAGAAAGCGGCGCTCGGCGGTGACCTTTGCGCCTGATGCCATTTCAGTGGCGCGGTCACGCGGATCCTGGCGACGCCAGAGTATGCGGTGGTGCGTGGAGCCGTCGGTATTTCGCACGCGTTGCCAGCGAAGTTGATCCAGCTCGATCAAGGGTCGCGTCGCGTCCTCTTTGGGAGTTAGACTCATGTCACGTTTCAGCTCTGGCGATGCCTTCTCACGGGCGAAGAGATTGATGCCCCAACCGACGGGAGCCAACGTGGTGGAGACTCCAAGCCAGATGGTGATCCCGGTGAAGAGGATCAACATAGGCGCCATCATGAACGTCTTTTTGTGCGCGAGAATCCAACGCAGGGTCGGGTCGTAAACCTTGAACACACTGCGTGAAACGACGTTCTCCTCCAGCGGCAGGAAGCGTTCCCTAGTCATTCGCACCACGGCAAGTGCGACGATGATGCCAACGGCGATGGAAGTCGGCCAGCCGCTGTAGTGACCGACGTCCGTGGTCCACACGAGGATGAGATGAACCGCGATGGCGCTCACAATACCAAGGACTGTCGCCAAGCCCCACACGATCTGCTTCTTCCACTTCACCGGATAGAAAATGAAATAACATATCAGTGGCACCACCGTGATGGCGAGGATGACAGAGCCGCTGATGGCGAAGGTCTTGGTGAAGGCGAGTGGGCGGAACATTTTGCCTTCCTGATCCGCGAGGAAGAATACGGGGATAAAGGAAACCAATGTGTTCGACACCGCGGTGATGATCGCGCCGCCGACTTCCGATGCGCCTTCGTAAATCGTGTCGAAGTAGCTCTTCGATTTGTCCCTCGCCGCGACGTGACGATAGATGTTCTCCGTCATGATAATACCCATGTCGCCCACATCGCCGATGGCAATGGCAAGACCGGCGAGCGACATAATGTTAGAGTCAACTCCAACGACATACATGAGGATGAAGCAGATCGCGACGCTGAGCGGGAACGTCACCAGCACGGAGACGGTGCTGCGCAGGTGCAGGAGGAAAATGAGGATGACCAGGCTTCCGAGAAGCGCTTCTTCAGCGAGCGCTTCCTTGAGCGTGCCGATGGTTTCCTCCACAATGGTCGTGCGATCATAGAATGGCACGATGTGAACCTTGGCGATGCGGCCATCCGCGAGCTTCTTTTTTGGCAAGCCCGGTTCAAGCTGCTTGATCTTTTGCTTCACGCGTTCGACGACGTGCTGCGGGTTTTCGCCATAACGCATCAACACCACGCCACCCACGACTTCCTGCCCGTTCTTGTCCAGCGAGCCCCGGCGGAAGTCGGGACCGAGCGTGACGGTGGCCACGTTCTTGACCTGTATGGGTGTGCCGCCTTCCTGCCGGATGACGACCTTTTCCAAATCCTCCACGGACTTGATGAAGCCGATGCCGCGGATGAAAAACTCAACGCCGTTTTTCTCCAGCACCTTCGCGCCCACATCGATGTTGGCTTTGCGGACCGCTTCATTCACTTCCATCAAGGTGACGCGATGCGCGCGCAGTTTGTCGGGATGGATGTCGATCTGATACTGCTTCACGAAGCCGCCGATGCTGGCGACTTCGCTCACGCCGTCCTCGGCGTTGAGCTGATAGCGGAGATACCAGTCCTGGATGGATCGCAGCTCCGCGAGGTCGAAGCCCTCGCCCTCGACAGTGTACCAATAGACCTGTCCGAGCGCCGTGGCATCCGGGCCGATGACGGGCACCACGCCCTTGGGCAGACGCTGCTGCACCACATTCATGCGCTCGATGACCCGCGACCTCGCCCAGTAGTAATCGACTTCGTCTTTGAAGATCACGAAGACCATCGAGAAGCCGAAGCCCGACATGCTGCGGATGGCCTTCACACCAGGCGTGCCAGTGAGCGCGGTGGTCAGCGGATAGGTGATCTGATTGTCCACGTCCTGCGGCGAGCGACCATCCCAGTCGGCATAGACGATGACTTGTTTTTCACCGATGTCGGGGATCGCATCCACCGGTGTTTGCTTCAAGGCATAGACGCCGCCGAAGATCAACGCCATCACTCCCACGATCACGAGGAAGGGATTGCGCAGACACGAATGGATGATCCAGGAAGTCATGGTGGGGGTCAGTGTTGATGACCGGGAGGTGTCGCGTCCTTGGTTTCTTTAGCGGGAGGCGGTGGAACCGGCGCGGCTTTGTCAGGTGGGATGACCATCCCTTCGTGACCTGAGGGCTCCGCAGGCTCAATATTGTTAGATTCAGGTATGGGTGAAGGTGTCGCGCTCTTGGACCCAGGTGTCACGGTTCCACCGTGCCCTGAATGGCCCGCTGACGGGGCCTGACCCTTCGGATAAAAAAGACTCGGCAGACCCGCGATCTGGAACTGCGAGTCGAGCAGGAAATTGCCGCGCACCACCACGCGATCACCTTCCTTCACTCCTTCAAGCACCGGATAATAATCTCCGCTGCGGGGGCCCACCTTCACTTCGACGGGACGATAGACATCCTCGCTCACCTCCACATGCACCAGCTTGCGCGTGCCGGAGTCCAACACTGCCGTGAGCGGGATCGCCAGTGCTTGCGCTGGCTTTGCAGTTCCCGCTTTGCCAGGGATTTGCACGAGTGCCATCTGGCACACGGGACAAGGACCGGCAGCATCGCGCAGCACCTGCGGATGCATCGGGCATGACCAGCGACCTTCCACACCGCTCGATGCGGCCGTTCCATCCGCGAGCAGCGGGACCTCCACATTGGCGCTGACGAACATCCCCGGCTTGAGTTTGCGGCCCTTGTTGTCTAACGACACGATGACCTTCACGGTGCGCGTTTCCTCACTCAACGTCGGATTAATGAACCACACCCGGCCCGTGAAGGTCTCGCCCGGATACGACTCGGTGGTGGCCGCGACTTCCTGGCCATAGCGGATCATGCCAAGTTCGTATTCGTAAATGTCGAGATACAGCCAGACGGAATCGAGATTGGCCAGCTTGTAGAGCATCTCGCCGGGCTTCACCATGCTGTTTTGCACGACCATCTTCTCCGTCACCGTGCCGTCCATTGGTGCCATCAACGTGACGCGCTCCGTGACTTTGCCCTCGCGCAAAAACCCCTCGATCTGCTCCGGCAGCAGGCCCCAACGTTCCAACTTTGTCTTTGCTGCCGCGAGCAACGTTTTGTCAGTTGGATCTCTGCTGCCGAGAAACAATTCGCGCTGGGCGACGGCGAGATCAGGGCTGTATATCTCGGCGAGATGATCGCCCTTTTTCACCTCCACACCGGTGAAATTGACGAAGAGGTTCTCCACGTAGCCCTCCACCCGGCTTGTGATCGTTGCCAACCCCGTTTCGTTGTAGTCAATTTTCCCGAACACCCGGAGCGAGTGCTTCAGGTCACGTCGTTCAACGACCGCCGTCTCCAGCGCCGCCCTTTCCCGGGCTGCCTCAGCGACGTGCAGCGTGCCTTCGCCCTTGTCGTGCGCGGCTTCGTGACCTTGGTGCTCGGCGGCACTCGGTGCCGGGCGCGAACTCCAAAAGCTGAGGGCTACCGCCAGCACGATAACGGCGGTAGCGATGATGATGATGAGACGTTTGCCTTTCATGATTCTGTTCCTCCATGGGTTTCCTAGTTTTCATCAGTGAATCCTCGTCCGACCGCCGCCTTCCAGCGCACCTTGGCGAGATGGAAATCCCGCAGCGCCTCCACCCTGTCCATCTCCACCATGAGAAGCTGATCGCGTGCCTTCAGCAGGTCCTGAAGCGAAGCATTGTTGTTAGAATAGGCTTCACGCACGCGCTCGATCTGTTGCCTCGCCAGAGGGAGAAGCTGCCTGTTGTTTTCAGTAATGAATGGCAGCAAGCGCTCCATCTCCCTCTTCGCCGAAGAAACCTGGCTGGCCGCCTTCAAGCGCAGCGCCCGCACCTCCGCCGCGGTTCTTGCCCGCATCGCAGTTGCCTCAGCGATCTCTCCTTGGTTTTGGTTCCAGAATGGCAGCGGGATGGTCAACTTCACTCCGATCATGGTTTCGTCCCGCAGGCCCATTGGCTCATCCATCGTCCGCGCATAATCCACCATGATGCCGACGGAGATGTCCCCCCACTTGCGTGCCTGGGCGAGATCCATCGACTGACCCGCCGCATTCATGCGCTGCCGCGCGGCTTCAATATCCGGGCGGAATTCACTCGGTTGCGTGCCACCTGGCGCGCTGGCCTCGGGCAACGTTCCTCTGATGTCCAGTGGTTGTTCGGCGGTAAGGCCGAGCATGGGTTTAAGCAACTCGTTCATGGCCGCAATCTCAGCTTGCATCCGCCGGATCGAGTTCCGCTGGCGACCGGCTTCTAAACGCATTTGCGCGGCATCAATCGCGGACTCATCGGCCGCGGCTCGTGCCGTGGCCACCTCCGTCAGCGTCTCTGCCAACGCTGCCTGGCTTTCCGTAATGCCGACTTCAGCCCGCATCGCCAGAAGTTTCACCGCCATGGTTTCGGCCTCAGTCGTTAGCATCCGCCGCATCTCATCCACCTCGGCTTTCGCGGCTGCGATCTGCGCCGCGGTCACCGCTTTCTCCAATCGAAGGCGTGCGGTCACTGGAAACTTTTGCATCAGCTCGATGCCGAATCCGGCCTCGCTCCCCTCGGTCATGTGCCGGCCGCGAAGTTCAAGCTCCGGATTCATCAGCCGCCCCGCTCCAAGATTCCGGCCTCCTGCTTCTTCGATCATGAAGCGGGCAGCGGCAAGGTCGGGATTCCTGGCAGCTACCTGCCGCCCGATGTCTTCGAAGGTCATTGCTGCCGCCGACACGAGGACGCCGGAGAAGACCGCAAGGCTGGCCAGCAACTTCCAATTGCCACCCGCTTTCATTTGTCCTGATAGTTTCATACTCATCGCTGATGAAGCACTTGCCAGCGCTTCTCTCCGCTCAATATCGATCAGGTGAGTCCTCGACCGGAAGCGCCGCCCGGAGCGGTGCAACCGGGCGGAGCCTGCTCTCCGGAACGGCGGTCTCAGCGACCGGGCATATCCGCGTTAGGCATGCAACAGGGCGAGGAGCGGCATGATCAATGGCGATCCTTCTCGTTAGGCATTTCCGAGTTAGGCATGGGATTATAGCTTCTGTGGCTTCCCATGTTGTGGGTTCCGCCCGAAGTTGAGCCAGTGCTGCAGTTGGAGAAGGTCAGGGCAGCGATGATGAGGCCAATGGCGGCCAACGTGTGTCTAAGTTTGATTTTCATAATTCCTGGTGTTTGTGGTTATTACTCGTGGTGGAATTGAATTCCGGCGGGCGACGAGAACCCCGCTGACTGATATACACGATAGGGCGGCCGTATGAATTCCGCTATGCACCTCGAATGATAAACCCTGCATTTCTTCAGTTGGGGGATATTCCGTTTGGACGGCCTTGTGCGATGGATGCCAACGCGGAACAAGGTCAAGAAGCGGTCGATTCATCTGTCCCCGGCTCGATGAGGCGGATGTTTTCCGCAAGGACGGTGAAGCAGTGTCCCTTCAACCCCGCAACGGCATTATCAAGCTTGAAGACGCGAAGACCCTCCGGGGTCTGGACGGAGATCTCGGTGGCGTGAAGCATGTTCAGGAAACTCTCTTCATTCGCGTTGACGTGAATGCTGCCATCATCGGTGCGAACGTCGAGCGATGCCGCACTCCCGGAAAAGACGCAACCGGTCGCGGTGCTCAGGTTGACTGATAGATGATGCATGGGTTTGGATGATAGGTTCGATGTTTCGGTGTTTTGCAAACGATACCTTCGCGGGTCATCCGAAGATTGGCTATGCATCCGCACTGAAATATCGCGCATTTTTTCGACCCTTCAGTCCGGAACCGAACTGATTGGATCAAGAAACCGCCAAGGGCAGTTTCGCCCGATAGGCGCTCGGCGATTCACCCACGATGTTTTTAAAGGTCCGGTTGAACTGAGACAGCGACTGGAAGCCCACGTCAAACGCCACTTCGCTCACCCGCCGGGTTGGATCGAGTAGGAAATGGCGGGCTTTCTCAATGCGGGTCCGCGCCACGTATTCGACGAAGTTGATCCCGGTCACTTCCTTGAACTTACCGCTGAAATAGGTCGCGCTCATATTGACGGTCTTTGCCACGGCGGCCAGTGAGAGTTCGTCATCGGAATGATCGCGGATGAAACTCCGCGCCTTTTCGACGGCCGGGAACTCGCCGCTGGTGCCGTGCAACGCCAGCGCGTTGCCGCACTCGGCTAGGTGCTGGGCAAAAATTGCCAGCAGCCGGATCAAGGCCTCGTATTGCTGCGGGGTGAGGACGCGCGTGTTGAGGTAATGTTCCTCCAGTTTTTTCAAGTCCACCTCCGCCCCCCATTTGAGAATTGTCGCCGCGATCTGCTTGAAGCGCACTTTATCGGGCCGGTGCAAAAGGACTTGTCCGGTGTGCAGGAATGCGATCAGGTTTTCCCCGACTCGAACCGGAACGGCGGTTTCACACATTCCCGCGAAGCATTTGAGAGTCTTGGGTTGATATTGGGCTTCCTCCTCCACCTTACACTGCAACGCATAACACTCCGCGCAGCCCTCGTCGGTTTTCGACATGAGTGCGCAGAAGGGATTCTCCTGCTTTTTCCCGTAGTGGACCCCATTGAACAACGTGGGGGCTTGAAGCCGCAGTGGAAGACCGGTGCCTTCCGTGAATGCCCTCTCATAATCGCGATAGACCTTGGAAGCGGATAGGACTTCCAGCGTGTGGGGGTTGTTTGAGAGCGCGGTCATCGACAGCTGGGAATTTACCCGGGAAAACTGGGTCATTTCACGATTTCTTTGGAGATCATCCTTTTATTAAAGGGATCAGTCAGACTTATTGTATTAGGGTATAACCCGACCTTGGACAATCCTTGAATTTGAAATTCTTTTCGGGGGGGTGGGGGGAATCCGAACTTGGCGCGGGTTTGAGCGGAACAACGAGCGAACCTCGGCAGCTAAGGTGTACCGGATTGACCGACAAGCAGCGGGCGGGCGTTAATTCGCATCACATCGTGCCAGCATGGTTGGGGGTTCGGCAGGTTAATAAAATGCACAGTCTTTTCGCAGAGATGCGGAGCAGTAACCGCGTTGAGGGGATAGGTTGGTTTCATCAGGCCGTCCAAGGCGGCCAGTGAGAAATCAAAAACTAAACCACACAAACCACTACCATGAAACTGATTACAATTATGAAATCCTCGTTAAAAGCAATTCTCGTCACCGCGTTTGCGGTGGGTCTTGCCACTTCGGCGTCAGCACTACCTCCCGGAAAAGGTGGGGTCTTGAGGGCGGGTAGTTACAAACACGCCTCCACGGTGGAAGAGATCCAAGCCCTCAAGACAGGTGGTCACTACGCGTTGGTCTGCACGGAATGCAAATCGATCACCGTGAAGGAAGTCGCCGACGAAAAAGAGGTCGAGGCGCTATGCCATGACGGCGGATCCTTACATTGCGACTCCTGCAAAAAGAAATTGACCATCAAACACTTGGGCCCTCCCGGCAAGGGAGCCGATTCATCCAAGGTGACGATTGTGAATGGAGAAGGCAAGGAATGCATGTTCATCGTGCCGATGAAGGGATAGCCCCGGCCCGATTCAGGTCTTTGTCCAAGCCGCCCGGTGACCCAGTCTGCCGGGCGGATTTTTTAGCGCTTCAAACTCAAGCGCTTGATCAGAGCGTGCGGGATATGCCGGCAAATCGGCGGGATGATTTCCAGCCTCATTCACATCCTCATCGTCACCCCGGTGATTTTCCTCTGGTTGCGCGAGCGCGAGCTCAATAAAGGCACGCTCCACAGATCGCTCGGCAGTGAATCAGCAGAGCCATAGCACCGCCATCTGCGCGACGAGAATCCGGAGCAGCATCGTGAGCGGATAGACGTTGGCGTAGGACAGTGACGGATAGTCGGAGTTGGCGAGCTTGTTGGCGAAGGCGAGGGCCGGCGGGTCGGTCATGCTGCCGGCGAGCACGCCGACGAGGGTGAGGTAGTTGACCTTGAGCCATTTCCGGGCGATCACGCCGACGATGAGCAGCGGAATGGTGGTGACGGCGGCTCCGAGCGCCATCCATTGCAGGCCGGTTGCGGAGAAGGCGGTTTCCACGAACTTCGCACCCGCGCCGAGGCCGACGCAGGCGAGGAAGAAGATGATGCCGAGCTCGCGGAAGGCGGTATTCGCGTTGATCGGCATGTGGATGACCAGCGGGCCGATTTTCCCCATACGGCCCATCAGGATCGCGATGATGAGCGGTCCTCCCGCCAGACCGAGGCGCAACGGGATTGGCACTCCGGGCAGGCTCCACGGATAGAGTCCGAAAAATATCCCCACGGTGATCCCGATGAAAATCGAGGCGAAGCTCGTCTCATTGAGCTGGCGGACGGAGTTGCCGAGCACCTTGGCGGCTTGCTCGATCGCGGCTTCCTCGCCGACGAGATTGAGCATGTCGCCGAACTGCAAGCGCATGTTAGGCATGGCGGTCAGGATCATATCCTGGCGGCTGACGCGGCTGACAGTCACCCCGAAGCGCTGGCTGATTTGTGTCGCGGCGATGGTTTTGCCGACGACGTCCTTGTGAGTCACGATCACCCGCTTCGAGGTGATGGTTCCCGGAGCGTCGCGTAAATCCTCGTCCACTTCGCTGCCCACGCTGAGCCCGGCGCGGTGCAATTGTTCCGGTGACCCCACCGCGAGAACCTTGTCGCCGAGCTCCACCACTGTGTCGCGGGTCGCCACCAGGGTTTGAGCATCGGATTTCCTGCGGATCCGCGAGACCACAATGCCTTTGTCGCCGAGGCCGGGGATGTTCTTGATCGACTCGCCGGCCAGATTGGCGTTTCCAATAACGAAGGTGGCGCGGCGCACTTCGCTGGCGCCTTCCGCCATTTTCTGTTGGAGGAGGACCAGTTCCTTTTTCGGGTCGATCCGGAAAATCATGCGGATGATCACCATCGCGAGAATGATCCCGAGCACCCCGAACGGATAGGCGTCGGCGTAGGCCATGGCGGCGAGATTCGCCTGTTGAGCTCCGTTGCCGGCGGTCGCCATCGCCTGCTGCGCGGCACCGAGCGACGGGGTGTTGGTGGTGGCACCGGACAAGGTGCCGGCCATCACGCCGATGTCCCACTTGAGGAAATATCCGGTGCCGTAGGCGATGCCCGCGCCGAGGAGCACCACGATGACGGCCAGTGAATTCAGCTTGAGTCCATCGTTTTTCAGGGAGTTGAAAAACCCGGGTCCTAACTGGAGTCCTACGGTGAAGACGAACAGCACCAGCCCGAACTCTTTCAGGAACGCCATCAGATGCGGGTCCAAGCTGAGGCCGAAGTGGCCGAGCAGCAGCCCGCTGAAGAGCATCCCGGCGACGCCGAGCTTCATGCCGCGGATCTTGATGCTGCCGAGCAGCAGTCCGAGAATGGCCGTGAGGGAGATGACGAGGATGGGTTCCGCGTGCGGCGAGATTTCTTTGATGCGGGAGAGGAATTCAGTCACCGGCCCATACTGGCCGCGGGGGCGGGACAGGCAATGAATTTGCTGCGATTGTCCGAGCGTGACATGAAGAGCTTTCCCCAAATCAATCGATCAGTCATTTTTCTCGATCTGCTTGAGCAGGCCCAGGCAATAGACCAACGGAATGATGCCGATCACGCCGAACGAGCAGTCGATCAAACGCCAATAGAACGGGATCCCACGCAGCGGGCCACAGATCATGGCGAGCGGAAAAATCGCAATGCAGGCGACGATGCCGGTCACGAGGTTCGCCCTGCTCGAAAGCGGATGAATCAGCGGCCCAACGAAAAACCCGCCTACAAGGAGAGCGGATATCGCCGCCGCCTCGTCGCGGGGCAGGAGGACGGCACCTATTCCATCGTCGTGAAAAACCGCTGCAAGAGCGCGCTCGAAATCGTCGCCAGCGTCGATGGGCTCGACGTGCAGGACGGCCAGTCCGGCTCGTTCTCCAAACGGGGCTACATCGTGGAGCCTGGAAAACCCATTGAAATCGAGGGCTTTCGCACCAGCTACAGCCGGGTGGCGGCCTTCAAATTCTCCAGCGTCTCGAATTCCTGCGCGAACATGCGCCATGGCAACACCCGCAACGTCGGCGTCATCGGCATCGCCGTTTTCACCCAGAAAGATGTCAATCCATGGACCTGGATGCCTGGTGAGGTCCAGCGCCGCGACACCGCGCAGCCCTTCGCGAAGGCACCTTAACTTTCGATTGCCGCAGGCGGGTCGGGCGGACAATCTTCCGCCCGACCATGTTTCCACGCCCGCCGAAAAAATTCATCCCCACACCGTTCGCGTATCATCAGGAAATCGAGCTGAGGATTGACTCCCTAACCAATCTCGGGGCCGGCGTTGGCCGGATCGACGGCTGGGTGGTTTTCGTGCCGTTTTCTCTGCCGGGCGAACTCGTGAAAGCCCGGGTTTTCAGGAATGATAAAAGTTTCTCACAAGCGGATCTCGTCGAGGTGCTCGAACCCTCGCCCGACCGAGTGACTCCGGGTTGCCCGCTCTTCGGCGAGTGCGGCGGCTGCCAATACCAGCACCTTTCCTACGACAAACAGCTCGCGTGGAAGACCCGCCAGGTCGGCGAGCTGATGAAATACATGGCCGCGATCACCTTCCCGGTGAACGACTGCCTGTCCTCCGAACAAACGTGGAACTACCGCTCGAAAATCACGCCGCACTTCGACCAGCCGCGCAACGGCGAGATCGGTCCCATCGGCTTTCTCCACATCGGCACCCGCTCGCGGATCATCGACGTGCCGCAATGCCCGATCGCGATGGACGTCATCAACCGCGAGCTGCCGGCGATCCGCGAAGGACTCCGCGCACGGGCTAACACGTTCAAGCGCGGCGCCACCGTGCTGCTGCGCGCGACCGAAGACCGCGTGGAAACCGACTTCCGCGCCGTGGCCACCGAGCATGTCGGCGATTTGGAATTCCAGTTTCTCGCCGGCGATTTCTTTCAGAACAATCCGTTCATCCTCCCCGCCTTCACCGGCTACGTCGCCAAGCAGGCCGCCGCCGGTGGCGCGAAGTTCCTGGTCGACGCCTACTGCGGCTCCGGCCTGTTTTCCCTAACACTGGCCAAGGATTTCGAGCAGGTCGCCGGCGTCGAGGTTTCCGAAACCTCCTGCGAGTGGGCGCGCAAGAACGCCGCCGCCAACTCTATCACCAACGCCAAATTCCTCACCGCGTCCGCCGAGGCAATCTTCGACCAGATCGCCTTCCCCGCCGCGGAAACGGCCGTGGTCATCGACCCGCCGCGCAAGGGCTGCACGCCGGAGTTCATCGACCAGCTCGTAAAATTCGGTCCCGCCCGCGTGGTTTATGTTTCCTGCGATCCGGCGACCCAAGTGCGCGATCTCAAGCAGCTCAGCGAAGGCGGCTATCAGCTGGCGGACGTCCAGCCCTTCGACCTTTTCCCGCACACCCGTCACTTGGAGTGCGTGATGACGCTGGTGAAAAACGGTGGCCCAGGTGCTGATAATGGCGGAGTGAATGCGAAGGTGACCGCGGGCGACGAGGTGAGATAGGCCATTCACCCGTCCCGCCGCCAAGCCCCCCCCGTTCAATGCTTGATCGCCGCCGCATACCAGCCCAAAGCCAGAAAGACGAGAAACCCGCGAAATGAACTTGTGCGAGTGGTAACCCAGAACGTGTCCCGGATGTCTCAGCCGGACTCCCGACTGAGACAGTCGGGACACCTTGCCTAAGCCGCTTCGCAATCCTACTTTTTCCCCGTGGCCGCTGGAGATGACTCAGGACGATGGCGGACGGACGGAAAATTTTTCCGCTCCGGGGATCGGCGCGTGCGGATGAACGCGGTCACTTACGGGCCGTTTCCCGGCGGCTGGCCGACGTCTTTCGCGACCGATTTCGCGCAAATGACGGCGGCGGGTTTCAACGCGATCCGGCTTTATGAAATGCCGGGGATGAGGCTGCTAGACGCTGCGGCGGATCACGGCTTGAAAGTATTCGGCGGGCTCGAATGGGGCCAGAGCGCGGATTTTTTCCAGCGTCCAGGGATTTATACATCCGCCGCGGTCGCACTGGTCAACGCCTTGAAGGAAACCGGCAATCATCCGGCGTTGGCGGGCGTTTATGTGGGAAATGAGATCCCCGCCGACCTCGCGCGCTGGATGGGTCCGCTCAAGGTGCGACGGGCGATCGAAGAGCTCATCGCCCTCGGCAAGGAACTCGCGCCAAATCTGTTATTCGCCTACGCGAACTACCCGAGCACCGAGTATCTGGAGCCGGAAAACGCCGACTTCACCGCCTTCAACATCTATCTGGAAGGCGAGCCAGCATGCCGCAGCTACCTCAGACGGCTGCATCACATCGCCGGCGACCGGCCGCTGGTGATCTCGGAATTCGGCATCGACTCACGGCGGAACGGACTGGAGCGGCAGGCGGAAATTCTCCGCTGGGCCAGCCAGGCCGCGCTCGATCTGGAAACCGCCGGAATGACCATCTACGCGTGGAGCGACCGCTGGTGGGTCGGCACCGAAGTGCTCGACTGGGATTTCGGACTGATAGACCGGCAGGGCAACGCGAAGCCCGCGCTCCAAACTCTTCAACATCTTCCCATCAGCCATCAACTTTCCGCCATCAACCTCTTCAGCGTCATCGTCTGCACGCGAAACGGCCGCGACCGCATCGGTGCCTGCCTAACCGCAATCGGGAAAATGGACGGCGGCGGTTTTGAGACGATCGTCGTGGATGACGGCTCGACCGACGGCAGCCCCGATTTCGTGGAGAAAAATTTCCCGTGGGCCCGGCTCGTGCGGTTGGAACCGTGCGGCTTAAGCAGCGCCCGCAACATCGGCGCGGCCGCCGCGAGAGGCGCGGTGCTGGCATTCACGGACGACGATTGCGAGCCGGACCGGGAATGGATCGCGCGGCTGAGGCCCATTTTTCACGAGGGAATATTCGCAGCGGCAGGCGGACCGAATCTACCGCCGAAACCGAAAACCTGGGAGGAAGCGGTCGTCTGCGCCGCGCCCGGAGCGCCCAGCCACGTGATGCTAGACGACGAGGAGGCCGAGCACCTGCCGGGCTGCAACCTGGCCGTGACGCGGGCCGCGTTCGACGCCGTCGGCGGCTTCGATCCGCAGTTCCACACCGCTGGCGACGACGTGGATTTCTGCTGGCGGCTGAGGGACGCCGGCTTCCGTCTCGGCTTCGTGCCCGGCGCCTTCGTCTGGCATTGGCGGCGACCGTCGATCTCGAAATTCCTGGGCCAGCAACTCGGCTACGGCCGCGCCGAGCACCTGTTGTTAGCGAAACACCCCGCCCGCTTCTCAAAGCGCGGCGACGCGAAATGGCACGGCTTCATTTACGGCGGCGGCCCGGTCCGCGTGATGGCGGATTCCATCATCTACCACGGCCCGATGGGCGACGCGGGCTATCAGGTGATCACCAACCGGATGCTGCCGCTGCGTGGGTTGGGGAAAAATTTCGACTCGCTGAGTTCCCGACTCGCCCTCGAAGCCGTGAAATTCCTCCAACCCCGAATCCGCGCTTGGGCGAGAAGTCGGACGCTTTTCCTTCGCCCGGAATCCGACCGGAACCCCCGGACTTCCGGCCAAGCCGATGAGTTCTCGATCGACTCCGCAGAAGGCGAGGACCGCCACCATTTCCTCGGAATCCTGCTTCGCCAAGGCTGGAAGACCGCAGGCGAAACCGACGCCTGGGACGTCGAAAAAGCCGGCACCCGCGTGCTGATGGCCACCGAGCGCGGCGGCGGAACCGCCAGACGCACGCTCGTCCGCGTTTGGGGTTCCGAGTCGGCCCGGATCGCCCGGATCCTCGGAGAGAAAATCGTTTCCTGAGCCTTCGATTCGCCGCGTTTGAGAATTCCGTAAAATTTCGTAAGCACCCCGCGTAAGAACCGCACACTTTTGAAACTCCCGCACATGAATCGTTCCCTGTTCTTCTCAAGCCTCACCCTTCTCGCCATCCCCCTAGAGGCCGCGCCCGATCCGAACCGAATCCAAGTGCCCGCCGGCTTTGAAGTCGAGTTGCTCTACAGCGTGCCCAAAGAACAGCAAGGCTCATGGGTCGCCATCACCGAGGACAACAAGGGCCGCCTCATCACCAGCGACCAATACGGCAAGATCTATCGGATCACGCTGCCCGCCGCCGGCAAGGGCGACGCGCTCAAGGTGGAACCGCTCAACATGCCCGACGGCAAGCCCACCGGCGGTGCCCACGGCTTGCTTTACGCCTTCGACAGCCTCTACGTGATGGTCAACGAGATGGCCGACAAGGGCCTCTGGCGCTTGAAAGACACCGACGGTGACGACCAGTTCGACAAGGCAGACTTCATCCGGAAATGCGACGGCGGCGGCGAACACGGAACCCACGCCATCGTCCTCGGACCTGATGGAAAATCGATCTACTTCGCTAACGGCAACCACACGAAACTCCCGGACAATCTCGACTACTCCCGCCCCGTCGCGATCGGCGAGGACCACCTCATCGAGCGCCTGTGGGACGCCAACGGCCACGCCAGCGGCATCCTCGCGCCCGGCGGATACGTTTGCAAAATCGACCCGGACGGCAAACGCGTTGAGCTCGTCGCCGGCGGCTTCCGCAACCAATACGACATCGCCTTCGATGCGAACGGCGAACTCTTCACCTTCGATTCCGACATGGAGTGGGACTTGGGATCCCCCTGGTACATGCCGACGCGCATCAACCACATCGTCAGCGCCGGCGACTACGGCTGGCGCTCCGGAGCCGGCCGCTGGCCGGATTACTACGCAGACTCGCTGCCCGCCGTGATCGACATCGGCCCAGGCTCGCCGACCGGCACCGTCTTCGGCACGGGCGCGAAATTTCCCGCAAAATACCAGCGCGCGATGTATGCGCTCGACTGGACCTACGGCACGATGTGGGCCATCCACCTCCAGCCCGACGGCGCGACCTTCAAGGCGGAGAAAGAAGAGTTCGTCACGGGCAAACCGCTGCCCCTAACCGACGCGATCATCCGCCGCGAGGACGGCGCCATGTATTTCACCACCGGCGGCCGCAACAGCCAGTCCGCGCTCTACCGCGTCAGCTACACCGGCAAGGAAAGTACCGTCGCCGCCGCGAAAGTCCAGCCGGATCCCGGGATGAAACTCCGCGCATCGTTAGAAGGTCTCCACGCGCAAGGCACCGGCCCGGAAGCTGTCGCCAAGGCCTGGCCGTCGCTCGCCAGCAAGGACCGCTTCATCCGCTTCGCCGCACGCGCCGCGATCGAGCGCCAGCCCACCGCCAAATGGGCGGACCAAGCGCTCGGGGAAACCGACCCGCAGGCCTCCATCGAGGCGTTGATCGCGCTCGCCCGCGTCGGCGACAAATCGCTCCAGCCGAAGATCATCGTTTCCCTCGGCAGGCTCGATTTCACCAAGCTGCCGGCAGAACTCCGCCTGCCCTACCTCCGCGCCTGGCAGCTCGTCTTCACCCGCATGGGCAAGCCGGCCCCGGAAATCCTCGCGAAAATCGCCGAGCGCTTCGACCCGCTCTTCCCTAACACCGACCCCATGGTTAACCGCGAGCTCGTCTCCCTGCTCGTCTATCTGGAGTCCCGCAGCATCGTCGCGAAAACCGTGCCGATGCTCGACACCGCCAAGGACGCCGACATCACCATCGCCAGTGAAAACATGCTTGCCCGCAACGACGGTTACGCCCAAGCCGTGGCCGGCATGCACAACAGCCTCCCGAACCGCCAGGCCATCGCCTACGCCTACGCCCTCCGCGAAGCCCGCAGCGGCTGGACGCCTGCTCTCCGCAAGGCCTTCTTCAGCTGGTTCCCCCGCACCTCCAAATGGTCCGGCGGCAACAGCTTCACAGGCTTCCTCAAAAAAATCCGGACCGACGCTCTCGCCAACTGCGTGCCGGATGCCGCCGAGCGCGCCGCCCTCGACACGCTCTCGCAACAAGCGCCACCCGCAGCCCCGGCCAATCTGGTCATGCCCAAAGGCCCCGGCAAGAACTACACCGCCGATGAAATCGACGCGCTCGCCAAGGACGGACTCAAGGGCCGCAACTTCGAGCAAGGCAAGGCGATGTTCGCCTCTCAGCTCTGCATCAACTGCCATCACTTCGGCCGCGACGGCGGCAACAGCGGCCCCGACCTAACCGGCTCTGGCAGCCGCTACACCGTCCGCGACCTCGCAGAAAACATCGTCGAGCCCTCCAAGGTCATCAGCGACCAATACCCGAGCGAGCAGATCGACCTCAAGGACGGCGGAGTCATCGTCGGCCGCGTGGTCGTGCAGGAAAACGGCAAGCTCTTCGTCATGACCAGCGCCCTCGCCCCGGACGCGCTCACCGCCATCGACGAGACCCACGTCAAGGCGCGCCAGCCGTTCAACGTCTCGATGATGCCGCCCGGCCTGCTCACGCCACTCAACAAGGACGAGCTGCTAGACCTGTTCGCCTACATCCTCTCCGGCGGAAATCCCAAGGACGCGCGGTTCTGAGCGAGAGGCATGCGCCGCTCGATCGTCATAATGGAACCGGCATTGCATGATAATCAGATTTTGACCATCAACTCGGTAAACGAGCCGGTGTTCCTGCGTGATCCGCCGCGACCACCATCCTTTCAAGTTTCCCTTCAAGGGCTCCGGCTTTCCAATTCCTGAAAATGGGTTTCGCAGCGTGTCGCGGATCAGTTCGTTCACCCGTCCCAGCACCTTGCGGTCATGCTCTTGCCAGTAAAGATATTCTCCCCAGCCACCCGGCAGCCACATCAGTCGCATAGCTCGCCGGCTTGAAGATTGCCCGCCGCGTAATCCGCCAGACCTTGCCGAATCCGCTCGGCATTTGCCGGGGTGGACAGCAGGTGGAGCGTCTCCTCCATTGCCGCGTATTCCTCGGCTGCAAGCAAAACAACTGTCCCCGCACCATTGCGGGTGATCGTGATCGGCTTCCGATCACGGGTCGCGATCTCCATAAGTCCTGCCAGACCATTTCTCGCCTCGGTATAGGAAATCGTTTGCATGACTGAAAAATGGCTCATGCACAGAATTCTGTCAACCTTGCTTTCGGCAGGGCTTTTCTTGCGAACCGACAGGGTCGTGACTACCAAAGCCCATGCCGCTGCGGACGAAAGATTTCGACTACCACCTGCCCGAGGAATTGATCGCCGCGCGGCCGCTCGCCGAGCGCGCCGCCTCGCGGATGCTGGTCGTCCACAAGGACAGCGGCGTGATCGAGCACCGGATGTTCCGTGATTTCCCCGACTACCTGCGGGCGGATGATTTGCTCGTCCTCAACGACACCAAAGTCATCCCCGCGCGGCTCTTCTCGGACGACGGCCGCACCGAATTGCTCTGCCTCGACCGGCTTTCCCCGCTGGAATGGCGCTGTCTCGTTAGACCTGGCAAGCGCATGAAACCCGGCCGCACCGTGAGCGTCGGCGGCATCACCGGCACGGTTACTGAAGTCTTCGAAAACGGCGACCGCCTGATCCGCTGGGACGCGCCCGTCGATTTGGATAAACACGGCCAGCTCGCCCTGCCGCACTACATGGGCCGCGCCGCCGACCCCGCCGACCGCGACCGCTATCAGACTGTGTTCGCCCGCGAGGAAGGGGCCATCGCCGCGCCCACCGCCGGGCTGCATTTCACGCCGGAGCTGTTGGAGAAAATTTCCCACGCCTTCCTCACGCTGCACGTCGGCGTCGGCACCTTCCGCCCGGTCAGCGCGGAAGTCGTCGCGGATCACATCATGCACTCCGAGCGCTACGTCGTGAGCGCGGAGACCGCAGAAAGAGTCAACGCCGCCAGCCGCGTCGTCGCCGTGGGCACGACGGTGACGCGGGTGCTTGAATCCCTTGGCAGGCCGCTCCGCGAGCAGCGCGGCGAGACGGATATCTTCATCCATCCGCCCTATCAGTTCGGCGTGGTCGGCGGTTTGCTGACGAATTTCCACCTGCCGCAAAGCACGCTGATCATGCTGGTCAGCGCGTTCGCCGGACAGGAGTTGGTGATGGAGGCGTATCGCAAAGCCGTCGAGGAGCGTTACCGGTTTTTCAGCTATGGCGATTGCATGTTGCTGGTGTGAGGTGAAAACTCCGCGCCGATGAAACTCATATCCTGGAACGTAAACGGCATCCGCGCCACGATTGGCAAAGGCTTGGGAGATTTTGTGACGGCTGAAAAACCAGACATCCTCTGTCTTCAGGAAACCAAAGCCCGGCCCGAGCAAGTGCAACTGCCTTTGGAACTCGGCGGCTATCACGGCTACTGGGATTCCGCGCAAAAACCCGGTTACTCCGGCGTCGCGGTGTTCACCCGCGAGAAGCCGCTCGATTTCCGGACCGGCCTCGGCATCGAAGAGCACGACCAGGAAGGCCGCGTGCTCACGCTGGAGTATCCGGATTTCCACTTGGTGAATGTTTATACGCCGAACTCGCAGGACGCGCTCCGCCGGCTGCCCTATCGGATGACGTGGGACCACGCGTTCCGCCGCCACGTCGCCGAGCTGGCGAAGACCAAGCCCGTCGTTTTCTGCGGCGACCTCAACGTGGCCCATCAGGAAATCGACATCGCCCGGCCCAAGGACAACCGCTTTTCCGCAGGATTTTCCGACGAGGAGCGCGCGGGTTTCGGAGAGCTGCTAGGTGCCGGCTTCACCGACACCTTCCGTCATTTCTATCCGGACAAGAAGGACGCCTACTCGTGGTGGTCCTTCCGCGGCGGAGCGCGGGAGCGGAACGTCGGCTGGAGAATCGACTACTTCGGCGTCTCGACGCCGTTCATGGATCGCGTGAAAGACGCGGAGATCCTGCCGCATGTTACCGGCTCGGATCATTGCCCGGTGGGAATCACGCTGGCTTGACACTGATGATGTGTCACACCAGTGTATCACCCATGAAAACGACATCAATCCGTGAATTGAAGCACGATACCAAGAAGGTGCTGGCCATTGTGGAGGCGGGGGAAACCGTGGAAATCACCCGCTACAATCAACCGGTAGCCATCCTTTCCCCGGTGACGAAGCCGCCTGTCAAGCGCCCCGACTTCGCAGCCCGCTTGAAAGAGATCTACGGCGACATGGTGCTGCCGACGACCGGAACTGAAATCATCTCCGAACTCCGCGGCGAGCGATGAATCATTATCCGGACACCGGTTTTCTTTGCTCCCTCTACTCCAACGATGCGAACAGCCAGCAGGCGATTGCGGAAATCCAGCGGATCATCCTGCCCATGAGTTTCACGTGGCTTCACCACCTGGAGTTTCGCAACGCCATGCGCCTTCGCGTTTTCCGAAAGGAAATCACCCCGAAACAGCGGGACGCATCCCTGAACCTGATGCGCGCCGACCTGGCAGGAGGGGTCTTTCAGCCAATTTCCCCCGCTCTCGACGCGGTCACTATCGAAGCGGAGAGATTGAGCGCGATGCACGTTGAAAAACTCGGAACCCGCAGCCTCGACATCCTCCATGTCGCGATGGCGATCATTGTCGGAACCGACGTGTTCATCACCTCCGACAAACGCCAGGCATCGCTCGCCAAAGCGGCGGGCCTAAAAGTCAGGAGTTTCTAACTTCCGCCGCGTGGACGAGGAGGACGATCTCGCCCTTTGGGGCATGGCTTTGGAAATGCGCGAGCACTTCGGCGGCGGTGCCGCGGTGGTAGGTCTCGAATTTCTTCGTTAGCTCGCGGGCGACGCAGGTGCGGGCGAGCGGATTGATTTCCGCTAGGATTTCCAGGGTGGAAATGATGCGGTGAGGCGACTCGAAGAAAATCCCGGTTTCGCCCGACTCCAACGCGGCAGTTAGGGCGCTGCGGCGCTTACCGGATTTTACCGAGAGGAAGCCGCCGAAGCGGAAGGCGTGGCAGGGAAATCCCGAACCGATCAGCGCGGTGATGACGGCGGACGGGCCGGGCAGGACTTCGAGCGGCGTGCCGGATTCGATGCAGGCTTGCACCAGCCGATAGCCGGGGTCCGAGATGCCGGGCATGCCGGCATCACTGATGACGGCGATAGTTTCGCCTGCTCTGGCGGCGGCGATCAGGTCCGGCGCGCGGCGGGCTTCGTTGTGCTCGTGCAGCGAGACGAGCGGCTTTCCTGAGATCCCGTGATGCGCTAACAACTGGCCGGAGTGACGGGTATCCTCGCAGGCGATGCGGTCGGCGGAGCGGAGGATTTCCAGGGCGCGGAGCGTGATGTCGCCCATGTTGCCGATGGGCGTCGGGACGAGGATGACGCGACCGGAGATTTCGGGAGTGGATTCCATATCAAATGAGTGCGGCGCGCTCATCCTCGCTGATCGGCTTCGGCCGTCCTTCGTGATCGACGCGGACGTTGGTCATGCTGCCGAAAGCGGCGATTTCCCCCGCAGCGTTGACGACCTCGAAATTCCACGTGACCGACGACGCGCTGATCCGGGCAATGCCTAGCAGCACCTCGAACGAATCCCCACATCGGAACGGTCGCTTGTAATCGCAGGAAACTTTCACCCGCGGCCAACCGCCTTTTTCCCTGTCGAAAACCAACACACCCCGCGAACGCAGGAACGCGTGCTCCGCCTCCTCGGCGTATTTGAAAATGTGCGGAAAGTGCATCCAGCCGCTGGCGTCGGTATCGCCGAAAGCGATCTTCCCCGCCTGCCGATAGACCGGATTTTCCATGGGCGAACTCACTCGAACTTGCTGACGAGCACCGACGCGTTGTGACCGCCGAAGCCGAAGCTGTTACTGAGGGCTACCTTGACGGGCACCTCGCGGGCGACGTTCGGACAGACGTCCAGATCGCACTCGGGATCCTGCTCCTCGACGTTGATCGTCGGCGGAATAACACCGTCCTTGATGGCCATCACGCTCGCGATGAGCTCCACGCCGCCGGCCGCGCCGAGCATGTGGCCGGTCATCGACTTGGTGGAACTGACCACCAGTCCGTTAGTCGCATAGTCACCGAACGCGAGCTTGATCGCCTTCGTTTCCGCGACATCGCCGAGTCCGGTGGAGGTGGCGTGGGCGTTGAGATAATCGACGTCCTGCGGGTTCTTTTTGCCGTGCTTGAGCGCCATGCCGATGGCGTAAGCCGGGCCGCTGCCATCGGGCGAAGGAGCACTGAGGTGATAGGCATCGGCGCTGACGCCGTAGCCGATGAGCTCCGCGTAAATCTTCGCGCCGCGCTTGCGGGCGTGCTCGAGTTCCTCGATGACGACCACTCCGGCCCCTTCACCCATGACGAAACCGTCGCGGTTTTTATCGAACGGCCGCGAGGCGCGCTCGGGCTCGCCGTTGCGGGTGCTGAGGGCTTTCATGCTGCTGAAGCCGGCAAGGCCCATCGGCAGGATCGCGGCTTCCGCGCCGCCGCAGACGAAGGCGTCGGCATCGCCGAACTTGATGATGCGCCAGGCTTCGCCGATGTTGTGGTTAGACGTCGCGCAGGCGGTGACGATGACCATGTTCGGGCCGTGGAGGCCGTATTCCATCGAGATGATGCCGCTGGCGATGTTGGAAATCATCATCGGGATGGTGAACGCCGAAACCCGCTTGGGCCCCTTGTTGATGTAAGTCGAGTGCTCGCGCTCAAGGGTCGCGAGTCCGCCGATGCCGCTGCCGACCATCACGCCGAAGCGCCGCGAGTCGATGGTGGAAACATCCACACCCGAGTCATCCATCGCCATCTTCGACGCGGCGACTGCAAGCTGGACGTAGCGGTCCGAGCGCCGGGCGTCCTTGGGGACGTTGAAATAATCGTCGGCATTGAAATTTTTGACCTCGCCCGCGATTTTACAATCGAACGGTGACGGATCGAACTGGGTGATGGTTCCAATGCCACTGCGCCCGCTCTTGAGTCCCTCCCAAGTGGTGGTCAGGTCCTTGCCAAGTGGGGTGATACAGCCAATGCCGGTGATGACGACGCGTCGTTCGCTCATAATTTAGTGGGGCAGCTTGGCGGGTGACGAGCGACCACGCAAGCCTCATGATGATTTTGCTCATTCAACTCAAGGTAAAAGACTTATCCCACCAGTAGATACCGCCGACAAGCCGGAGGAACCCATCGTTTTCACTTTCGACAAGCTGACGGCGCGAATGATTTGCTCCGGAGAAAATCACGGATGACACTCCGCCGCGCCGCGCCGCCTCCGTTGTTCCCATGAAAATCACCCGCACTCTCGCGACCTGCAAAACGCCCGACGGAGCCCAGCTCACGCTCCACGAGCACGACGGCCACCATTTCCTCAAAGTCGCCGGCCTGCAACTGATGAGCACCACGGCCTCCTCCTCCGAGGAGCAAATGGCCGAACTCTCCTGCGCGCGTCTTCCGTCCCGGCCCCGCATTCTCATCGGCGGGCTCGGCTTCGGCTTCACGCTCAAGCGGGTGCTCGCTCTAACCGGCCAGGACGCCGTCGTCGATGTCGCGGAACTCCTGCCGGAAGTGGTCGCTTGGAACCGCGAATTCCTCCACGAGGTCAACGGCAAGCTGCTCGACGATCCGCGGGTGCGCATCCATGTCGGCGACGTTTACGACCTCATCGACCGTTGTGAAAACGACCGCTACCACGCCATCCTGCTCGACGTGGACAACGGCCCGGACCCATTCGTGCAAAAAGGCAACGAGCGGCTTTACGCCCAGAAAGGCATCACCCGCATCAAGAACGCGCTGGAGCCGGAAGGCCGCGTGATCTTCTGGTCCGCGCACCCGGACAAGTCATTCGCGAAGTCGCTGCAAGGTTCTTTCAAGCACGTCGAGTGCATCAGCGCGAAAGCCTATCCCAAAGCGAAACGCTTCACCCACACGCTCTTCGTCGCGGATCGCGATTGATCAAGGCGTGTGCTTGATCAGGCGGAAGCGGTCGTGATAGCTGCCGTTGCCGAATTTCCGGCAGCAATCGTAGCACGCGACCGCCCGCTTGATCGGCTTCACCCGGTGGATCACGGAAAAGCAGTTGGAGCAGATGTAGGCGTGGTTGCGCTTCATCTTGCGGCGCTTGAAGGGCAGGTTGTGAAACGGCTGCTCGCCTGGAATCCCCAAGTCGTTGCAGGCGGCCTGCCACTCAGGCCCGTGCGGATCGATCCGCCGGCGGCCACAGCGCTCGTAGGCGACGAGGTGCGCGAGCTCGTGTTTGAGCGTGCGCCAGAGTTCCTCCGGCTCGCAGTCCTTGAGCTTCGGGTTGAGCTCGATCGACCGGTCCGGCCACCACGCGCGGCCCGCCGTCGTCTGCATCCGCGGGTTCCAAGTCACGCGGACCTTGCGGGCGAGCTCGTTGAGAAAGAGCGATTTCGAAGCCTCCGCGCACCAGGCCGTTAGGCCGCTGTCATCCCGCAGGGGCGTCGTCTTCGGGACCTCCGGGGTCTTCAAAACGCGGAACCACGAGGTCCAGCGGAATTCAAGTTGCGGCGTGCTTCGGCCCATCGAAAAAACGGTTACCAGCTTTCCCGGAAAATGGCAACAGGCCTTCGCGGAAAATCAGGATTTTTCCAGCCGGACCCGCGTTTCCACAGCCGCCCGCCGCAAAAGCTAACACGTATGGCCGGCGGGCGGCTTCCGTCTCATTCCGGATTTGGGCCCGGAGTTTTCCGCGCCATCCACTTTTCATGCGGAACATCACGAGCATCCGGGATACAATTTCGGATTCTACACGCTGTTCTGGGACAAGCTTTTCGGAACACTCGATCCCGAATACACGGCGCGTTTCATCGGTGAGCGCGACCGCGTGGCGTAGCTTTCAACAGAGGCTCTGCTTGGGGAATCACATTTCCCGACTCCTTCTTCAAACTGAGAAAAGCGGATGAATTGCGGAGCGGCCGACATCAGCCATTGACGCCCGGGGGATCAAATTCTTAAGTGCTTCAGATTCAAATCCAATCAGACCCATGACCCCATCCACCCGCGGCTTCCGCGAGATGAAATCCGTGGTAGTCCGCTTCGCCGGTGATTCCGGCGACGGAATGCAAATCGTTGGCGAGCGTTTCACCGACACCAGCGTCACCGTCCCCAACGCCATCGCGACCTTCCCGGATTACCCGGCGGAAATCCGCGCGCCGATCGGCACCATCGCGGGCGTGTCCGCGTTCCAGGTCCACTTCGGCAGCGTGACCGTGCTCACTCCGGGCGACGAGCCGGACTCGCTGGTGGCGATGAACCCCGCCGCCCTCGCCGTCCACCTGATGGATCTCGTCGAAGGCGGGCTGTTGATCGCCAATTCCGCCGCCTTCACCCCGGAAAACCTGGCGATGGCCGGCTACACGTCGAACCCGCTCGACGATCCGGCGATCCAGAAGAAATACGAAGTTCTCCCACTCGACATCAGCGGCTTGGCGGTGGAGTCGCTGAAGGAAAGCCCGCTCACCATGAAGGAGAAACTCCGGACCAAGAACTTCTTCGCGCTCGGATTCACCTACTGGGTCTATGGCCGGCCGCTGGAACCGACCATCGACTACATCAATTCCAAGTGGGCCCAAAAAGCGCCCGACCTCGCGGAGGCTAACATCCGCGTCCTCAAAGCCGGCTATTTCCTCGGCGAAACCACCGAGACCACCCGCAACCGCTACATGGTGGCGCGGGCGGAGGTCGCACCCGGCACCTACCGCAAGATTTCCGGCAACGAGGCGCTCGCCCTGGGCTTGATCGCCGGAGCGAAAAAGGCCGGCCGCGACTTGTTATTCTCGGGCTACCCGATCACGCCCGCCTCCTCGATTCTCGAAACCCTCGCGGGCTACAAACACTTCGGCGTGAAGACCGTGCAGGCGGAGGATGAAATCGCCGCCATCGGCGTGGCGCTCGGTGCGAGTTTCGCGGGGCAGATCGGCGTCACGGGCACCAGTGGCCCGGGCATGTGTCTGAAGAGCGAGTTCATCGGCCTCGCCATTTCCACCGAGCTGCCGCTGGTGATCGTCAACGTCCAGCGCGGCGGCCCCAGCACCGGACTGCCGACCAAGACCGAGCAATCCGACCTGCTCCAGGCGCTCTACGGCCGCCATGGCGAAAGCCCGCTGCCGGTCGTCGCGGCGAACTCCCCGTCCGATTGTTTCCGCGCTGCTTTCGAAGCGATACGCATCGCCTTGGAATACTCGACGCCCGTCATCCTGCTCAGCGACGGCTATCTGGCTAACGGTTCCGAACCGTGGAAAGTGCCGGACGAAGCCTCGCTGCCGGAAATTTGCAAGCCTTTCGCCGACCCGTCGAAGCCCTACGTCACCTTCGCCCGCGATCCGGAGACGCTCGCCCGCACCCAGGCCATTCCCGGCCAACCGGGACTCGAACACCGCCTCGGCGGACTCGAAAAAGATGGCAAGGGAAACATCAGTTACGACTCGGACAACCACAGCGAAATGACCCGCCTGCGCGCCGCCAAGGTCGAAGCCGTGGCCAAAAGTATCCCGCCGCTCAACGTCACCGGCGAACGAAACGGCAAAATGTTAGTCATCGGCTGGGGCGGCACCCACGGCGCGATCACCTCGGCGGTCGAGTCGCTCCGGCTCGAAGGCTTCGAGGTCAGCAGCACTAACATTCGCTACCTCAACCCGCTGCCGCCCGACCTCGGCGAGCTGCTCAAGGGCTTCGACAAGGTCCTCATCCCGGAACTCAACTCCGGCCAGCTCTGCATGATCCTGCGGGCGCATTATCTGGTAGATGCGATCTCCATGCCCAAAATCATGGGGCGTCCCTTCAAAGTCAGCGAAATCCGCGAACGCATCCTTCAACTCATCAACGACTGATCGCCATGGCCACCGAAATTCAAAACATCCCCGCCGTGCCGGAGCTCAACCGCAAGGACTTCGTCACCTCCAACGACGTCCGCTGGTGTCCCGGCTGCGGCGATTATGCGATCCTCAACTCGCTCCAGCGCACGCTGCCCGAGCTCGGCATCGCGCGCGAAAACTTCTGCATCATCAGCGGCATCGGTTGCTCCAGCCGCTTTCCCTACTACATGAACACCTATGGATTCCACACGATCCATGGCCGCGCGCCCACCGTCGCCACCGGCGTCAAGGTCGCCAATCCCGATCTATCCGTCTGGATCGTCACCGGCGACGGCGACGGACTGAGCATCGGCGGCAACCACCTGCTCCACCTGCTTCGGCGCAACCTCGACGTCACCGTCCTGCTGTTCAACAACCGGATTTACGGCCTCACCAAAGGCCAGTACAGCCCGACCTCGCCGGTCGGCACCAAGACCAAGACCACCCCGTTAGGCTCAGTGGACTATCCGCTGCACCCGCTGCTGTTCGCGCTCGGCGCCGAGGCCACCTTCATCGCCCGCACCGTGGATAACAACCCGAAGCACATGGTTGCCACCTTCAAGGCCGCCCACGAGCACCAAGGAGTTTCATTCGTCGAGATCCTGCAAAACTGCGTGATCTTTAACGACGCCGCGTGGGACCCGGTTTACGGCAAGGAAAACCGCGACAACCAAATGCTCAACCTCGAAGCCGGCAAGCCGCTGCTCTTCGGCAAGGACAAGGAAAAGGGCATCCGCCTCAACGGCCTCGTGCCGGAAGTCGTCGATGCCGCCAGCGCCGCTCCGGGCGAAATTCTGATCCACGAGCCCGACCACGCGAGCCCGCTTTACTCGCAGATGCTCGCCACCATGGGTCTGCCGGATTTCCCGACGCCCATCGGCGTGGTCCGCCAGATCCAGCGCCCGACCTACGAGTCGCTGATCCATGACCAGGTCGAAGCGGCCAAGGCGAAAAAGGGCACCGGCACCTGGGAGGAACTGCTGCGCGGCGGCTCCACCTGGACGGTGGAGTGAGGCCGGTAGTCTTTCAAATCACTGCGAGCTCGGCTGGAACTTCCCGGAAGTTAGAAAAGCCCGCGCCTCGCCGATGAGAAAAAGCGAGCCCGCCACGAGGACGGGTTCCCCGAACGAGCTCGCGGCGGCGAAGGCATTTTCAAAACTCCCGAACATCTCGTGCGGCGGCGCGTCCGGCGGCAGATAGCCCGCGAGTTCTGCGGGGGAAACCGCCCTCGGGGTATCGACGGGGCAGAGAAAAATCCGCGAGGCGAGCGGGGCGAGGATTTCCAGAATGCCGGAAATATCCTTGCCGGTCACGGCGCTGAAGACGAGCGCCGCCTGCTTGCCCGGGAAGCTGCGCAACCAGGTGGCTGCGAGGACCTCCGCAGACTGGGGATTGTGCGCGCCGTCGAGGATGACGCCGGGCCGGATGACTTCAAAGCGCCCCGGCCAGTTGACGTTGCGGAGGCCGTAGCCGACGCTGTCGGAGCTGAGAGGGATGCCCAATCGGTGGAGCGCGGCCACCGCGAGCGCGGCGTTCCATGCCTGGTGCTCGCCCGCCAGCGCCATCGGATAGCCGAGCAGCGGCTCCTCCACGAATTCTAGCGGCGATCGTTTTTCATTCGCCTCCTTTTCCAAAACCCGCCGCACGCAGGCATCCTGAGGGGCGGAAATCGCGGGTTTTCCGCTCACCAGAATCCCGGCTTTTTCCGCGGCGATTTCTTCGAGGGAATTTCCAAGATACTGCATGTGATCCATGCCGACCGGAGTGATCACGCAGACATCCGCGGGCACCGCGGTGGTGGCGTCGAGTCGTCCGCCCATGCCGGTTTCCAGGACGATGATCTCGCACTCGCGGAGGCGGAACCAGCGCATCGCGAGGACCAGCGTGATTTCAAAAAACGTCGGATGCGTCTCCATCCGCTCGCACAAGGCGCGCAGCTCGGTGAGCATTGCGGCGCAGGCGTCTTCCGGGATTTCTGCGCCGTTCACCTTGATCCGCTCGCGGTAGTCGATGAGGTGCGGCGAGGTGAAAAGCCCGCAGCGCCGGCCGCAAGCGCGGGTGATGCTGTCGATCATCGCGCAGGTGCTGCCCTTGCCGTTAGTCCCGGCGACGTGGATGACCTTCACCCCGTGCGCCGGGTAGGCGAGGAACTCCTTGAGTAACTGGCGCGGCCCGTCGAGCCCCAGTTTGATTCCAAACATCTGGGTGCCAAACAACCAGTCGATAGCTTCACGATAGCGCATGGTGACGCAGTCAATTCAACGCTCCTTGATCCACAGATTCGCGAAATCGATCGCGCCCCCGTGATGTTGCAGGCCGATCGCACCCTTGGCCGGGACGCCGGGAAGCTGCGCATTCTCGATGACCACGCGGCCGTTGAGCGAGACGCTGAGGCGGTCGCCCTTGAGAGTGATCATCGTGCGGTTCCACTCGCCGAGCGGGAGGTCCGCCTTGGTCTTGGGAGTCACGCCGGCTTTGACCTCGGCCGACATCTTTGGATCGGTGCGGTAGCCGTAAACCTCGCCGGAGCCGACGGTCCAGTTCCACAAATTGACCTGGCTCTTGGTGCTGCCGCGGAGGTAGATGCCGCTGTCTAACTCCTCAACCTCGCTCTTTCCTTTATGTGAACCGTCGGGCATCACAGTGGGCTGGGATTTCATCGGCCCGCGGCCGCTCCAGCGCCAATCGAAGACGAGGGTGCAGTCGCCGTATTCCTTTTCGGTCCAGAGATCGGCGGGCTCGCCGCGACGGCCGCTGTGTTTGAGAATGCCGTTGGAAACGGTCCATTCCGGGCTGTTTCCATGTTTCCAGCCGTCGAGGTTCTTGCCGTTGAAAAACCGGGTGAACCCGGCGGCCATCACGCCTTCGGTGTTAGCGGCTGGCGGGACTTCCGCGATCTGGATGTTGCGGAACGCGACACGATCGCCGTGACCGAGCCAGGCGATATGACCGGCGCGGCGTTTCACACCCTGGTGATCCGGGTGGCTGGCGCTGAGCTCGTCGAGATTCGCGCTGAGGATGATCTCGCCGTTGAGCTCGACGGTCACGGCCGGACCTAACACGCTCACCCGTTCATGGTTCCATTCGCCCACGGGTTTAAGTCCGGATTTTTTCGCCGGGGCCAGCGTGTAGAGCGAGCCATGGAACTGGTATTCCTTGAGGTCCTTGTATTTCTCGGCGGTGTTGTCGAGGACCTGGATTTCCATTCCGGTGTAGGCGCCATCGCCGGTTCCCGGATAGTGCACGCCGAGCCCGTTGTTTCCGCCGGGCGGCAGCTTGAAATCGAAATCGAGCACGTAGTTGGAAAACGTCTGCTCGGTCATCAGGTTTTTCCCCGCGGGAGTGCAGACGATGGCGCCGTCCTCGACGATGTATCCGCCGCCGGTCCAGCCGCTGAGGTCCTTGCCGTTGAAGAGAGGGCGCATGACGAGCGCTTCCGCAGCGAAGCTGGCGGTAGCGCAGACGAGCGCGGCGATGGGAGCGATTTGGGTGAGTGTTCTCATAAGGGTCAAAAGGGATTGATAGCCGACGATTATCGCAGAACGAGGGAATGCCAAGGATCAATCACGGGCGAAGGATTTCACCAGCCGCACCAATTCCGTGGCGGCGGCCGAAAATGGCGCGGCACGGCGCTTCATCAGACTGATCGTGCGTTCCGGCTCGGGCTCGCCGAAGCTCCGGATGACCACGCCCGGCAGCGGACGCGAACGGGTGGCGAGCTCCGGCACCACCGCGATCCCCATGTCGGCCTCGACCATCGCGAGCGCGGTTTCGAGCTGGTCGCACTCCAGCCTTGGATCGAGGCGGTCGAGGCTGCACACCTTGAGCGTGCGGTCGGTGAGGCAATGGCCGTCGCGCAGGTGGATCAGGGTTTCGGGTAGAAGCTGTTCGGGCAAGGGCGCTGGGGACCCCTTGGCAAAAGGATGGGAAAGCGGCACCGCCAGCATCAGCGGCTCGCGGAAAAGCTCTCGCACATGCAGCGACCAGCGTTTCTGGTCCTGCGCGGTGACGTCGCTCAGGATGGCGAATTCGATGGAGCCATCCACCACCAGCTTGATCAGCCCTTCTGTCCGGGCCTCGCGGACTTGCACGTCGATTTTCGGAAACGCCTCACGAAACGGTGCCAGCAGTTTCGGCAGCAGGTAGGGCGCGATGGTCGGGATCATCCCGAAAATAACGGATCCCTCTTGGCTGTCGCGGCGCTGGGTGAATCGCTCCCGCAGCAGCCGCGCCTCCACGAGAACCCGCTCGGCGTGCTCCAGCAGGATTTTTCCCGCCGCCGTGGTCTCCACCCCGCGCGGCTTGCGGTGGACCAGCGCCTCGCCGAGCTCGTCCTCGAGCGCCCGCAGTTGCTGGCTCAGCGACGGCTGCGCGATCCGGCAGCGTTTCGCGGCCGCCGTCAGCGAGCCTTCCCTCACGATCGCCGTGAAATATTCGAGTTGGCGCAAATCCATGGCGGATCCATCCCATAGGAAATGCCGATGGCAAGCATTGTTATCGTAGTCTTTACCGATGGCGCATTTCCGATCATTCATTCTCGCCAAAGCGATGGGCCATTCACCATCTTTTGATTCCATCCATTTTTTAACCAAGCCAACGATCATCCCATGTCCAACGAAACTCCACGCTGCCCCGTCGATCACTCGCCCCCCGCCCCGCAAGCCAAGTGCCCCTTCAACCACGCCCCCAGCACCGGCACCGCCATCCGCGACTGGTGGCCCAAGGCGCTTAACGTCGATCTCCTGAACCAGCATTCCTCCAAGTCCGACCCCATGGGCGACGACTTCGACTACGCGGCGGAATTCAAGAGCCTCGACTACGCCGCGCTCAAGGCCGACCTCGCCGCGCTCATGACCGATTCCCAAGACTGGTGGCCCGCCGACTTCGGCCACTACGGCGGTCTCTTCATCCGCATGGCCTGGCACAGCGCCGGCACCTATCGCACCGGCGACGGTCGTGGCGGTGCGGGCCGTGGTCAGCAGCGGTTCGCCCCGCTCAACAGCTGGCCGGACAACGTCAGCCTCGACAAGGCCCGCCGCCTGCTCTGGCCGATCAAACAGAAATACGGCCGCAAGATTTCTTGGGCCGACCTCATGATTTTAACGGGCAATGTCGCATTGGAAACCATGGGCTTCAAAACCTTCGGCTTCGCCGGTGGCCGTGCCGATACCTGGGAGCCGGATCACGACGTCTATTGGGGCCGTGAAACCACCTGGCTCGGCGGCGACAAGCGCTACGCCCAAGGCTCCGAAGGCGTCGAAAAAGACGGCGGCGTGCTCGTGGCCGATGACCATGCCGGTGGCGGCATCCACACCCGCAATCTGGAAAACCCGCTCGCCGCCGTGCAGATGGGCCTCATCTACGTCAACCCCGAAGGCCCGGACGGCAACCCCGATCCCTTTCTATCCGCCTACGACATCCGCGAGACTTTCGCCCGCATGGCGATGAATGACGAGGAAACCGTCGCGCTCATCGCCGGTGGCCACACCTTCGGCAAAACCCACGGCGCAGGCCCCGCGGACAACGTCCGCGACGAACCGGAAAAAGCCGGCCTTGCCGAACAAGGCTTCGGCTGGAAAAACAGCTTCGGCACCGGAAAAGGCGCGGACGCCATCACCAGCGGCCTCGAAGTCACCTGGACCACCACTCCCACCCGGTGGAGCAACAACTACTTCGAGAACCTCTTCGGCTACGAATGGGAACTCACCAAGAGCCCGGCCGGCGCGCAGCAGTGGCGGCCCAAGGATGGTGCGGGTGAAGGCACCGTGCCCCATGCCCACGACGCTAACAAAAAGATCGCTCCCAGCATGCTCACCTCCGACATCGCCCTGCGTGCCGATCCCGCTTACGAGAAAATCTCCCGCAACTTCCTCGCCAATCCCGACCAGTTCGCCGACGCCTTCGGTCGCGCCTGGTTCAAGCTCACCCACCGCGACATGGGCCCGCGTGACCGCTATCTCGGCCCTGAGGTTCCGGCGGAAATCCTCATCTGGCAGGACCCCATCCCGGCGGTCGATCACCCGCTCGTCGATCATCAGGACATCGCCACCCTCAAGGCCAAGGTCCTCGCGTCCGGACTCACCGTTTCCGAACTCGTCTCCACCGCCTGGGCCTCCGCCTCCACCTTCCGAGGCTCTGACAAACGCGGCGGTGCCAATGGCGCGCGCATCCGTCTCGCCCCGCAGAAGGATTGGGAAGCCAACCAACCCGCGCAACTCGCCAAGGTGTTAGGCGCGCTCGAAGGCATCCAGAATGAGTTCAACACCACCGCATCCGGCGGAAAAAAAATCTCCCTCGCGGACCTCATCGTGCTCGCCGGTTGCGCCGGGGTCGAGCAGGCGGTGAAGAACGCAGGTCACCACCTCACCATCCCGTTCACCCCGGGCCGCATGGACGCCTCGCAGCAACAGACCGATGTCGAATCGTTCGCTTTCCTCGAACCGATCGCCGACGGCTTCCGGAACTATCAGAAGACCCGCTACAGCGTGCCGGCCGAGGAACTGCTCATCGACAAGGCCCAACTCCTCACCCTCACCGCTCCGGAAATGACCGTGCTCATCGGTGGCCTGCGCGTCCTGAACGTGAACGCCGGCGGCATCCAGGCCGGAGTCTTCACCAAACAGTCCGAGGCCCTGACCAACGACTTCTTCGTCAACCTGCTCGACATGGGCACCGCCTGGAGTCCGCTGTCACCCGACGAACAGGCCTTCGAAGGCAGCGACCGCAAAACCGGCGAACTCAAGTGGACCGGCACCCGCGTGGATTTGGTCTTCGGTTCCAACTCCGTGCTCCGCGCTCTCGCGGAAGTTTACGCCACTGCCGACTCGCAGCTCAAGTTCGTCCACGACTTCGTGGCGGCCTGGAACAAGGTGATGAACCTCGATCGCTTCGACCTCGCGTAATTGCCGGCCTATCAAAAAGGGCTGCCTGATTCGAATCAGGCAGCCCTTTTCGTTTAATCCCTATCAGCGTGTAGTTTTTTCCTCTTTGCCGATGATGGTATTTGTTGATGTCTGATTGATTGATAGATTTCCGATCTGAAACCTTATTAAACCATGGGATTCTCACAAATCCGCTGTGGCGTAAATCAAAAACACCATGCCCCGAGCCCGGAGAGGGCTCCAATAAGAAACCCATGAAACCTAACTATCGGATCAGGCGGTGCGTGCGAGGCGGTGGTTCAGCGCGATCGAGCGGCGGAGCGCGCGCATGACATCTACCAGACCTTGATGGGAGTGAGCCGCTTCGGCACAGGCCGGATTCAAATGGGCGTTGCGGCTGACGAAGCGGCCGATCTCGGCGTAAAGCTGGCGCATCTGGGTGTCTAGCAAACCGCTTTCCGCCCGCAGGATCGAGATCTCCTTGTTGCGCTCGCTGATCACCTGGAAGGCCTCGGAAGCATGGAGCCGGCGGTCTTTTTTCTTCTCGTTGAGCTGCTCGTCCACGAGGTCAACCTTGTCATCGCCCGCTTCGATTTCGGCACCGATGAGAAGACGCTGCTTTTTGAGGTCGGAAAACTTGGTTTTGAGATCGGCAAGGCGGCGCTTGACCTCTTCGATTTTCACTTTGCCCGATTCCGAGCCTTGCGACTCGTTAGTGATCACCTCAAGTTTCATCTTGAACCCGTCATAGGCGCGGCGGACCTCGCGGGCCTCGGCGACGATTTCATCGCGCCGCAGGGCGAGTGTTTCGATCTCGGTGAGTAGAAGTATGCGCTGGTCCATCAGCTCCTGATGGACTTCCGGAGTGTTATTGAGAACGCTGGCGCGCTCCTCGTGGGCCTTGTCGAGCTCGACCTGGGACTCCGCGACTTTTTTCCGGATGATCTTCTCCTCCTTGAGGAATTTCCGCAAGTTCCAGTATTCAACGGAGAGCTCCTCGATGTCTTCAACTTTCTGCCAGATCGCGGAGCCGAGTTGCGCTTCGGCCTGGCGCAGGAGCTGCGTTTCGCTCGCCGCGTCCGCCATGCGCAGGGTCCTCCGGAAATAACCGAAGGTCTGCGCGACGCGGGCGATGAGGTAGCGGGAGGAAGTCATGAAAAAGGCCGGTTGGCTTATTTGGCGATCTTGCGTTGCAGGCTCTCGATGACGGAGAAGTCCTCAAGAGTCGTCACGTTGCCCGAAATTTTACCGGTGGAAACCAGTTCTTTCAAGAGGCGGCGCATGATTTTTCCGGAACGGGTTTTCGGCAGGCCGGGAGCGAAGTGGAGATCGTCCGGTTTGGCGATCGCGCCGATGACTTTGCCGACGTGGTTCCGCAACTCGATGCGGAGGGCCTCGGACTCCTCGTAATTTCCCTTCAGCGTGACGAAGGCGGCGACGGCCTGGCCTTTCATCTCATCCGGGCGGCCGACCACCGCGGCTTCCGCGACGGCGGGGTGGGAGACGAGTGCGCTCTCGATTTCCGCCGTGCCGAGACGGTGACCGGAGACGTTGAGCACGTCATCGAGGCGGCCGATAATCCAGAAATTGCCGTCCTTGTCGCGGCGCGCGCCGTCGCCCGCGGTGTAGATGCCGCCGGGGTAATCCGACCAGTAAGCCGACTTATAGCGCTCCTTGTCGCCGTAAATCGAGCGGATCATCGACGGCCACGGCTTGCGGATGACGAGACGTCCGTCCTGGCCGTTTTTGCATTCGTTGCCCGCGTCGTCGAAGATCGCGGCGTCGATGCCGAAGAACGGCAGCGTGGCGGTGCCCGGCTTGCAGGGCGTGGCTCCGGGCAGCGGGGAAATCAGGATCGCGCCGGTTTCGGTCTGCCACCAGGTATCGACGATCGGGCATCTGCCGCCGCCGATATGCTTGTGATACCAGTTCCAGGCTTCCGGGTTGATCGGCTCTCCAACAGAACCTAGCAGGCGCAGCGAGCAGAGGTCGTGGGCTTTCGGGAAATGGTCGCCCGCCTTGATGAACGCGCGGATCGCGGTCGGCGCGGTGTAGAAAATCGTCACGCCGTATTCCTCGACCATTTTCCAGAAGCGGCCGAAATCCGGCTGGTTCGGCGCGCCTTCATACATCACCTGGGTGACGCCCATGGCGAGTGGCCCATAGACGATGTAGGAGTGACCGGTGATCCAGCCGACGTCGGCGGTGCACCAGTAAACATCCTCGTCGTGCATGTCGAAAATGTATTTGCAGGTCGAGTAAGTGCCGGTGAGGTAGCCGCCGGAGGTGTGGAGAATTCCCTTCGGCTTGCCGGTCGAGCCGGAGGTATAAAGCACGAACAGCGGGTGTTCCGAGTCGAAGCCCTTGGCGACGTGTTTCGAGGAAACGCTGGCGACCTCGTCGTGCCACCACGCGTCGCGCTTGGCGTCCATCGAGATTTCGTTCGCACAGCGTTTGACGACGATGACGCGCTTGACCTTGGTGTATTTCGCGAGCGCCTCATCGACCACCGGCTTGAGCGCGACGACCTTGCCGCGCCGCCAGCCGCCGTCGGCGGTGACGATGGTGGTCGCGCCGGAGTCTTCCAGGCGATCAACGATGGCTTCGGAGGCGAAGCCGCCGAAGACCACGTTGTGCACCGCGCCGATCCGCGCGCAGGCGAGCATCGCAACGGCGGCCTCGGGGATCATCGGCATGTAAATGAGCACGCGGTCCTTCGAATTGACGCCGTTTTTCAGGAGCACGTTGGCGAAGCGGCAGACGTCCTTCTGCAGCTGGCCGTAAGTGATGACGCGTTTGTCGCCGGGCTCGCCCTCCCAGATGATGGCGGCCTTGTTTTTGCGGGGGCCGGCGGCGTGGCGGTCCACGCAGTTTTCACAGACGTTGAGCTTGCCGCCGTCGAACCACTTCGCGTGCGGGGCTTTCCAATCGAGCACCTTCGACCACGGTTTTTGCCAAACCAACTCCTTCGCCTCACGCGCCCAGAACTTGTCGGGCTTGTCGATGGATTCCTTGTAGAGCTTCTTGTAAGCCGCCATCGACGGGATGCGGGCCTTCGCGGAAAATTCCTTGGACGGCTTGTGAACGGCGTCCTGATCGTGGTTGGTCATGGATTTTTTGGCGCTCATAGGTTCTCAAATTTTTTGGCGGGACAACGCACGCCTTGTATCGCGGGCGGAAGCTAGGAAACCATTGTGCCCGCGGCAAGTCCTGAGAATGCCTTAGGTGGGTCTTTTTTTACGGGTCTCGTCCGAGGCCTCGCGCTTCTTCGCGGGTTGCGGATTTCCGAGCAGCATCTGGATTTCCAAAGCGTTCAAAGCCGCCCAGCCACCGGGCTCCAGATCGCCGAGCCACAACGCGCCGATGCGGACGCGCAGCAGCTTGGTCACCTGATAGCCGAGGGTGTCGAACATCACGCGGATCTGGCGTTTCGCGCCGTGATCGAGCACCACCTTGAGGCGGCGGGAGGAAAGCCGCTCGATGGATTTCGCCTTCAATTTCCCCTCGGTCGTGAAGACGCCTTCGAGAAATTGGTCGAGGTGGGCGTTCTCGAAAGCCTGGTTAGAGGTGACGAGATATTCCTTCTCGATGGATTTCGACGGATGCATCAACTGCTGCGAGAGATCGCCGTCGTTAGTCAAAATCAGCAATCCTTCCGAGTCCATGTCCAGCCGGCCCACGTGGTGCAGCGAGTGCAGCGAGGCGGGCAGCATCGAGTAAATCGTGGCGCGGCCGAGCTCGTCCTCACGGGTGCAGACGAAGCCGCGCGGCTTGTGAAAGGCGATGATCATCGTCTCGCGCGGAGCCACCCGCTTGCCGTCCACCTTCACGTGATCGCCCGGCGAAATGCGGGTTCCCATGTTGATGCACGGGCTGCCATTCACCTCGACGCGTCCGGCCTTGATGAGCTCGTCGCAGGCGCGGCGCGAGCCGACCGCGCAGGAAGCGAGGTATTTGTTGAGGCGGGTGCCGTCGTTAGTTGCCATGGGAATCAATACAAAAGGCGCGAACCCGGTGGGATCCGCGCGTTTTAGAAAATGGATCGGAGCAGGGGATTAACCCTCGTGCTTGGTCTTCGGAAGTCCGACAGGGGACTTGCCGTCTTTCCATTCGCCGCGCTCCTTGAGGAGTTTGACGCGCTCGAAGCGCTTGAGAACGGAACGTTTGCCGCCGACGGTGGCGCTGGACTTGAGGCTATTGTGCTTGGACATCTCGGAGTGAGGTTAAAAATCGCGGGAGGCGGAAACTAGGGACGGCTTTTCCGCGTGGCAATCCGAAAAAGGGGAAATTTTTCGCGGGAAGACGCTGATCCCTGAAAGTGGGTGGTCGAGAGCACGAGGCGGAACGGCTGAAGTCATCGACTGCTTTTTCCGCTTTCCACCGTTTGCTCTCCCAGCTCATCATCCCGCCATGCTCCAAACCGCTTCCACGCTGAAGAAACTTCTCCTCCTAAAATCCGTCCGCACCGGAAACTTCACCCTTGCCTCCGGCGCGCAAAGCGATCTCTACATCGACTGCCGCGTCACCGCCCTCGATCCCTTCGGAGCCCTTCTCATCGGCGACCTCGGCTGGCACGCCGTCCGTTCCAAGATCCATTCCGAGCACCTTAAAATCGACGCCATCGGCGGCATGACCCTCGGCGCCGACCCCATTTCCCTCGCCGTCGGCATGGCCTCCGCCATGAAAAATCCCGCCGAAGCACTCCAGGTTTTCACCGTCCGCAAGGAGCCCAAAGGCCACGGCGCGGGCAAACAAATCGAGGGCAATTTCAAAGCCGGCGACACCGTGATCGTCGTCGATGACGTCATCACCACCGGCGGATCGACGCTGAAAGCCATCGACGCCATCGAGCGCGATGGTGGAAAAGTCGCCTTCGCGCTGGTCCTCGTGGACCGCGAGGAAGGCGGCCGCCAAGCCATCGAAGCGCGCGGCGTGCACGTCATCTCGCTGTTCACGCGGAGCTCGTTGCTCGACGAATGAGCCGCTAACGGCAGCCTCCTTGGCTGCGGATATAGGCGTGGTTGAAAGTAACGGCGATCACGGGTCGCCGTGTTAGATCTGTCACACGTCGCGGCGACCGGTGATCGCCGCTACGCACGGGCTCACAGTGCCAAATCGTAACTCCGCCCACCGACACCTTCATACCAGCGGATGTAAGCTTGGTTGACCATCGCGTAGCCGCCGGGAGTCGGATAGTTTCCGGTGAAATACCAGTCACCGCAGTCGCCCTTAATCGAGGCGTGGAGGTTGTCGATGTTTTGGAAAATCACCTGCACCTCGCCGTGCCAATCAATACCTTCCGGATAGACCATCCGGCTCACTTCGGCAGAAATCTCTTCATCGGTGAACGCCTCGTAAACCGCCTTCACGCGATTTTTGCGCTCGGCGGCGGGCCGCTTGAGCTCCGCCTGACAGTCGTCGTAAATTCGGTCTAGCAGCGACTGCCTGCCCGCCCGGCGATGCAGCGCGACGGCGGCCGCGAAGGCGATGAACTTGCCGAGCTCCGACATGTCGATTCCATAACAATCCGGATAACGGATCTGCGGCGCGGTGGAGCAGACGACGATCTTCGATGGCTTGGTGCGGGCTAGGATCTTGAGAATCGACTGCTTGAGCGTGGTGCCGCGGACGATCGAGTCATCGAGCGCGACGAGGAGATCCCCCGGCTTCACGACGCCGTAAGTGATGTCGTAAACGTGGGAAACCATTTGGTCGCGGCCTTTTTCCTGCGAGATGAAGGTCCGCATCTTGATGTCCTTGTGCGCGATTTTCTCGCCCTTCGGCCAATTGCGGAGGATTAAATCATCGACCAGCTCGGGCGTGAGGGTGCCTTCGCTGGAGGCCTTCAAAATTTCCGAGCGCACTTCCTGGCGGCGGTAAAGACGGAGGCCGTCCATCAGGCCGTAATACGCCGTTTCTGCGGTGTTAGGAATGAAGGAAAAGACGGTCTTGTCGAACGCGCCGCCGATGGACTCGACAACCTGCGAGACGAGCGCGGCGCCCATCGCTTTGCGCTCGCGATAGATCTGCGGGTCGTTGCCACGGGAGAAATAGATTTTCTCAAACGAGCACGGCGTGTAGCGCTGCGGCGGCGTGAAGGCGGAGTCGGATATCGAGCCGTCCGACTTGATGGTGATCATCGATCCGGGATCGACTGCTTTCACCTCGCTGGCGTCCGCTTCGAACACGGTCATCAGCGGCACCCGCTCGGAAGAGAAGGCGATGACCTCGTCAGTCACTAACATGTGACACGGGCGGATGCCGTGCGGATCGCGCATGACGAACATGTCGCCGTTGCCGATGACACCGCAAATCGCGTAGCCGCCGTCCCACGCGGCGGCAGATTCCGCGACCAGCTTGGGCACGTCCAAGCCCGCGGAGATCATCGCCGGAATTTCCGCGCCGGGCACTCCCGAGTCGCGCAGGTGGCGGTAAAGGTCGGTGTGCGCCTCGTCGAGATGGTAGCCGATTTCCTCTAACACCGTCTGCGTGTCGGTGCCGAAAACCGGGTGCTGACCGCGGTCGATGAGCACTTCGTTGAGCGCGCCGGCGTTGGTCATGTTGAAATTTCCCATCACCATCAGGGTGCGCGTCGGCCAGTTGCTGCGGCGCAAATAAGGATGGCAGCAGCCGGCGTCGAATTCCCCGGATGTCCCGTAGCGCAGGTGGCCGATGAGGATTTCCCCGCCGAAATCGAAGTGCTTTTTCACACTTTCCGGGTCCTTGGCGTTCAGCAGGCCCTTGCGGGACATTTTGTAGAAATCCTTGGTCTCCTTGCGGAAAATCTCGGACAGCGCGTCCTTTTCCACGCCCCGGCGGCGATGGACGTAGGACTGGCCGATGGGCATGTCGATTTTCACGCAGCCGATCCCGGTGCCGTCCTGGCCGCGGTTGCGCTGCTTTTCCATCAGGAGGAACAGCTTGTTGAGCCCCCACAGACAGGTGCCGTAGCGGTCGTAATAATAAGCCAGCGGCTTGCGGAGTCGCACTGCGGCGATTCCGCATTCGTGGGTGAGGAAGTCGCTCATGCGTGGGGAAAATTTAGCGTCACTCGCCGATTACGCAAACTCGGACACCTTCTTCAGGCACCATCCGGCCTAAAACCGTGCCGCCGTCGCCCGCCTTGAGTGCGGTTTGGACATCCGCCTCGGCGACGATCGCCACCCAGCCGATGCCCATGTTGAAGGTGTGGAAGCGGTCTTCCGCATCGACGTGGGAGAGAAGTTTTTCAATGCCGGGAAGATTCCATTTCGGGATTTCCAGATCGGCCCCCATTCCGCGGAACAGGCGCTCGAGGTTTTCCGGCAGGCCGCCGCCGGTGATGTGCGACATCGCTTTCGGCTTCACGCCGGATTTCTTCAAATCGCGGGTGACGTCGTGATAAAGGCGGGTGGGTTTGAGCCAGGCGTGGAGTTCCTCGTCGGTGACTTCGCCGGGAAATTCGTTGAGCACGCGGCGGACGAGCGACCAACCGTTGGCGTGGATGCTGTCGGACGCGTAGCCGATGAGCACGTCGCCCACAGCGACGGTGGTCGGGTCGATCAGGTCGGGCTTTTCCGCGCAACCGATGCAAAATCCGGAAAGCTCGATGACATCCACAGGAACAATCCCCGGCATTTCGGCGGTTTCGCCGCCGGCGAGAATGCAGTCGCAGGCCTCAAGGTAATCCGCCATGCCGGAAATGAGCCGCGTGATTTTCTCCTCATGTAGCGCCGCGATGCCGATGTAATCGAGGAAAAGCAGCGCGTCGCCGCCGGTGGTGAGGATGTCGTTCACGCTCATCGCGACGAGATCCTTGCCGGCCGTTTCAAGAAGATCGTGCTCCAGCAGCAGTTCCAACTTCGTCCCGACGCCGTCGCAACCGGTCATCATGACCGGCTCCTTGTAGCTGCTCAGGTCGTAACAAGCGGCGAAAAGCCCGAAAGCCCCCCACAACTTGCGTGTCTGTTGAGTTCTGCGCACGTGAGTGCCGATGTCGCCCACCAGAGCGGCCGCTTTGCGCGTGTCCACTCCTGCCTGTTGGTATGTTAACTTGCCCGCCATATTCCGCTGCGGGCTTTTACCAGCCACCTTCTTCCCGTCACGAAGAAAAAATCTTTGGTTTTTTTATCGCACCAACAATCCACGGAATCCTCAAATTTACAAGGATCTGAGCCGGCAAAATCCAATTTTACAAAAAATAGACACCCCGAACCCTTGAAATGTTCAAAAAAAGATTGCCAACCTAAAATGATTGTCCTAGTTGTCAGAAAGGTTAGCGAAGCCGATATTTAAGACATCTTGACAATCTACATCAACGATCTAGAACCCGCAACGAAATCGAAACCCGCAACGATGAACCAGCAAGCCACCATCCATCTCGACTCCGGTCTTGAAATTGGCTACGGCAGCCCGCTCGCCCGCTTCGGGCAAGAGGTGAAGCTGACCGGCGGCACCCATTTCCTGCTGGCCCGCAACGGCCGCGGTAAGACCACCCTGCTCCGCACCCTCGCCGGCACCTTGAAGCCGGTTTCCGGAAAATTCCGCGCCGAGGGCTTCGTTCAATATCTTCCCGAGGATCTCCGCTTCGATCCCGAAATCACTCCGGCGATGGTTTTCCGGATGCTGCTTCCCAAGGCCCGCCTGCAGGAAGCCCTCGACCTCGCCGGCCGCATCGAGCTCGACGTCAAAAAGCCTTACGGCCGCCTTTCCACCGGCAACCGCCGCAAAACCAGCCTGATCATGGCCGAGTTTTCCGTGAAACCAGACACCGGCAACATCCTGCTTCTCGACGAGCCGTTCAGCGGTCTCGACGCCTTCGCCCGCCAATCCTTCGAGGAAATCTGGAAACAATCCTCCGCCAACGTGCTGCGCCTCGTGAGCTGCCATCCGGACTACGATGCGATGGAAATGCCCAGCGCGCTGATGATCGAAGGCAAATGCGCCCGCCACCTCAATGCCGATGGCCAGACCTGGAGCGCCCTCAAGAATTTGATGAACTGAACCAAGCCATGAGACTCTTCCGACTCACATTTGCCACGATTCTCCAGCGTAAAGCCTGGGCGATCTGCGCTTTTGCGGTGACCGCCCTGCCTTTCGCGCTGCCGATGATTTCCAGCGCCACCGAAAAACCGCTGCTCATGCAACCGGCCCGGATTCTCGCCGCCTGGGGCACGCTTTGGACCAGCACCCTGCTGTGGGGCTTGTTCACCGCCGCCCGCGAGGGCGAGACCAATGCCAAAACCGGCGTCGGCGAGTATTTCCAAACCACCGGAGTTTCCGCCACCCGCCAACTTTTTGAAATTTGGCTCGCCGTGTTCAGCTTCGTCGCCCCGCTCACCATCATCACCGCCCTGATCTGCCAGTTCGCCGCCACCCCGACCGATCCCGTCGAACGCTCGATGTGGTGGGTGCTCAACGGCCAATACGCCGCGCTGTTCCTACTGGTCACCGCGCCCCTGCTCGCCCTCGCCACCGCCTTGGCCTCGCGTTTTGGAGGCATCACCGGCTTCGCCGTTACGCTGCTGATCACCCTTTATGGTCTCTATGGCGTCGGCTACCTCGACAACATGCTCAAAATCGAGGAAAACCCGATACTTCAAGGCTTCCTGCTCTTTTCTCCGCAATACCGTTTCGCGGATCTGACCCAACGCCTCTACTTCAAAAGCGGAGCACTCCCGACTGCGGCCTTCTGGACCATGATCGTCTATTTCACGGGCATTCTCGCCGTCTATGCCGGCCTCTCACGCCTGTGTTTCCGCACCAAAATCTCCGCCTGATTTTTTGATTTCAGCATCTCAGCTTCCACCTCCACATGTCACGCATTTCATCCACCGCCATCACCACCGGCCTCATTGGCTTGGGAGTGCTCGCGTGGGCGCTTGCCGGACGCCCGCTTCTCAATAACCCCGATCTTGATACGCCACTCAACGTATTCGGCATCAACCGCAGCCCCTATGGCGAAGTGTTCGCCATGGCCCTGCAAGGTCCCATCCAAACCGAATTCAACATCGGAATGGGCATGGGCGCGGCGCCCTCGCATCGTCAAGAACCCGCGCCGGGCAGCCTGATTCTCGTCAAACCGGAGCCCCCGAAACCCGCGAATCTCTCGCCGCCCGACCGCCTGCGGAAGATGATCGCGGCGATGGAACAAGGCTCCGAAGAGCGCACCAACCCCAGACCCGCGAGTAAAGACCTGAAATTCTTTCTCCGCCGCCAGGCCGAGGACAAGCTCCGCTTCGCCTATCAACTCGATCCATCCCATTACGCGAACTACAACTCGCTCCACTTCTTCCTCATCGAAGGAATCACCACCAGGCCCGAACTCAAACACACTGCTGGCACGCTTGCCGAGGACACCATCCAATACTGCCTCCAGCAGGAAGGCGATCCCCGCCCGGCCCTGACCGCCGCCGCCGCATGCACCAACATGCTGCATTTGATGTTTACCGACCGCCGCAACGAAAACCCGCAATTCAACACGACGGACATGCACCGGTATCTCGACACTCTCGATCAGTGCCTCGCCCGGTATGACACCATCGCCAAACAGTGGGATGAGTCGAAAAGCTGGCACCTCATCTCGCCCCAACGCATCGAAGAATGCCAGGCCCACTACAGTTTCATCGGCAAGATCCGCGACGCCGCGGAAAAAACCATCGTCCGCTTCGAAAAAGAGTCCCAACACCGCCAAGCCGCCAATTAAATTCGACTGTGCCGCAGTCTGTGACCGCCTCTAAAAAAAATCCACCCGACGCCCTCTCACACATCACTCGGCACTTCTCCCACCATGTCATCTAACGCATCAGTTCTCGAACCCCCACCGCTTCCGGGTTACACCCCGGCCGCCGTGCCGGTGCGTTTCGCAGCGGGCATGCGGGGCACCGACCTGCTCGGCATCATTTTCCGCGTCTGCCGCGAGCTCCGCGTCTCGGACATCCAGATGCGCGCCGAGCGCCCGGTCTACATCCATACCAACAAAGGCATGGAGAAACTCGATTTCCTCGGCATCCTCAACGCTGGCAACATGGACGAGATCCTCAAGGAACTCATCTCCAACCGCGAGAGTGGCAGCCACGGATTCGGCCAGGAAAATGGTCTCGAAATGCGCGTCGATGAAAAAATCCGCCTCGCCATCGCCAGCTTTTCAGAAACCCGCGTCGCCGACTTCTCCTGCGACGGCATCCCCATGGGCGACAGCGGCGAACGCTCCGGCCGCCTCCGGATCCAGGCGCACTTGAGTTCCTCCGGCCTCGGCGTCACCTGCCGGATTCTCAACGACTTCATCCCCGAGCTCGAGTCCCTCGGCATCGATCCCGACACCACCGACACCCTGCGCCACGGCGTCCTCAAGCGCGCCGGACTCTGCCTCGTCACCGGTCCCACCGGCTCCGGGAAATCCACCACCCTCGCCTCGCTCATCGACTGGGCCCGCCGGAATCATCCCAAGCACATCGTCACCGTCGAGGACCCCATCGAGTATCAATACCCCGATGACATGGATGATCCGGATTATCCCGGCCACCGGATTCCCGGACCCAGCATCGTCACCCAACAGGAAGTCGGCCGCGACGTCCATTCCTACAAGCAAGGTCTCAAAGACGTGCTGCGGAAAGCGCCCCACATCATCCTGCTCGGAGAAATCCGCGACCGCGAGGCCATGGAAACCTGCATGGAAGCCGCGCAGACCGGTCACCTCGTCCTCTCCACCCTCCACACCACCGGCGCCGTCAAAACCATCGGCCGGATCCTCGAACTCTATCCGAAGGACAACCACACCTCCGTCCTCAGCCGCCTCGCGGAAATCCTCATCTTCATCCACTCCCAAGGACTTCTCAACGGCGTCCAGAAGCGGGTGCTCACCTACGAATTCCTCCAGAACAACGACGACGCCGTCTCCAGCGCCATCGCCAACTACGACGGCGGCGCCCGCTCGCTGGAGGACGTCATCCGCCGCGCCGGCAACATCGAGTGGGACTCCAATCTCCGCCGCCTCCTCAACCAAGGCCTCATCACCCAGGAAACCTTCCAGAACTCCAAAATGAACAAAAATGATGACGATTGAAGATGAGATGTCTGAAAGTCTTAAAGTCAAAGGTCTGAAAGTCAAAGACGCCAGCGACTCTTCCTCTTCCGACCTTCGACTTTAAGACCTTCAGACCCTCTTAATCTTAATCTCATCTTCCGACCTTCAGACTTTAAGACCTTCGACTTTAAGACCTCTTCCCAACCACTTTCCGAGACCCCGCCCAAACTCCGAAGAACTCAGAAACCTTCGAGTCCAAAAGCACTCTCAATCCGACAAAAAAACAAACACACCCGAATAAAAAATAGGAAATAACACACTATGAAACTGACCAACACCCAAAACATAAAGTCCAAGTCCGGTATGACCCTGCTCGAATTGACAGTCGTCATCCTCGTCTTGCTCTCCCTCATCTCGATCCTCTTCGTCGGCGCCCGCGCTTGGAAGAAGGGTTCGGACCGCTCCGCCAACATCATGAACATTCGCAACACGCAACAAGCGATGCGCGGCGAAGAAAACATGAAAACCCTCGCGGTGGGAGATGCTTTCACCACAGTCACATTGAAAACCTACCTGAAGTTGCCGGTGGCTCCGGCTCCCACAGTCACTTACACCCCTACAGAGACAATCACGCCCCAGTCTGCCGACCCGGCTGCTGACGTTCTTCACCTCTGGCTTGGCCCTGGTGGTGAAGGAATTCCCGGACAGCCTTATGGCCACAATGCATTTACTGAAATTACCGGCTGGTAAACTAGCACCCTACTCCCGGTAGGGACAAACCATTCCACGGTCCGCCTGCCCATGGCGGGCGGGCCGTTCTCCCTGCCTGAAATTTCCCTGCTTCCGGATCACTCCCCCGTCCGCCATGCACTCCCGTACTTTCCAGTCCCTTGGCCACGTTCCAACATCCCGCATCCCTGAATGCCTTCCAGCAGTTCGGACAAGCCTGCTCGATCCTGCGCAATACCACTCGCGCGAGTAATCCCGCTTGGTATCAAGATGCCCTTGAACTGAAGTTCCAGATCCACATCCGCACGGATGGCTCCGGGATCACCACTTTCTATCACGACTCCAAGAAGGCCAAGTGGAGCAACGGGCCATCCCTCTCCGAGGAGATCCTGCAAGACCCGGCCCCGCTGGACACTTTCGTCGCCGAGATACTCCGCTTCTCCCGCTCGCACGGAGCCACCTCGTTGGGTGTCATCCTGCACGTCGCCGATGAGTTCGCCACCACCGAGCTCAAGCCGGAACTCGACAACCCCGCCGCGCTCTCCGACCTCCGGGATACCGCCATTTCCGACCCCGGATCGATTCTCGAAGACTCGTCGATCCTCGCCGACCAAGCCTCCTGGCGGGTGCTTCCCTACCCCGCTGCGGGCAGCGAGGTGATCGGCACCACCATCACGATTTCCAAGCAACACGCGCCTCTCATCGCCAAGCTCCGCGAAACCGGCGATGCCGAAAATTTCCCGATCATCACCCACGCCTTGAGCGCTCCTTTGGTGGCGATCATGGGGCTGAGTAAAGCAGTCGAGCCGACTCCTGGAAAACCGTTCGTCGCCATCCTGCAATATCCGTGGTTCACCGCGCTCGCGTTCTTCAACGAGCACGCCGACCTCCGGCTCGTCCGCACGCTCCAGCACCGCGGCCTGCACCGCTCCACCAATTTCCGCAACGCGCTCACCACCACCAACGCCTCCCTGGAATTCGTCGATCCCGACCTCTTCCTCCTGCCGCTCGGTGAAAACGTGGACGCCACGCTCTGCGCCGACCTGAAGATCACCTTCACCACCAGCCGGGTGGAAGTGGTCCGGCAGATCGAGATCGAGGGGATTCCCGCATGGTGCCCCGAGCCCGTCATCTCCGCGCATCCTCGACCT
>CAMDLP010000010.1 GCA_945901795.1 Akkermansia muciniphila | reverse complement strand
TGGAAATCAGCGAGTTACCTTCCGAGACAAGCGCGCGCGCCTCTCAACTTCTGCGGATCTGGACAGCGAAGGAGGCCGTGTTGAAAGCACTGGGCACCGGTTTGTCGCACCCTCCGGAGAGCGTTCGCATCTGCTTCCTGCCAGCCCGCAGCACCGCGAGTTCCGAACTGCCCCTCGCTGGAATCGACAGCCAGCGCCTCCACGAGCTCGATCATCCCGCGTTGGCAGGCCACCGGGCGGTTGTTTCCGCTCCCCGCTCGGTTAAACGGATCGAGATCCCGCCCTGATTTTTAAAAAGACATGCCGATTTCCTGATTATTTAAAAAAGTTGACAATCTGGGCAGTTTGAATTTATCTGGGGGCAACCCCACCCCCTGATCCACCGTGAAACGCCGCGACGTAGAAATTATCCAAAGAGACGGCAGGTTCCTAGTGCTCCTGGCCCGCGAACCTTTGCCGCTGTCTCTGAGCCAAATTGCTCGTGAAGGCGAATACCGGATGTCGAGCCTGTGCGACCGGATCAGCGTCTCGGAACGCCACTTGCGGCGGGTTTTCGAAGAAGGCATCGGCATCGGGCCGAAAGACTGGCTCCGTCAGGAACGAATGGTGGCCGCGCGCTCCCTGCTGCGGGAAGGCTCGCCGATCAAGGAAGTGGCGATCGACCTGGGATTCACCACGTCGAAAATGTTTTCCCGGGATTTCCAGCAGTTCCACGGCGTGAAACCGACTGAGTTCCAACGGAAGGAACACGCCAATATCCTGAACGCCGTGAGCTGATCCGGCTGGATCCATTCCGCCTTCGGCCCCGCTCAGAACTGCCAGTCGCAGTTGAACATCAGACCGTGGAATCTCGACTTGAAGGTCCCGTCCGCCAGCGTGCCCGGCGAACCGCTCACGTCGTTCTCCGAGAAAGCATACTGATAGGCGAAGTTCCATTTGAACGACTCATACTTCCGCCCCACGCCCGCGTTGAGCCAGTGGCGGTTCGCGTCGGCGACGCCGGGGTTGTAGTTTGAGTCCGGGATGCTGTTCTCGATGAAATTGTAGCCCGCGCTCACGTTCCATCCGTTCTCGAAATAGCGTGTGCCACCGATCGAATAGATGAAATTCGAGTCCCAGTTAAAAGGTAGTGCGGTGGTCCCTGTGCTGGGGCTGCTGAGATTGAGGGAATTCAACTCGTCCCAGTTCACCCATTCGACATTCACCTCGAAGCTCCATTCCTCGCACGGCGTGTATGCGTATCCCCCGCCCAGTGTGGAAGGAGTCATGAAATCAGATTTCGCGCTTTCATTGATGGGGGTACCCGTAATTTCAAAATCTCCTTCGAGATCGAATTCCGTCTTACTGCGGTAAACGAGGCCGAAGGCGTGTTGTTCGGTAGGCTGCCAACGGGTGGAAATAGTCCAGGAAAGCGACTCGTCATCTCCTTCGAATTCGCTCGGAAGGGCCACATCTGGAGCGACAGGGACGAAGCGTCCGAATTTCAAATCCGCATAATGGACGCCGAAACCGCCGCCAATCGAAAACGTATCAGTGACTTTGTAACCCAGCACCGCCCAGGCGGTGGCGTAAGTCAGCTCAGTTTCCGTCGCCAGATAACGGAATTGCGTGTCACTTCCCCAATCGGTGGCGAGGCCGAACGGCGTGTTGAGGCCGAATCCGGCGACCAGCTTGTCGTTGATCGGCACGGCCGCGTAAATCTGGGGAAGGAAAGCCCAGCTGTTATCCGCCTCGTAGTTGTTTCCGGAATCCATCTCACCTTCGAGGCCCAGCATGATCGAATAGGCGCCGACGATGACTTCGGGAGATTCGGTCTGCGTGAGACCGGCCGCGTTATAATACACGGCGGCGGCGCTGTCGGCCGTGGCCAGCCACGCGTTTCCCCGGGCGGTCGCTTCGGGAGCTTGGACCGGGACGTAAAATCCGTTCGAAAAGGCGGGGATGACGGTCAGGGCGGTCGCTGAAAATAGCAGGCAGGCTTTGTGTTTCATGGGGATCGATGGGTTAAAATTCAAAAATTGTGTGCTCGGTGCTGAAGAAAATCGCCGAGTTGGCGCAATCGACGAAGCGGGCTTCGTCCTCGGAAAGAATCCGGTTCGCCTCCTGTCCCTCTGCGGTTTGGAGGGAAGCGGCGAGCGATTCCGGACTTTCCCACCACACTTCAGTGATGCCGTCATACATGTCGGTGATCCCCCGCGGCTGCTGAGCCGCGGCGTTTAGCATCGGATTCTGGATCGTGTGGCTTTGCACGTAGCGCTTCATTCCGAGAATCGGCGCGTGCTTGCGAACCAAGGGACCGTGCTGGTTCAACCAGTAGTCGTAAAACTCTTCCACCGAGAGAGATGGAAGCCGGCGGACGCAATAGACACACTTGAGCATGTCGGCTTAATAATTAAAGTTTTCTTAATTGTCAGTAAAATTTTACAAAATTTTACTGACGCCAAGAATACTCGCCGCGATCAAATTGCCCCGGGCGGGATCACTCGTGATCGCTGAGGTAGCGTTCGGCTTCGAGAGCGGCCGCGCAACCTTGGCCGGCGGCCGTGATGGCTTGGCGGTAATAATGATCCGCCACATCGCCTGCGGCGAAGAGTCCGGGAGTTTTGGTCGAGGTCCGACCGGGATTTTGGAGAATGTAGCCGTTCTCGTCCTTGTCCACGAGATCGCCGAGGAAGGCGCTGTTCGGGACGTGGCCGATGGCCACGAAAACGCAGGCGACTTCGAGTTCCTTTTCCTCGCCATTGATCAAATTCTTGAGCATCACCGCGCGCATTTCGCCTTTTTCGTCGGTGAGATATTCGCTGACGGTCGAGTTCCAGATCGGCTCGATCTTCGGATTGGCCAAGGCCCGGTCGGCCATGATCTTCGAAGCGCGCAGCTCGTCGCGGCGGTGGATGAGATACACCTTGCTGGCGAAACGGGTCAGGAAACCGGCCTCTTCGCAGGCGCTGTCGCCGCCGCCGATCACGCAGACCGGGACATCACGATAGAAAGCGCCGTCGCACGTCGCGCAGGAAGTCAGTCCGTGGCCGATGAGTTTTTGCTCGCCGGGAATCCCCAAGTGGCGGGGAGCGGCTCCCGTCGCCACGATGACGGTTTTCGCCTCGAAAGTCTCCGAACCCGCATTCAGCTGGAACGTGCCGTCCGCGCGGCGCTCGACCGACTCGACGCTGGCCCAGGCGATGCGGGCACCGAATTTCTCGGCCTGCGTCTGCATTTTCATCATCAAATCCGGCCCCATGATGCCTTCGGGGTGGCCCGGGAAGTTCTCCACCTCGGTCGTCGTAGTCAGCTGGCCGCCGGGCTGGGTGCCGGAAAGAAGCAGCGGAGTTAGATTGGCGCGGGCGGTGTAAATGGCCGCGGTGTATCCCGCGCAGCCGGTGCCGATGATGATGACGTTTTCCATAAATTAGTGAGCGTTCGGAGCGGCGGAGTATTTCGGCGGATCTGTGAGTGAGTCAATCCCCGGCCGCGGCAATTTCGGCGAATGATGACAAACGCGTTGCACCGCCGCCCGATCGGAACAGAATCACGCCGTCCATGAATCCTGATTTCATCCGCGAAGCCCTCCGCCAAGTCCGCTACCCCGGTTTTTCCCGGGACATCATCTCCTTCGGCCTCGTCAAGGACGTCAAATGCGAGCCCGGCCTCGTCACCGTCCACATCGAAATCGCCACCCGCGACGAGAAGGTGCCCCAGCAAATTTTCCAAGACTGCCATGCGATTCTCGATCCCCTGCCTGATATCGGCACGGTTAAAATCGAGATCGACGTCAAGGACGCGCCCGCAGCCGCCGCTACTATCGGGAAATCCTCGATCCCCGGAGTGAAACGCATCATCGCGGTCGCCTCCGGAAAAGGCGGTGTCGGCAAATCCACCGTCGCCGCCAATCTCGCCGTCGCCCTCGCCGCCACCGGCGCGAAGGTCGGTCTCTGCGATTGCGACCTCTACGGCCCGTCGGTCGCCCAGATGTTCGGCGTCAACGAGCGCCCGATGGCCAACGAACACGATGAAATCATCCCGCTCGAAGCCCACGGACTGAAACTCATGTCGATGGGATTCCTGCTCGAAGACCGCTCGCCCGTGATCGTCCGCGGCCCGATGGCGACACGCTATACCCAGCAATTTCTCCGTCAGGTCGCATGGGAAGACCTCGATTATCTCGTGCTCGACCTGCCGCCCGGCACCGGAGACATCCAGCTCACCATCGTCCAGACCGTGACGGTGGATGGCGTCATCATCGTCACCACGCCGCAGGAAGTCGCGCTGATCGACGCCCGCAAGGCGGTTTCCATGTTCGCCAAAGTGAACGTGCCGATCACCGGCCTCGTCGAAAACATGGCGTGGTTCGAGTGCGATGCCGGGAAGAAGTATTATATTTTCGGAAAAGAAGGCGGCGTCCGCGAGGCGGAGCACCTCAACGTCCCGCTGCTCGGACAAATCCCGATCAACGTCGAAACCCGCGAACGCGGCGACTCGGGAGCTCCGATCGCCCTTGCCCCACCTGCCAGCAACAAGGTTTCCGCGGCATTTCACGAAATCGCCGCCAAGGTCAGGACGAAGATACCGATTGTCTGATCTGGCGCGGAGGCTTCAAACCAGCCACACTGCTAACCATGAACGACGTAACCCCCAAGACGCCCGTCGTCCAAAAAGCCGACATGGATCTAGCCGCCCACAGCGGCATCATCCGGGCATCGACCGATCCAGAGCATGCGGTCGTCAACGTGGATTTCGATCCGGCGCTGCTGAGTGAAAACGAGGTGCGTTCGCTACTCAAGGAACACATCGCTCACGTCGAATCCGCGATCCGCAAACACACGTTCCGCCTGGAAGGAAACGCCTGCGAGGCCTGCGCCCAGAAGCTGGAGAAAAGAGTGAGCCGTATTCCCGGAGTCAGGCGCGCCAACGCGACCTATCTCGGCAGGGTCCTGTCAGTCACTTTCGATTCCGACATCGAACCGGAAGAACGCATGGCCGACGACCTGAAGAAAACCGGTGCCGACATTAAACCGCTGGAATCCCGGCGTGCGGACACTCGCTCGCTGATGCAAAAAATCCGCGCCGGCGACCTCAACGAGGAAATTTCCTGCGGCCTCGGCCTACTTTTTCTAATCGCTGGATTGATCGTCGAAAAAGCCACGGGGATCGGACCCGCCACTCATTCGATCTACGTCGCGGCCTACGTTTTCGCAGGACAAAAAGGTGTGCGCTCCGCCATCGCCTCGCTTCGCGAAGGCGTGCTCGACGTGGACGTGCTGATGGTCCTCGCCGCTCTCGGCGCGGCCCTGATCGGTGCTCCGTTCGAAGGCGCGCTTCTGCTTTTCCTCTTCAGTTTTTCCAACGTCCTCCAGCGCCACGCTTTGGAGCGCACGCAGAAAGCCATCGAGTCCCTGCTCACCCTCAGACCCAGTGAAGCCTCGGTCAAACGCGACGGTGGCACGATCAAGGTCGCGGTCGAGGATCTGGAACTCGGGGAAATCGTCATCGTCCGCCCCGGCGAGCAGATTCCGGTGGACGGCGTCATTTCCGAAGGCAGCACCAACGTCGATGAATCTTCCCTAACCGGCGAATCCATGCCCGTTTCCAAATCTCTCGGAAGCACGCTCTTCGCCGGCACCATCAACCAGAGCGGCGGCGTCGAACTCACCGTCACCAAGCGCTCGGAAGACTCGGCCCTCGCGCGGATGGTCAAACTCGTCGCCGAGGCCCAGGCGGAAAAATCCGGCACCCAGCGCTTCCTCGAAAAAGCCGAGCAATACTACGCCATGGGAGTCATCGGATTCACCATCCTGGTATTTCTCGTTCCCTTCCTTTTCCAGGCGGAGTCCTTCGGCACGGCGTTCTATCGGGCCATGACCATCATGGTGGTCGCCTCGCCCTGCGCCCTCATCATCAGCACACCCGCCACCGTCCTATCAGCCATTGGCGGCGCCGCCCGCCGCGGCATTCTCATCAAAGGCGGTTCCCATCTGGAAAGAGCCGCCAAGATCGACATCGTCGCCATCGACAAGACCGGCACCCTCACCGTCGGCAAGCCCTCACTCACGGAAATCGTCACCGCCGACGGCATCCACGAAATCAACTCTCCCCTCCCCGCTCCGGTTACCGCTCTCCTCCGCGCCGCCGCCGCGCTTGAAGCGAAGTCCGAGCATCCCCTCGCCCACGCCATCGTCAAAAGCGCCGAAGCACTGGGAATCGCACTCCCTGAAGCCACCGACTTCCAATCCACCGCCGGCAAAGGCGCGGAAGCCACCATCGAGACCACCCGCTACCTCGTGGGCAGCGAGCGACTTTTCCGCGAGCGCAACGCCAGCGGCGCCGCCTCACTCGCCGCAATTTCCCAGCCTCTGCAAGCCAAGGGCAAAACCTGCGTCTGGCTCGGCACCCGCGTGGGCGACCTCGTCACCGCGCAAGCCGTGCTCGTCATGGCGGACACCATCCGCCCCGCCGCCCGCCACCTGGCCGATGACTTGCACCGCCTCGGCGTGAAAAAAGTCGTCATGCTCACCGGCGACCAACGGCTCGTCGCGGAAGCCATCGCGCTTGAAGCAAAAGTGGACGAGGTCTTTGCCGAGCTGCTTCCCGAGGACAAACTCAAGGTCATCCGCGAGCTAAAGTTAGAGGGCACCGTGATGATGATCGGCGACGGAGTGAACGACGCGCCCGCCCTCGCGATGTCCGACATCGGCGTGGCCATGGGCGCGGCTGGCACCGACGTCGCGATGGAGACGGCCGACGTCGTCCTGATGGGCGACCGACTCGAAAACATCGCTCTCCTCGTCGGCCACGCGAGACGAGCAAAACGCGTGCTTCTTCAGAATCTCGTCTTCGCCAGCGCCGTCATCGTCGTCCTGATCATCGCGGCGCTCGGCTTTTCGCTCGCGCTACCGTTAGGCGTGGTCGGCCACGAAGGTAGCACGGTGCTTGTGTGCCTCAACGGGCTGAGGCTGCTGATCGTCCATCAAGCTGGGAAGTCGCAGTTTGCATGAAGTGTTCCGGCTGAGACAGCCGGATCACATTTCCTCCGCTCACACCGCCTTCTTCGCCTTGTTCACCAACATGCTTTTTCCGGTCATTTGCTCGGGCTTGGGCACGCCGAGCATTTCCAACAGAGTCGGAGCGACGTCCGCCAGGATGCCATCTCTAACTGTGTATTGGTCCGCGTCGGCGGCGACGTAGAAGATGTGCACGAGGTTGGTGGTGTGCGCGGTGTTCGGCGAGCCGTCGGGGTTGCGCATGTATTCGCAGTTGCCGTGGTCGGCGGAGATGAGGAGCTTTCCGCCGAGGCGGAGGGTTTCCTGGACGATAGCTTTCACGTCGGCATCGATGACCTCGCAGGCCTTGATCGCGGCTTCGACCACGCCGGTGTGGCCGACCATGTCGGGGTTGGCGAAATTGAGGATAACCATGTCGTAGTCCTTGAGCTTGGCGAGGACGGTATCGGTCACCTGCTGGGCGCTCATCTCCGGTTTGAAGTCATAGGTCGCCACATCCTTGGGAGACGGGATGATCACCCGGTCCTCGCCTTGATAGGCGACTTCCTCGCCGCCGTTGAAGAAGTAGGTGACGTGCGGATATTTCTCGGTTTCGGCGATCCGCATCTGCGTCATACCGGCGTTCGCGACAGTCTGGCCGAGCACCATGTCGAGCGTCTGCGCGGAGAAAATCGCCGGGCAGTCGTATTTCTCGTCGTATTGGGTGAGGGTGACGAAATTCACCTTCGGAGTGACTCCGCGGTCGAAGCCGTTAAAGTCCGGATAGAGAAACGCTTCCGATAGCTCGCGGGCACGGTCGGAGCGGAAGTTGAAAAACAGGACCACGTCGCCATCCCTGACACGCTGGGTGTCGGCTTCAGCGAAAATCATCGGCGGCATGAACTCGTCGGTCTTGTCCATCCGGTAGTAGTCAGCCACGGCCTCGCTCGCGAGGACATCGCGCTTCTCGCCCTTTCCGAGAACGATCGCATCCCAGGCCAGCTTCACGCGGTCCCAGCGTTTGTCGCGGTCCATGGCAAAATAGCGGCCGATCACGGTGGCGACATGCGCGCCGCACTTGGCGGCCTCGTCCTCGACCTTGGCCAGGTAGGCCTGTCCACCGGTCGGCGAGGTGTCGCGACCGTCGGTGATCGCATGGATGAAAATGTCGTTCACACCTGCTTCTTTCGCCAGCTTCACCATGGCGATTAGCTGGTCTTGGTGGCTATGCACGCCGCCGTCGGAAACGAGGCCGATGAAGTGCAGGCGGCTGGACTTGGCTTTTTCAAGGGCCTCCTCGAAAACCGGATTCGTCGCGAGAGTTCCCTCTTCGATCGCCTTGTTGATGCGGGTGAGATCCTGGTAAACGATGCGGCCGGCGCCGAGATTGAGATGGCCGACTTCCGAATTCCCCATTTGGCCGGGAGGAAGCCCCACATCGAGGCCGGAGGCGCTGAGAAAACCCTTCGGATAGGTCTTGAACATCACTTCGTGAAACGGGGTTTTCGCCAACAAGGTCGCGTTCCCGTCCTTGATTGCGGTTTCCTTCCCCCCAGGATTCACACCCCAACCGTCGCGAATAATGAGCACTACAGGTTTCTTGTCCATGTCGAGGGAGCGTTTACCGCTCCCCACCAGTTTCGGCAAGCCCTGAAACGAGTAGCTAAATTAAAGAGATTCAAAAAAGTGCTTGAAATAGCGATTCTTTTGATGCATCTTATTCGGCATGAGAACAACCGTAACAATTGATGACGATTTGCTCGCAGCAGCAGCAGAATTCAGCGGTATCGATGAAAAGTCCAAGCTCCTCAACTTTGTCCTCGATGCATACGTGAAAAGGATGGCCGCCCGCAGACTCGCTGCCTTGGGCGGGACGATGCCGGACTTCGATATCGCTCCCCGGGACTCCCGCGTGAGCTATTACTCGGATGCCACATTTCCAACCTCCAAAGTCGCAGAAGAACCATCATGAAGCCGATCCTCGTTGATTCCTGCGTCTGGGTCCGTCATTTCCGCCAGCGAAATCCCCTGCTTGCGGCCATGTTGGAGGACGGCGAAGTCTGGTGCCATCCGATCATCGTCGGCGAGCTGTCCATGGGAACCTTGAAAAACCGCCGGCAGACGGTGATCGATCTGGCGAAACTGAGTCGCCCGCCGATCGCCAGTTTTTCCGAAACCCATCAGATGGTGGAATCCCGCCGTCTCTGGGGTCGCGGGATCCAGTGGAACGACGCGAATATCCTCGCGTCGTCGGTCCTCGGCGGAATTCCGCTCTGGACGTTTGATTTGCGCCTCAAGGAGATCTCCGAGGAAATCGGCGTAAGCTTCACAGGAGCATGAAACAGCGGATTCCGCCATTCACCGTGCATTCATTGCGACGATTGGTGAAACGGTTTGCTCCCCCACCGCAGCGTGTTTAGAAAAAGCCGCACGCCATGTCTGACAAACCATTTTTCTACCAAGACGCCTTCCCGCTCGGTCCCGATACCACCGAATACGAGCTCCTCAACTCGGACCACGTCTCCATTTCAGAGTTCGAGGGCAAGGCGGTCCTGAAAATCGCCCCGGAAGCGCTGACCCTGCTGGCGGCGGAAGCGATCAAGGGCATTAATTTCACGCTCCGGGCCTCCCACCTCGCACAAGTCGCCGCGATCCTCGATGATCCGGATGCCTCGGAAAACGACCGGATGGTCGCGCTCATGCTCCTGAAAAACGCGGAAATCGCCTCGCATGGCATCCTTCCGTTTTGTCAGGACACCGGCACCGCCACCATCATTGGCAAAAAAGGCCAGCAAGTGTGGACCGGCTGCGACGACGCGGAATTCCTCTCGAAGGGGATCTACCAGACCTACACCAAGGAAAACCTGCGCTACTCGCAGACCGCCCCGCTCAGCATGTACGAGGAGGTCAACACCAAGACCAACCTCCCCGCGCAGATCGATCTCTACGCCACCGAGGGCGACGCCTACAAGTTCCTCTTCGTCAGCAAAGGCGGCGGATCGGCGAACAAAACCTTCCTCTATCAAGAAACCAAGGCCCTGCTCAACCCCAAGCGGCTCAAGGAGTTCTGCCGGGAGAAAATGGCGTCGCTCGGCACCGCCGCCTGCCCGCCGTATCACCTCGCCTTCGTCATCGGCGGCACCTCCGCGGAGACCTGCCTCAAGACGGTGAAGATGGCATCCACCCGCTACTACGACGACCTCCCGACCTCCGGCAACGAGCACGGCCGGGCATTTCGCGACATCGAGCTGGAGAAAGAGTTGCTCGAAATTTCCCGCGAAATCGGGATCGGGGCGCAGTTCGGCGGGAAATATTTCGCGCTCGATATGCGGGTGATCCGCCTGCCGCGGCACGGAGCATCCTGCCCGGTCGGCATCGGTGTCTCCTGCTCGGCGGATCGCCAGGCCAAGGCGAAGATCACCATAGACGGCATTTTCCTCGAAAAACTGGAGAAGAATCCCGGCCGTTTCATCCCGGAGAAATTCCGCGACTGGAAATTCAAAGGCGTGCCAATCGACCTCGATCTCGGCATGGAGGAAACCCTCAAAACCCTCGCGAAATACCCGGTCACCACCGCGCTCGCGCTCAGCGGCACCATCATCGTCGCCCGCGACATCGCCCACGCGAAGCTCAAGGAGATCCTCGACGACACCGGCGAACTCCCGGAATATTTCAGGAAATACCCGGTTTACTACGCCGGTCCGGCCAAGACTCCCGCCGGCATGCCGTCCGGTTCCTTCGGCCCGACCACCGCCGGGCGGATGGACGGCTACGTCGATCTTTTCCAAGCCAACGGCGGCTCGATGGTCATGCTGGCCAAGGGCAACCGCTCGAAACAAGTCACCGACGCCTGCCAAGCACACGGCGGCTTCTACCTCGGATCCGCCGGCGGACCCGCCGCGTTGCTCGCGCAGGAACACATCCGCTCACAGGAAGTGGTCGCATTTCCCGAGCTCGGCATGGAAGCCGTTTGGAAAATCACCGTGGAAAACTTCCCCGCGTTCATCCTGGTGGACAACAAGGGCAATGACTTTTTCACCTCGCTAAACACCTGCCCGGTCTGCCATTGATTCCACGGTCGAAAGAATCTTCCGCGACTTCGAGTAATACCCTTTGCAAGCACATCGAAGGGACCTTAGCGTCCCTCCAACAACACCACTACCACTATGGGACCTATTGGAATGCCAGAAATGATCATAATTTTCATTGTGATCCTGTTGCTCTTCGGAGCTAAGAAGCTGCCTGAACTCGCTCGTGGGATCGGCAAAAGCATGGGCGAGTTCAAAAAGGCGCGGGAAGATTTCGAGCACGAAATCACCCGCTCCGAGACCGAAACCCGCGTGAAGGAAGTTCCGGGCAAAGAACCCCGGGAATCCTGATTGCATGCGGTTTCGCCGTCTTATCGCTTCATTCGGAAATCACGCCCCAAGGATTCTTGGGGCTGTTTTCTGCGTGGCGGCAATGCTCGCCGCTTCCTCCTGCGATCAAAAAAGCGGCACGCCGGATTGGGCCGCGCCCGGAGCGCAAACTGACGCGCCGGAGCCCGCAGAAGCGGCTTCACTTGAAGTCGAGGCGGACATCGAGACGCCCGACGCCTCGGAAGCCGTCACGGTTTCCTCCGAAACCGTCTCCCCAACTGGACTTCGCTTCATCACCTACAACGTCGAAAACTGGCTGACGATGGATCGCTACGTCGATCGGAAAGCCCTCAAAGGCGCTCCGAAACCCGAGAGCGAAAAGCAGGCAGTCGTTGCAATCCTCTCCCGCCACGCGCCGGATGTCATCGGCCTCTGTGAAATCGGCGAAGCCTCGGATCTCGCGGAAATCCAAGAGGATCTGAAGGCCGCCGGCTTGAATCTCCCGCACTCGCATTACACCGGCGGATCCGATCCCACCCGCCACCTCGGACTGCTTTCCCGTTTCCCTATCACCTCCACCGCCAAGCCCGCTGAAACCGAATACAAACTCGCCGGCCAGACCTTCGCGATCAACCGCGGCATTCTCGACGCCACCATCGAAGCGCGCGGCAAATCCTACCGTTTCCTCGGCGTGCATCTCAAATCCAAGCGCGACAGCGAGCAAGGCGACCAAGAGGCCATCCGCCTCAATGAAGCCCGCTTGTTACGCCGTCACGTGAACTCCATTCTCAAAACAAACGCGGACGCCCGGCTCGTCGTTTACGGCGATCTCAACGACACCCGCGCCACTCCGGCGATCAAGACGGTCACCGGAAATTACAACGACCCGACCTACCTAACCGCCATCCCGGCCAAGGACTCGCGCCATGACGCTTGGACCCACCACTGGGCACTGCATGACCTTTACTCCCGCATCGACTTCATCATGGTGACGCGCGCGCTTCGCAAGGATGTGAATTTCCCGGCCGCGAAAATCATCGACGACGCGGAGTGGGACAAAGCCTCGGACCACCGGGCCGTGCTGGCGGTTTTCCAGTGACGGCGGCAGCCCGAACTTCAGACATCCTGATCCGGGCGGAAAATGATTTGGCACATTCAGCAAGTGAAACACGCAGCCGATGTGACAACGCGCCACAATTAATGTCGCGGCCGCGACATTAATTGTGGGTGGCTTGTGCGTGTATGTGCCAAATCATTTTCCCATTGAATCATCAAATCCCCGAGGGTCGCGAGAGCGGGATAAGGATGTCTGAACTTGCTTGATCCCGAGCCGGATGCGGAGAAGCTCCGGCAGCTCAATCATCCCATGGACCCTATTATCCTCAAAACACTGCATCTCGCCGGCGTCATCGCCCTCTTCACTTCGCTCGGTGCCACCCTGCTAGGCGGTTCGAGGAAAAAGGGAGCCTCCATGCTTCACGGCATCTCGCTCATCCTAATTCTCCTCGTCGGCTTCGCCATGCTCAAGAAGCCGCCGATGGGCCAATCCTGGTGGATGATCAAACTCGGTCTGTGGTTATTCCTCGGCGTCGCCCCCGTCCTTGCCAAGCGCAAGGTCATCCCAATCTCGATCGTCCTGGCCCTCTCCATCGCCGCCGCGGTCACCGCCGCGTGGCTCGGCCTCGCCAAGCCGTTCTGATTAGATTTTCTCCACCTCCACCAAGACTTCCATCCGGCAGTGGCCGGTGCCGTTGTAGCTCCCGCGCACCGGGGCCACGTCCTCGTAGTCGCGGCCCACGGAAATCTTCACGTAGCTCTCGTCGGCCAGCGTATTGTTAGTCGGATCGACGAGTCATTGTAACCCTCCAAGCCATCCGCTCCCGGCGGCAAATAACTGGAAACATCCAGGAAAGTCGTCCCAGATCCGCAATCATCCGGGCGGCGGCGGCGGCGATGGAGCCGCGCTCCTCGGTGCTCCAGAGCTGGATTTTCTGCCCCATGCTGAACCAATGCGGGCGGATCTGGCCGCGCGGATCGCTCATTTCATCCCACACCGGACCGCCCGCCCCGAGGACAGGCGGCGATGTGGTTTGGGGGCTGAAGCTGTCGGCCATGGATCAAGGAATCGCCCGCAGACGACCTCCACGGGCTCTACGGGATCATCCGCAAGTCCAGCGTGAAGGGGGAATCCGGGCTGGTTCAGAGCTCGAAGCGCTGGGTTTTCCGCCGGTGTGACAGGGCTGAAAAACGGCGCTCGAAAAATTTCTCAACTTTTTTCGAGGGAGCCCCGCTATTTGTCCCACCCCCTGTGGTTGAATAACGGCGTTATGAACAACGCCCATACTGAAATCGTCTTCGTCCTCGACCGCTCCGGCTCCATGCAAACGATGGTCGAGCCCGCCATCAGCGGCTTCAACCGCCTGCTCCGCGAGCAGCAACAAGTCCCCGGCCACGCGCGCTTCACGCTCGTGCTGTTCGACGACCAATACGAGCTGCCGTTCCACTCGGTGCCGATCGCGGAGGTCGTGGAGCTCGACACCTCCACCTTCGTCCCGCGCGGCAGCACGGCGCTGCTGGACGCCATCGGCCGGACCATCGACGACCTCGGCAGCAAGCTCGCGGCGACGCCGGAAAAAGATCGTCCTCACCAGGTGATCATCGCGGTTTTAACCGACGGCGAGGAGAATGCCTCGACGCGCTACACGTGGGAGGCCGTGGCGAAACGGATCCGCCATCAGTCCGAAAAATACCAATGGCAGTTCCTTTTCCTAGGAGCCAACCAGGACGCCATCGCCACAGCGGGACGGATGAGCATCCATGCGAACAACACCACGAACTTCGCGATGAACGAGCATTCCTACACCTCGTCCAAAGGCGCGCTCAGCCGGAAAATGAGCGCCTTCCGCCGCAGCAGCCAGGGCGATAACGACGCCGCCACGGTCCACGACGCCGCTACTCCGCTAGAATCCCTGCGCGAGGAGGAAGAGCGCAAGGACGAGAAATAATTTCGCCCCCCCCCCGCGAAAGTTCCCTGCGTCGCGCGAGCTGGTGGATTGCACCCGGCCTTTGCTCATGACATCGCGGCGCAGGGATCAACTTGCTAGATCAGAGGCTCGGTGCGGCGCTGGCGCTTTTCGAAAAGCACGGTCTCGCGGTAGCCCGCTGCCTTGGCGATGGCGATCGCTTTCGGGAAATCCCGCGCCACTTCACTTGGCGCGTGCGCGTCCGAGGAAATCACCAGGCCGATGCCAGCGGAGCACGCGAGTTCGAGGAAGCGCGGCGTCGGATAGGCTTCGGCACACGGTTTGTGCCAGCCGGCGGTGTTGATTTCGATGACGCTGCCGGCCGCTGCGATGGCGTCGATGACCGGCTCGTAAAATCGGTCGAGATCGCCGGCAGGGACGTGGGAGAATTTTTTGACCAGATCCGGGTGGGCGAGGATGTCGAAGATGCCGCTGTCCGCCATTTTCGCATAGGTTTCCCAATAATGCGTCCAGACGGCGTCCACGTCGCTCGCGGCCCAGCGGCCGAGCCATTTCGGGTTGTCGAAATCCCAGTCGCCGAGATAGTGGACGGCACCAATCAGATAGTCCCAGTCGTAGCGGGAAGCGAGCTCGGCGATCCACGGCTCGCAGCCAGCGAGCCAGTCGCATTCCAAGCCGGCGCGGACGGGAATCCGGCCTGCGGCTTGGGCCCGGGCGCGCTCGATCCAGCGGAAATATTCGGGAAGTTCCGCCTCGGACATCCGCCAATCATCGAAAGGTTCGGGGATTTGCGGAGCGTGATCGGAAATCCCGTATTCGCGGAGTCCAGCTTTCACCGCAGCCTCGATGAAGGCTTCCGGTTCGCCCTCGGCATGGCGGCAAAGCGGCGTGTGGGTGTGATAGTCGGCGGGCACTTGCGTATTTCGGGATGAATCGGATTGAAGCGACGAGAGAAGCCATACTAGAGTCCGGGCACGCTGCAAGCGCCAGAGTTTCCATGTCCGACATTTCCCCAGAGCCCGCCACGGGCAATAGCGTCACCCGTTACCTCCTCGACCAACTTCGCCTCCATCCCAAGCGGGTGGTCTTCACCGAAGGCGAGGACATCCGCGTCATCCGCGCCGCCGCCCGACTGGTGGCGGAGGAAGTGGTCGCGCCGATCCTGCTGGGCAACCGCGAACGAATCCGTGCGCTCGCGGCGCAGCACTCCGTTTCCCTGAAATTCGTCCACATCATCGACCCGCCGCAGGCTTCGGACTTCGGACTGTTTTGTAAGCGGGTGGAAAACATGGCGCGCTACCGGACCCTGCAACTCGGCGACCCGGCAGAAATCGTCGCCCGCCCGCATTATTTCGGCGCGTTGATGGTCCAGTATGGGCAAGCGGACGCTCTCGTTGCCGGAAACCAAGCGCTTCCGGCGGCCTATTTCCGCGCGCTGCTGCACACGATCAAGCCGCTGCCGAACGTCCCGAAAATCTTCGGCGTGACGATCCTGACTGGCGACCATCTCAAACATTTGGGCGGAAGCGGAATTTTATTTCTCGCGGATTGCGGGCTGAATCCGAACCCCGACGTCGCCGAACTTGCGGCGATCGCCTTGGAAACCGGGAAACTTGCGCACCATTTCCTCGGCCGAAAAGCCTTCGTGGCGATGCTCAGCCACTCGACAAAAGGCTCCGCCAACACGCCGGACGCCCAACGGATGGCCGCCGCCGCCTCGCTGGCGCGGAGTGAGGCGTTGAAGCAATTTCTGGACATCGGCATCGAAGGCGAACTCCAGGCGGATGTCGCGCTCGACCCCGAAGCCGCGGAAACGAAGCTTCCCGCCGCGGAAGCGCGGCCGACGGCGGACGTGTTGGTTTTCCCGAATCTGGACGCCGCCCACATTTCCCTGAAGCTGCTCCAGCACGTCGCCGGAGCGCAGAACTACGGCCAGCTCATCCTCGGCTTGTCCCGCCCGGCCGCGCAAGTGCCGCGGACGGCGACGGAGGAAACGATTTTCGGCACCGCCGCAGCCATCGCGGTGGAGGCCATCAAGTTCCACCAGCTTTACCCGGACGGGGAAGTCTGAGAATCCCGGTGATCCGATCGCGCGGAATCTCTGGAAATCCCAGCGGATAGTTTCGTTAGGTTGACGCCTCCACACGGGTGCGCTACTGGTGCGGCGTGATTATCATCCGGAGTTTATTGATCCTGTTCATCGCCTTCGCGGGCTTGGCCAACGCCCAGCTCTCGGCATCCCTCAAGCTCTCTAAAAAGCAATATCTGGCGGGCGAACCGGTCATCGCCATCGTCACCGTGACCAATCATGCGGGCCGGGAGCTCACGTTCGCCAGTGACGGGCGCACGCAATGGCTCGATTTCAACCTGAAGGACAGCCATGGAGAATCCGTCACGCCGAAGGGCCGCACCTTGTTTGGAAGGATGACGATCCGTGCGGGAGAATCCCTGGCACGCGAGGTCGATCTGGCCCAACATTTCCAACTGAGCGAGCCCGGGAATTTCTCGGTCGGGGCGCTGGTCCACATGCCCGGCAGCACGGTCGATGGCTCGTCCACCGGCCGGGTCTTGTTCAACCAGAGTCCCGGGGTGCCTTATTGGTCCCAAAAGGTCGGGATTCCCGGCAGTTCCGGCCTGACCCGGGAATTCCGCCTCCTCAATTTCAGCGGTGACGAAAAATCCCAGATCTACGCCCAAATCATCGATGGCCGGACCGGCCAGAATGTCAGGACTTTCCTTCTCGGTGACGTCCTCATGCTCCGCAAACCCCTTGCCACGGTGGACCGCCAACAGCGCCTGCACGTGATGTTCCTCGCGACTCCGACGATGTGGGTCCACTACCAGATCGACACCGACGGCAAGGTGGTGGAGCGCCAGATCCATCGGCGCGGTAGTCAGGGAGACCCGCAATTGCTGACCTTTGCGGATGGGACCGTGCGCGTCGCCAACAGCATTCCCTACGACCAAAAAGCCGCTGCGGAAGCCAAGGCCAAAGTTCGCAAGGCCTCGGATCGCCCGGCGGTCGGATACTAATTACCCCCGGTTCTACTTAATTTCGCAAAGCCCCAGAAATTGACTTTACAATTTTCAAAAAATATCAACATATCCTACTTGTTTTACGAAGTTAACCTCTCAATCCATGAGAACCATCTTTCAATTCCTGGCGCTGACCGCTTTGTGCACCCTCGGCAGCGTGGCGAACGCCGCAAATTTCCGCACGGTGGTGATCGACGCGGGGCACGGCGGTCACGACAATGGCGGCCAATGGGGCCGCGTTTACGAAAAACACCTCGCCCTCGACACGGCCGCCCGGCTTGAAACCAAACTGAAAAGTCTGGGCTACCAGACGGTGATGACCCGCCGCAGCGATTATTTCATCTCGCTCCCCCAGCGCGTGAGCACGGCAAACCGCTACAAGAACGCGATCTTCGTGAGCATCCACTACAACTACACTTGGAAGCAACAAGTCAGCGGGCTGGAAACCTTCTACTCCACCGAGGAAGGCAAACGCCTTGCCCAACTCGTCCAAAGCAGCCTGATCCGGCGCACCCGGACCGTGGATCGCAGCGCGAAATACGCGCGTTTCTATGTAATCCGCAACACGACGCTGCCTTCCATCCTCGTCGAGGGCGGCTTCGTCAGCAACGCCGAGGAGCGTGACCGCATGAAATCCGGCTGGTTCCGCGAATCGATCGCCCAGGGAATCGCGGATGGTATCCAGCGCTATCGCCGCGGTTACTGAATTTTGAATGCACCGCCGGCGAAGCGGTGTAAACTCAGCCATGGCCGCAATCACGATTGCTGAAACCCGGGCCATCGAAGCCGCAGCCCTCGCAGCGGGCTGGACCGAAGAACGACTGCTCGATCTCGCCGGTGATCGGCTCGGGCGTGCCATCGGCCGTTATTTCCCCAAGCCCGGCACCGTGGTCGGCTATCTGGGAAAAGGCCACAACGCCGGCGACGCCTTGGTGGCGCTTCGGATTCTGCGCGATGAATTTGGCTGGAGAATACGAACGCGGAACGCCTATCCGCTCGAACAATGCGCTCCCCTCACCCGAAAAAAATGGCAAGAGCTCGGCGTCGCGTCTCCTTTGGATCAAGCTCCCGGCTCGCACGATCTTGAGACGCCGTTGGTTCTATTAGACGGACTTCTCGGCAGCGGAACGAGCGGGGCGTTGCGCGCGCCACTCGTCCAACTCGTCGGGGAAATGGCAGCGCTCCGGCAACATGCCGGAGCCCGCGTCGCGGCGGTCGATTTACCGTCGGGGATCGATCCGGATTCCGGCCGGATTTTTCCAGACACCGTCATCGCGGATGTCACTTTCATGATCGGCAACGCCAAGCGAGGACTGCTCTACGGCCATGCCGCGGCGGCCACCGGGGCGCTGGCATTCGTCCCTGTCGAGCCGCTCACCGCCACCCGGCCGGGCGAAATCGAGCTCATTTCCCCACAAACGCTCGATTGCGGCAAGGCACCGCGGCCGTTCGATTTCCACAAAGGCATGGCCGGGCGAGTGTCGATCCTGGCGGGTTCCGAATCCTACACCGGAGCCGCTGTCCTTGCCGCCACCGGAGCTCTCCGCGGCGGTGGCGGGCTGGTCACGCTTTTCGTTCCCACTTCCGCTAGGGAAACGATCGCCGCCAAATGCCCGCCTGAAATTATCATCCGTGGATTTCACGATCCACGGGAACTCTTGGATTGCCGCAGTGACTCGCTCGTCGTCGGTTGCGGTCTCGGCGAAATGCCCGAAACCATGCACGAGGGCCTGCTGAGTTTGATTTCAAACTCCCCTGCCCCAGCCGTCCTCGACGCGGACGCCCTCAACCTGATCGCCAAATCCTGCAAAGTGGAAATTTTCAGGGAAAACCACCTTATCACTCCGCATCCGGGAGAATTCGCGAGACTGGCCCCGGATCTCCGCGATTTGCCACGGGAAGAAGCGGCGCGGCGATTTGCCGACCGCGTCCCCGCCACCCTTTTATTGAAAGGCTGCCGCACCATCGTCACCCGCCAGGGCCAGCCGCTCTGGTGCAATTCCACCGGCACACCCGGCATGGCGACCGGGGGACAAGGCGACTTGCTGGCGGGTGTCATCGGTGCCCGCCTCGCCATCGGCGACTCGACCGTGGACGCCGCCGCGCTCGGTGCCTGGCTTTGCGGGCGCGCTGCCGAAGTCGCATTGAATCAGGAAAACCTCTCCGAGGAATCGCTGACTCCAAGCGATGTCCTTCACTTTCTCGGAGCCGCCTTCCGGGATTGGAAAACCTCCGGTCGCTAGGAAATTCCGCGGTCCGAGACTTCCCTCGCCTCGTCCTTGGCGAGAATCCGGTCGATCAGCAACGGCCCGAACGGCAGCAGCGCGGCCACGAAGGCCAGCACCGATTTTCCAAACGACAGCCGCCCGTTCACCAAGGCCATCAGAATCGTCAGGCAATAAACGATGAACAGGATTCCGTGAATCCATCCGGGCCATTTCACCGCAGTCGGCATGTCTGCGAAATACTTCAGCGGCATCGCCACGCCCATCAGCAGCAGGAACGAAACGCCTTCAATCGTCCCACACACTCTCACCCGCCCCACCGTGTTTTCCCAATTCGGCATGCCGTTAAAAATGATTCCCTCCGCCAACTCGCAATGACAAAAAAACCAATGGTCTCCCTGTGGAAAACCATTGGTCGTAGAGTTTGAAAACCGTCTGCGATCAATTGACCGCCACGGCCGAAGTGCCGGTTTCGCCCGTGCGGATGCGGATCGCCTCTTCGACGTTGGAAATGAACACCTTGCCGTCACCAATCTTACCGGTGTTCGCGCTTTTCACGATGGCTGCGGCCACGCCGTCCGCCTGCGAGTCGTCCACCACGATCTCGATTTTGACTTTCGGCAGGAAATCCACGGTGTACTCGGAACCCCGGTAAATCTCAGTATGGCCCTTTTGACGACCGAAGCCTTTGACTTCGGTCACTGTCATACCTTGCACACCCACCTCAGCGAGGGCCTCTTTAACTTCTTCAAGCTTGAATGGTTTGATGATCGCTTCGATTTTTTTCATAGTTCGGCAGGATTGGTGATAGGATAAAAGCAAAGGGCGTGCCAATTCATCGCCTCTTTCATTTATTTTCCGCCCCGAACTTATCGGTCACAATCGCCGCTGACGAGAGGAAAAGCGCATTCCCGGCAAAATCATAATTGCAGGAGGCGACACATTGGTATCACTGCGTGATGAACGCAAGGAAGGCCCGGCTCAGACGCCGGTCCATAATCACATCCACTGCGGCGATTTGGAACAGGATGACGATGCCGGCGCGGCGATTCCAGCCAGGTGGGTTCATAAGAGAATCCGAGGCGCTTACCATCTCGTTCGCGCGTGCCCATCCGCACGCCATCGGCTCCATCCTTTTTCCCGGGGGAAACTGCGAATCACGGCGGCCAACTCGCGGACACTTTGAACTTCCATGCGGCAACAATAGCCAAGTCGGCGAACTACGATAAGTTGTAATATCGGCGTTCTACCACATGCTGCCATGTCGTCGAGCGCCGATATTACTAGGTAGGCGGTGACTCATCGCAGCCTTGGGATCGCAGGTGGCGTGGTAAGGAGGCTCCATGCATTTCCGGGCATTCCCGGGGCTGGAGTTGATCGGACGGCTTGAGGATCGGCCCCAACGAAGCTGCTAGAGCATGGGACTCAAATCCGTAACTTTTCATGTGAAAGGGGCTCAAATAATGGCCTACAATTGCCCTAGCACGGAAAGCGCGTCGTTAAAAATCTCCATAAGCCATTGATTGCAAGGTGGGCCCGCAGGGATTTGAACCCTGGACCAAGGGATTATGAGTCCCCTGCTCTAACCGCTGAGCTACAGGCCCCATATGGGATTGCGGCGATTCACGCTGCCAAATGCATACCGAAAATGCATCCCTTCGCTGCAACAAGCTGCCACGCCATGCAACAAAAGGCACAATTCAGTAAGTCCAAGGTTCCGTGTCTCGTCCGTCATCGGGGTGGCAATTACTAAGCCTCCGCCAAGGTGGCAGGCAAGGTGATTCGCCACTCACTCGACTCTGAAGACTACAACGCCGCCAAGCACCGTCTCCCGGGTGTCCGGAGAAAATCCACGGACCCTGTCCCGGTCGGATTCCGAGAGTCCGCTCCCGGCTGAGGCAGCCGGGACACTTTCCAGCCGGCAAAACGCTTTCCGGGTTTCACTTCCGGGGGCGGGCCGCGTCTGGTAAATCCCTCGCATGCCCGCCGCCGATCTATCTGGAAATTCCCGGCGCTTCACGATCTTCACGGTGTTTTACAACGCCCGCGCCTACTATCCGGTGCTGGCGATCCTGTTTCTCGACCTCGGGTTGACGCTCGACCAATTCGTCCTACTCAACCTGATCTGGGCGACGACGATCCTGCTGTTCGAAGTCCCCTCGGGGGCGCTCGCCGACACGCTCGGGCGGAAGAAACTGCTCGTCACCGCGGCGGGGCTGATGGTGTTGGAAATGCTCTGTCTGCTGCTCGCCCCTCGCGACGGCGGGGTGGTTTTGATCGCCTTGTGCGTCTTGAACCGGGTGCTTTCCGGTCTATCCGAAGCCTGCGTCAGCGGCGCGGATGAGGCGCTGGCCTACGATTCCCTGCCGGAAAGCGGGCGGGCGGACTCGTGGGACAGGCTGCTCGCCACCACCATGCGCTGGCGCTCGGTTGGCTTCGTCGTCGCGATGGTGCTCGGCGGCTTGATCTATGACCCGGAGCCGCTGAACCGCTTGCTGCCCGCGGGCTTCCAACTCTCGCACGAGGTCGCCCACCGCCTGCCCGTCGCGGTCGTGCTGTGCCAGGCGCTCGTCTGCTTGTGGATCACCCTGCGGATGGTCGAGCCGCCGGGCGCGGCGGGAAGAACAGGCAAGAATGCCTGCGTCACGGGCGTCGAAAATTCCTGCCAGAACGCTTGGAAGTTGACGGTGGAGACCGCGCGCTGGGTTTTCACCAACCCGCGGACTTTGGTCGTGGTGGTCAGCGGACTCGTGATCGATTCGATCGTCAGGAATTTCGCCACTCTAACCAGCAGTTACTACCGGCTCATCGAGCTGCCGGAATGGAGCTTCGGCTTCATCGGCGCGGCGATCGGCGTGCTCGGCTGGTTCGTGCCGGGCATCGCGAAAAATCTCAACAACCGCTTCGGCACGCTGACCAATCTCGGGATCGCAGCAGGGATCTCCCTGATCGGACTAACCGCGCTCGTTCCCGCCTGGCCGCATTTCGGATTGCTGCCCGCGATGCTGCTGATGACCACGCTCGGTTACCTCGGTTTCACGGTCAGCCGGGCGCTGCATGGCCTGGCGGATTCCGCCAGACGCGCCACCGTGCTCTCGGTCAAAGGTCTGGCATTCAACCTCGGCTACGGGCTCTTCAGCCTGGGTTTCTCGCGGCTGCTGGCGCATTTCCCGGATCATCCGCCGGGCGCGGCGTTGCGCGCGGCGTTTTTCTGGCAGGTCCCCGCGTTCGCGCTCGTCACGCTGGTTCTGTTTGCCGGAGCCAGCCGTTTGCTCAGACGCGGTGCCTGATGGCATCACGCGTTAGCCTGTTCGGTTTGAAGCTGCGGCCTCCGGTGCCGGTGAATCCAAACGCTCTGCACCAAACCTAGCAGGAACATGCAGATCACCACGAAGGTGCCCGAGTAACTTACCAGCGGCAGCGGAATCCCGGTGATCGGCATGATCAGCACGCACATCCCGATGCTCTCGAAAACGTGCGCGAAAAACAACGCCACGACTAGGCACACCAGCAATCGCCCGGACACGTCACGGCTGTAAAACGCGATGAAAAGCCCTTGCACGAGAAGCAGCGCGAAGGCCGTGAGCAGCAGCAAACTGCCGCGAAATCCGAGCTCCTCACCAATGACGCCGAAGATGTAATCGTTGTGGGCGGTCTCCCGCGGGATGAAGCCCTTGGCGTGCAGCGATCCCTGCTCCGCGGTCGCCTTGTAGCCAACCCCCTTCCAGCTCGCCTTGCCGATGGCCATTGAGACGTTGTGAGGCGCGTAGGCGTCGCCGTTGATGTCCACCTCGCGGCCCTGCATCATGCGCAGCCAGACGTCAATCCGCTCCGGGCCGCGTTTGGAAACCAAGGGAAGGGCGACGAAATACAGCAGCGGAATGATCCCCGCGCCGAGAAAAGCCATGCACGTTAGATAACGGAATGGAATGCCGCCGATCAGCAGCGCCACGATCGCCACCGGGATCCAGACCAGCGCCGAACCCATATCCCCCATTTTCATCACCATCAAAAACGGCACCACTGCCACCAACCCGATGATCCCGATGCGGATGAACGGCGCGCCAAACCAGCGGTGGATTTTCGGCAAATCCTGCACCAGCCAAGCGATCAGCAGAATCCCCGAGGTGATCCCAAGCTGCGCGGGCTGGAAGGAAAGTCCACCGATCTTCAACTGGTGCACCGAGTCATCCTGCTGCATCGCCACGATCATCAGCCCCATGCTCACCACGTAAAACGGAATCCCTAACCAGCGGATCCAGCGGTAGTCGATGAACGCCGCGACGAAATAAACGATGCTCCCGATCAGGATGAACGTCTTCTGCTTCGAGGCGAAATAAACACCCGCGCTGCCGAACTGCGCGAGATTCTCCCTGGTCATCGACACGTGCCGCGCGGCACTCTCGATCATGAACACGCCGAAAATAAGAAGCCCGTACATCACCAGTACGAGCACCCAGTTCATCCCCAGAATTTTCCTCAAAAACGGCGTCATGTCAGACTCAGCGGCGAACATACGCCTCCCGCCCCCCATGGCAAGGCGGGCGTGAAATTTCGCCCGCGCGCATCGCCTGGTTCAAAGCCCGGCGACCGCTTCACGCGCTCTCGCCTTGACCAGCTCCCGCCGTTGAAACAGCTCTTCAGGCGAAAATTCCTGGATCGTGAAAAAGTCCAAATCCACCGACCAGCGGTGTCCAAAGCGCAGCGCCAGCGAAGTGCCCCCGCCCCGCGCGAAATCCCGCAAGCCCTCATCAGCAGCCAGACGGGCGAGCAGCGTGCTCACGGGTTCCGGGATGGCATCGAAGCGGAGCATCGGAAAGAAGAGGGCGGAAGTTGAAACCAAGCGCAACAAAAGGCAAACGCACGCGGCTCCAAACTGCGAAGGCCGGTGACAAGACCGGCAAGTTCCGGTTTCCCATAATGAGCGATGAGAATTTGCCAGTCACTCCACCGGCCGTGCTCCAGCACGCGTTTCGCGAGCCACGCCGCGTGGCCTACCGGATCGACGCATGACCTGTCCACATCCCAGAACAAATGATCTGACAAAGCAGTCATGCCCGGAATCTATCCAAGCCCGGACCGGAGGGAAAGAACGAAGACTGCGAATTCAATTTGCGGGAATGGCGAAAAAGTCGAAACCGCGCGCCCCCCAAGTCCTTGACACTCCGCCGCCCGGAAAACAGCTTACTCGCATGGCAAACGAATCCTCCTATTACGCTGGCCTCGACATCGGCGGCACCACGGTCAAGGCCGTTCTGGTCAATCATCACACCGAGCAAACCGGGCCGCTGGTCGAGGTCCGCAGCTTGGTCAAAAACGGCTACGAAGCGACTTTCGGCCAACTCGATAGCGCGCTCGACCAACTCGCCGCCGGAGCCGGCATCGACCGCGGCGCCATCGCCGGCATCGGCTTGGACGTGCCCGCGCCTAGCAGCGATGGCGTCATCTGGGGCCGCGCGAATCTCGGTGAAGACTGGGTCGGCACCGACATCCAGGGGAAATTTTCCGCCCGCAGCGGCGTGCCGGTCCACATGACCAACGACTGCAACGCCGCCGCGATCGGCGAATACGCGCTCCGCCGCAAGCACCTAGGCAGTCTGTTATTGGTCGCTCCGGGCACCGGCCTGGGTGGCGGCTTCGTGCTCCCCGGCGGCCGCTGCTACGAGGGCACGAACGGCCTCGCGCTGGAAGTCGGCCACATCAGCGTGCCGTTCCGCGAGGACGATGGCGAACTGCCAATTTGCTCCTGCGGCCTCAAAGGCTGTGCCGAAGCATGGGTCTCACTCGTCGCGCTCCGCCGCCGCCTGCGGCTCGAACTGGCCAAGCCGGAATGGGCCGACCACGCGCTCAATCAAGACACCGCGCCGGTGGAGGAAAAGGCCTTCAAGCTCCGCGATTTCGCCGAAAATGGGGACCCGCTCGCGGTGCAAATTTTCAAACAACAGGGATTCATCCTCGGCTACGCCATCGCCGACATGGTCCGCACGCTCGATCCCGGCCTAGTCGTCATCGGCGGCGGCTTGGCGGAAGCCTCGTTCCGCGACCAATACTTGGCGTGGATCGAGGAAGGTTTCGCCGACCGCGCTTGGCCGGTTTACCGCCACAGCCCGCTCGACCCGAACGTCATCACGACCCAGTTCGAATGGGCGGTCGGCGGCGATGCGGCGGCGGCGATCGGCATGGCCTACACCGCGCAGGAAATGTTTCAGTAGGTGGTGATAGTAGCTGGAGCGTCTCGCTCCAGTCCGTTGTCCGGGCGTCTCGCCCGGATGGGAGCTGCGCGGGGCGAGACGCCTCCGCAACGGTCCGGCGCGAGACGCGCCAGCCACTATGATAGTCACTCAACTCTCCTCGCCCTCCACGCATAGCCGAAGAACAGCGCCGCGAAGAGGAACATGAAGAACGAGAAGAACTGCCCCTTGGTGAGAAAGCCGACCATCGCGGCGTCCGGCTCGCGGAATTGCTCGCCGAGAATCCGGAAAACCGCGTAGAGCGCAAAAAACAAGCCGGTGATCAGGCCCGCCGGAGCTTTGGAAAATCGCAAGCGCGCGATCCACAGAATCGCGAAAAGCAGCGCGCCTTCCAGCAAGGCCTCGTAAATCTGCGACGGATGCCGCGGCTGGAGGTATTGCCCGAGGATGTTTGAGATCTGCGGGTTTTCGCGGGCGGCGGCGATCAGCGGATCGAGCGTTTTCGCATCCGCCAGCGAGGGGTCCATGCGGGTGCAGGCCTGCCACGCGATCGCCTGCGTTTCATCCGACTCCTGAGCCAGCGACTGCGGAAACTTGACCGCCCACGGCACGCCGTTCGCGACCCGGCCGTAGAGCTCGCCGTTGATGAAATTCGCCACCCGCCCGAAGAACAGCCCGACCGGCCCGACCACGCACAAGCCGTCCGCCAAGCCAGCCCATGAGACTTTATGCTTCTTCGCATAAACCCAGGTAAAGACCGCCAGCCCGAGAATCCCGCCGTGACTGGCCATCCCGCCTTCCCACACGCGCAAAACCAGCAGCGGGTCGTGCGCCAGACCTTCCCACCCGGCCTTCGGGATTTGATAGAAAAAGATATACCCCAGCCGCCCGCCCAGGAACACGCCGAATAACGCGCAGGCCGCGATGAAGTCGCCGACTTTTTCCGGTTTCATCACCCACAATCCGCGCTGCGCCAGGTTCCGCAGCAACAGGAAACCCGCGACGAAACCCGCCAGATAGGCCAGCCCATACCACCTCAGCGCCAGCCCGCCGTAAATCGGCAGCGCCACCGGATTCAAATCATGCACGTATGTCGCAAACACGGCGGCAGCACACACGATCCCAGTCCGGCTAGCAAGCCGTGATCAAATCCCCTGCTTTTCGGGATGGGAATTTGAAAATCCCCTCATAAAGTCCGCGCATGCCGAGCAAGCAGGAACTCCTCGACCTCCAATTCATCGATGCGCGTCACATGCTCATCAACCTCGCCGCGTTTCTCGACCGGATCGACCGCCATCCGGGCGAGGACGACTACCGCCTCGCCGCCTTGAAAACCGCGCTGCCAATCCTAGCCTCCGAGCGCCCCGACCGCGCGAAAGCGGTCTTGGAATCCTTCTCGGACCACACCACCGATCTCCCCCAAACCGCGCCCTTCCAAGGCGCCACCGGAGCGCCGCCATCCCTGTGAAATACATCGAGCCCCACGCCCACATGGTCAGCCGGACCACCGACGACTACGAGAAACTCGCGCTCGCCGGCTGCGAGGCGATTTGCGAACCCGCCTTCTGGGCCGGCTTCGACCGCTCGTCCGCCGATGGCTTTCACGACTATTTCCGCCAGCTCACCGAGTACGAGCCGAAGCGCGCGGCGAAATACGGCATCAAGCATTACTCGTGGCTCTGCATCAACCCGAAGGAAGCCGACGATCCGGGATTCGCCCGCGAGGTGATGAGCCTGATCCCGCAGTTCCTCGATTGCCCGACGGTGTTAGGCATCGGGGAAATCGGGCTGAACAAGAACACCCGCAACGAGCTGGCGATTTTCGAAGAGCACGTGCAGCTCGCGCTCGACCGTGATTTACCGATCCTGATCCACACGCCGCATCTTGAGGACAAGCTCAAGGGCACCCGACTGATCCTCGACTCGCTCGCCTCGTTTTCCAAACTCGACCGCGGGAAAGTCATCATCGACCACGTCGAGGAGCACACGATTTCCCACGTGCTCGACGCCGGCTACTGGGCCGGCATGACGCTCTATCCGGAAAGCAAGTGCACGCCGAACCGCGCCATCGACATGCTCGAAATCTACGGCACCGAGCGGCTGTGGATGAACTCCGCCTGCGACTGGGGCCACTCCGACCCCCTCGCCGTGCCCAAGTGCGCGCTGGAAATGAAACGCCGCAAGCACACCGCGGAGCAGATCGAGCAGATCATCTACCGAAACCCGCGGCGGTTCCTCAGCCAGTCATCAAAGTTCGTGTGATGAGCGCGCCAGATGAGAAACCTTCGGAAAGCGGGGACATGTCCCCGCAGTCCGAAAGGAACCCGCACTCCGGCACCAACCCTCCCGAATGAAATTCCACCAATCCCACCTCTCCTACTGCACGAACATCCACCCGGCGGAAACCTGGGCGGAGACCTTCGCGGCGCTGGGCACCCATGTCCTGGCGGTGCGCGACCGGCTGCGGGCGGCTGGCTCGTTAGGGGCCGAGGAGGCGTTCGCCATCGGGCTGCGGCTCTCGGCGGTGGCGGCGCGAGAGCTTTTGGCGGGCGGAAATCTGGCGGAGTTCAAGGACTGGCTGGCGGAAACGAACACCTATGTTTTCACGATCAACGGCTTTCCTTACGGCAGTTTCCACGGCACGCGGGTGAAGGAGCAGGTCTTCAAACCGGATTGGACGGAGCGGGCGCGGGTCGATTACACCAAGGATCTGTTCCGGATCTTGGCGGCGATCGCCCGCCCCGGCACGGGAGCGTCGGTTTCCACCTTGCCGGGATCTCACAAAACCTTCACCGCGGATGAAGCGGTGATTCTCCAACATTTGATCGAACTGGCGGGCTGGCTGGAAACGCTGGCTGCGGAGACCGGTCACGATTTCCACCTCGGCCTCGAACCGGAGCCGCTCGGGCATTTCGAAAACACGGCGGAGACGCTGGCGTTTTTTAAGCGCCTGCACGCGGCGACACCGGACCCGCAAATCATTCGCCGCCGCATCGGTGTGAACTACGACGCCTGCCACTTCGCGCTGGAATATGACGCCGCCCGCGCATCACTCGACGCGTTGACCGCCGCCGGCATCCGGATTTCCAAGATCCACCTGTCCAGCGCGCTCGCGCTCGATCCGCGCGACCCGGCGGCGTTGCGGGCGATCCGCCCCTTCGACGAGCCGGTCTATTTCCACCAAGTTCTTCTCCTGCATCCTGATGGACCGGTCTGGCGCTTCATCGATCTGCCGGCCTTTTTCGCGGCGGTCGCGACCGGAGAGGTTGATCCGGCGGCGTTCGAGGAAATGCGGGTCCATTTCCACATCCCGCTCGATGCCGAGCCCGCCGCGCCCTTGCGCTCGACCCGCGACCAGACGGCCGAGGTGCTCCGCTGGCGTAAATCCCACCCCGCCGCCTGCCCGCATTACGAGATCGAAACCTACACTTGGGGCGTGCTGCCGGATGACTTGCAGCGTCCGGTCGAGGAACAAATCGCCGGGGAATACGCGTGGGTATTGGCGAACGCATGAGTTGCCAGATGGCCGAATCCGGTGTTTCCTCCCGGCCATGTCTGACATCAAAATCACCATCCACACCTCCGCCGGCGACATCAACGCCCGGCTCTTCGCCTCGCAAGTCCCGGTCACCTGCTCCAATTTCCTCAACCTCGCCAAGCGCGGTTACTACGACGGCGTCGCCTTCCACCGCGTGATCGCCAATTTCATGGTCCAAGGCGGCGACCCGACCGGCTCCGGCTCCGGCGGCCCCGGCTACAAGTTCGCCGACGAGATCGACCGCTCGCTCAAGCACGACAAGGCGGGCATCTTCTCCATGGCCAACGCCGGACCTAACACCAACGGCAGCCAGTTCTTCATCACCCACCTCCCGACCCCACACCTTGACGGCAAACACGCCGTCTTCGGCGAGGTCATCACCGGCCAGGACGTGGTGAACAAGATCGTCAAGGGCGACAAGATCAACTCCGTCACCATCCACGAGGACACCACCGCTTTGTTCGAGTCGCAGAAAGACAATCTCGAACATTGGAACTCGATTCTCGACCGCTAATTTCATTTTTGTTAGTATTGGTTGAATATCTCCATCTCCCCATTCCGCCGTCACGACGCGGGATGGGGACTTTTCATTTCAGCTTCAAAGTGCTCGTTTCAAGGTAGTTACAAAACCAACGAGCCCATGGGCGATTCTCGCTCACCCTACGCGATCGCATAACTTATATCCAATTTCTTGAATTTTGTCCGGGGCGGGTATTCTATCGCTGCGACGACTCGTAAGAGGACCCCCCCCAACAATATGAAATACCACCACACGCCCCTTGGCGGACGCTTGGCTATCGGCTTGCTTGCATGCCTTTGCTCACTCCAGTCCGTCTCCGCCGCAGAAACGATCCCAACCGGAAAGCTCGACATCGACCGCACTTTGGTCCGCGTCGGCAGTTTCTCTCAACTCGACTGGCAAATCCACTACAAGACCGGTATTACCGAGGTCCTAGAAGTCGTCTCACCCAACATCCTCAAGCCGAAGAATGACCTCACCATGCGGGTTCGCGTGTTAGGAGCCTCGTTCCAGCAAGCCAAGGACAACAATGGCGGCGGCAACAACACCGACGGGGTAGACTCGAGCAACCCCGCCAAAGGCTCCGGAACCACGAGTAACGAGATCGACAACGTCACGAGTGACGACGAAATCCGGAGATCCAACAACGCTTACGACCTTCCCGTCGAAGCCGTGTGGAGCATAAACAACTCCTCATGGGCCACGATCTTCTCCGGCCCGCAAGCCAAGCTCAACCCCGCCAAGGTCGTTCTCGACAGAAAGGTCAAGGCCGGCGACATCATCAACTTCGGCGGCCGGGGCTATTTTAACAAGGCCTGGCTCCCGCTCTACACCACCGCCAAGAGCACGCCGAATGTTCTCATGCTGAAGAACGGAGACTCGATTCCAGCCACCAACCAAGCCTTCCAGCAATCCCTTCTTGAGGACTTCCTCAAGCCCTACCTCGCCATGGATGGCAAGACGGTGAAAATCGGCAACCGCGAGTTCCTCGTGCTCATTGAGCTCGGACAAACCGACCCCGCTCACTACGGCTTCGACCTCCAGGATCTCGCCGTGCTCGTCACCTTCGAATAACGGTCCCCAAAGACTCCCCCCAAAATGAAAACCGCATGCATCCTCGGTGCGCTGGCGAGCAGTGCCCTCGCCGCGGCGCCGGTCCTTCCCCGCATCACGCCGGAAGAACTCTCCAAGCTGCAGCAAGGCACGCCCATGATCCGCTTGCAAACGCCCGCACAGGGTGAGGCGGCCGTCAGCCGTCCTGACGCTCAATCCATCATCAAGCAATCGGTGGTTCTGAACGACGGGAAAAGCTGGACACTCATCCCCAAGGGAGCGGTGATCTTTCTCCCGCAGGCGATGGAAAGCCGCGTGAATGCCAAACCGGTCGGAACGCTTCTCCCGTGGAATGATTTTCTCACCCGGAACCGGGCCTGGATCACCACCAACGACGTCTCCTTCGACCAAGCCGCCGGAAAAGAAGCGCTCCCCCCCGAGCGCGTCGCCTACTGGGCAACGCAGAAGAAAATCGTCATCGCCACCCACCGTCAGGGGCCGATCTCCGTCCGCCTCGCTCCGGTAACCCCAACAACCACCCTCCAATGAAACTCCTCGGACTATTACTGGCTGTTCTATCAACCCACGCGGCCGCCCAAACCGGCACATACGTCAACTTCATCCGCCAGATCCAGCAGGGAACCGGCGTCGTCTGGGACATGCCCGTCGTCCGCAGCGGCATGGGCCCCTCCGCCATGACCCTCGAAAGCAACGGCGCCTTGTTCCAGCTCTGGACCATCGAGCAAAACTTGGCGAAGGACTATCTGCTCGACCAGAAACTCATCAGCGCCTATCTGCCGAAAGCGGACATCAAGATCACCACCCTCGATCCCTACACCCTTGTCACCCGCACGCGGGTCGACCAGCCGTTTTCCGTGGAAATCGAGGTGACCGACTTGTTGACTGGCATCGGTCTGCCGGATGCCGCCACCAAGGTCCTGCTCGAACATCACGTCCAATCCTACGCGGAAGGACAAATTGCGCTCGACCGCACCGCAATGGCCGCAACCACCCCGCACGACTCCGCGTATATCTCCGAGAACGGCAAAACCGTGCTGAAGTTCGCAGCCTCCTCGCTCAAGGCGGCCGATCCGACCAAGGCCAGTGGTGAAGAACACTTCATCATTCACGCCCTTTCCGACGGCACCATCACCCAGACCCAGATCGCCTCGACTCACGTGCAGGTCTGGCCCGTCGCCTCCGGTAAGATCCTCGGCATCACCGAGGGTCAGGAACTCCGCTTCGACATCCCGAAGATCCAGCTCAACCTCAACGACCTCTACCCGCGCAGCGACACCTATCTGATGCTCTACGAGGGCACCGCGGTCAACGGCGCGCAGGGCGTCATCGCCAAAGCCTTCCCGGTGGACCGCGATCGGACCGTTAGCCAGATTCTGGAAGTGAACGACCTCGATACCAAATTCACCAAAAACGGCACCTACACCGTGGCGCTCATGAGCCAAACCGTCTTCGGCACCGAGCTACTTTGCGACCCTATCACCTTCTCGGTGGATCGAACCATCACCATCAACGCGATGCTGTCTGACTTCACGGACGACACCGCGGACCTCGTCGCGCCGTAACCGAACGATTTTCCCCCGACAAAACGACCGATCGGTGTGATCGGAGGACGCAGCCCCCCCCCCAAGTGCCCTCCCTAATCACCCGGCCGGTCAATTTTTTCCACCCCATCACCCGCCCACAGAAATCCGCATTTCGTCCGACTGGACATGCCTTTTGATTCCGGCACGATTCCCGGACTTTCCACTGCACCCATGTCCGACTTCCTCGTCATCCCGCGCCAAGACCACGACTCACTAGTTTCAAAAGCCTATCAATCGCATGGCTTCACCGCCGATGAGGCGGAGGAAGGCGCAAAACTCGCCGCCGAGGCCGCCCGCCACGGCATCCGCACCCATCACGCACTCAAGGCGCTGCATCTCGACCACCTCTTCGGTTCCAAGGTCGGCGGTTGCGTCCCCGGTGCGGAAATCGAAGTTCTCCCATCGCGCTTCCCGGCCTCCGAGCGCTGGAATGCTAACAAAAAGTTAGGCCAGTCCGTCGCCTACCGCGCCATCGACCGCGCCATCGAGCTCGCCGAGCAATACGGCATCGCCCAGATCGCCGTGGACAACGCCTTCCACTACCTCTGGGGCGGCGGCTACGTGATGGAAGCCGCCGAGCGCGGCTATTACGCCTACACGAACTGCACTTCCACCCTCGCCGAAGTCGTTCCTTTCGGCGGGAAATTCCCGACCCTCGGCACCAATCCGCATTCCTGGGGCATTCCTGCTTGTGAACCCGGCGGCGTCCCGATCGTCATGGACTGGGCCACCGCCACTGTCGCCATGGGCCGCGTCCAAGCTCTGAAGCGCGAGGGAAAATCCCTCCCTCCCGGTGCCGCCGTCGATAAAAACGGCCAAGCCACCACCGATCCTAACGAAGTGTCCGCACTTCTCCCGTTCGGCGGCCACAAAGGCTACGGCATGTGCCTGCTCAATGAAATCTTCGGCGGCCTCATCGGCGGCTCGATCCCGACCCTCCGCGGTCGCAAGTTAGAAACCTCCGGCGAGAAAAACACCGCCGTCTTCTACTTCCAGATCGTCCATCCCGACGCGCTCTCCGGCGGAAACTTCGCTCACGGCCGCAGCCAGATGGAAAACCTCAAAGCCGTCATCGACGACATCCTCGGCCACGGCAACGATGGCTCGATGCTTCCCGGTCAAATCGAAGCCGACGCCCGCAAGCGCTCGGACGCCGCCGGCGGTCTGCTCTTCACCGAAGCGGAGATCGGCGAGTTCAACGAGATCAACGCCGAGCTCGGACTACCGGCTTGGGACGTGAGCAAGCTAGCCCGCGCCTGAGAAGGTCGCGGCGATCACCGGTCGCCGTGTGAGCTCTTCATTTCGCGGCGACCGGTGATCGCCGCTACGCCTCAGCGGGACGCCGGGCGACGACGGTTATTGCCGCGTGTGGCGTTACTGTAGTCGATGCCACCTCCACCACGATTTCCGCCGCCGCCACGGTTTCCACCACCGCCACGGTTGCCACCGCGATTTCCGCCACCTTGGACCATGCCGCCGCCGGTTCTCATCCGGAGATGGCGATCAGCCAACGACTCGTCGTGCCACGCGTGGTCATCCCAACGGGGAACGGCCATCTTGATGACTTTTTCAATTTCTCGCAGGAACTCGCGTTCGTCTTCGGCGCAGAACGAAACCGCACGGCCCTCGGCACCGGCACGACCGGTGCGGCCGATGCGGTGGACATAGGCCTCCGGCTCGTTAGGCAGGTCGAAATTCACGACAAGTCCGACGTCTTTCACATCCACGCCGCGGGCGGCGACGTCGGTGGCGACGAGCACGGGCGTGAGGCCCTTCTTGAATTTTTCGAGCGCCTTCTCGCGCTGCGCCTGCGACTTGTTACCGTGGATGGCATCCGCCGGGAAGCCGGCTTCGCAAAGGCTTTTCGCGAGCTTGTTAGCACCGTGCTTGGTGCGGCTGAAGACGATGGTCAGCTTGCCACTGGTGGCACTGGCCTGGCCACGAAGGAGTTGCTCCAACAGCGGGCGCTTGTTCTCGCGGTCCACGAAGCAGACTTGATGCTCGATGCGCTCGGCGGTCGTCGTGCCCGGATCGATGCTGACGCGGGCCGGGTTGCGCAGGATTGTTTGCGCGAGCTCGACGATGGTCGGGGCGAGCGTCGCCGAGAAGAACAGGGACTGGCGGTTCGACGGCAGCAGCGCCACGATTTTCTTAACGTCGCGGGCGAAGCCCATGTCGAGCATCCGGTCCACTTCATCGAGCACGAAAAACTCAACGCCGGATAGATCCACGGCGCGTTGTTCGATGAGATCGAGCAAGCGGCCGGGAGTCGCCACCAGCACGTCCACGCCGCCGCGCATCGCGGAGACTTGCGGATTCTGGCCGACACCGCCGTAAATCAATGTCTGCTTGAAGCGGACGTGGGCGCCGTAAGTGGTGAAGCTTTTGCCAACCTGGCCGGCAAGCTCGCGAGTCGGAGCCAGCACCAGCGTGCGGCATTGGCGCGGCTTGATTTGCTTCGGCCGCTCATGGATCGCATGAAGAATCGGCAAGGCGAAACTCGCCGTTTTGCCGGTGCCGGTCTGGGCGCAACCGAGAAGGTCGCGGCCTTCCAGCAGCAGCGGGATGGCCTGTGCCTGGACGGGCGAAGGCGTTTGATAGTTGAGTTCGCGCAAAACGCGTTGGAGGGGCGCGGCCAATGGCAACGCCTCGAATAGTGTCGGGGTCATGTGTCTAAATTGCCTGCCCGTCCGGAATCGGCGGCTGGCGGTGTCGATGAGCGGTTGGAGTAACCTCAAACAATCTCTCATCGATGAAGACCGGAAAAGGGTGGAGCCAATCTTATCGACCCCTCACCGGCAAAAGCACGGTGCGCCGCCGGAATAGCCGGGATTCCGCCGATGGCAAGACTTTTCCGGATTCATGTTCTTCGCTTTACCCGCGCGGGATTCGCCGCTAATTCCCTTCCGCGATGCACGGTTTCTCCTACAAAAACGGTTCCCTATTCTGCGAAGACGTCGATCTTTCCACGCTTGCCGCCGAACACGGCACCCCGCTCTACGTCTATTCCGCGGGCACGATCATCGATCACTACACGCGCCTCGACGCCGCGATGAACGGCGTCGATCACGAGGTCGCCTACGCCGTGAAGGCGAATTCCAATCTATCCGTCCTCCGCCTGCTAGCCACCCACGGCGCGGGCTTCGACATCGTTTCCGGCGGCGAGCTTTTCCGCGTGATCAAGGCGGGTGGCGATCCGGCGCACTGCACTTTCGCCGGTGTCGGCAAGACCCGCGACGAGATCGTCTATGCACTCGAAAAGGGCATCTACTCGTTCAACGTCGAGAGCGAGGAGGAGCTGCGCTATCTGAACGAAGTCGCCGGCGAACTCGGCATGGTCGCCCCGGCCGCGGTGCGCGTGAACCCGAACGTCGATGCCAAGACCCACAAATACATCTCGACCGGCAAGTCCGAGAACAAGTTCGGCGTGGATTTCACCGCCATCGCCGACCTCTACGATCGCGCGTCCAAGGAGCTGCCGAATATCAAGCTGCGCGGCCTGCAAATGCACATCGGCTCGCAGCTCACGTCCATCGCGCCGTTCATCGAAGCGGTTGAAAAGGTCATCCCGCTGGTCACCTCGCTCAAGGAAAAGCACGGCATCGAGTTCTGGTCCATCGGCGGCGGCATCGGCATTATTTACAAGGAATCCCTCGAATCCGGCAGCGTCGATTGGTGGGAAAGCCAGCCCGAGGCCGAGCGCCCGCTCACCATCGAGCGCTATGGCAAGGAGCTCGTCCCGCGCCTGAAAGACCTCGGTTTGAAAATCCTGTTGGAGCCCGGCCGCTACATCGTCGGCAACGCCGGCGTGCTGCTCACCAAGTGCCTCTACGAGAAAAAGGGCTCCGCCAAGACCTTCAAAATCGTCGATGCCGGCATGAACGACCTCATCCGCCCGGCGCTTTACGAAGGCCATCATGAAATCGCGCCGCTGGTAGAACCCGCTAGCAGCGAGCGCTTCAAAGTGGATGTCGTCGGCCCGATCTGTGAGAGCGGCGACTTTTTCTGCCAGGACCGCGAGCTCCCGGATTTCAATCCCGGCGACTGCGTCGCGCTGATGTCAGCCGGCGCCTACGGCTTCGTGATGGCCTCTAACTACAACTCACGCCCGCTGCCTGCGGAGATCCTCGTCGAAGGCGCGACCGCCACGGTCGTCCGCAAGCGCCAGACGCTGGACGACTTGATCGAAGGCGAGCTGTGAGAAAATCAGCCCGCGTCCTTGCTCTTGCGGTGGCCGGGAGTCGCTAAAATCTCGATGAAGACTGACGGGCTTTCACTCGCCGCCGCTTGGTCGATCGCAGCGGTGAGCTCCTCGACATGCTTGGTTTCCGGAGCAGCCTCGCCGACGCCGACCTTGCAGTTGAAGTCCCAGAAATCCACGCCTTCAGGCAGCGACTTCTTGCGCTCGCGCTTGAGGTATTTGCGGATGTCGCTCTTGATTTGCTCGATGACCCGCGCGGGCTGGTGGTTCGGCGCGGTGAGAGGAAATGTTTTTTTCATGGCGCTGCTTGTGTTGGGAGCCGGGTTTTTTGTCTAGGAGAAGTTGGGGGCGGCGGACGATGGAAAAGCTCCGGGGTTCGCGGGAATCAAATCCATGAGGTGACTTTTAAACCGGCGTGGAGCGCGAGCTCGCTCTGTCGTTGATCAAAAGTGAGAAATTCGGTGGCGCCGATTTCCACGGCGCATGCGACATGGAAAATGTCCATCGTCCGGCAGCCGAGCCGTGGTATTTCCATGCTGAGCCGGCGGAACGTGTTCATCAGCGAGCTTCGCTGGATCTCCGGAAAAAGATAAAGTCCCCGCCTTCGCCGGTCTTGATAGCACTCGATCTGGGTCTCCGCCTGGGCGGGGGTGATTTCCTTCCAGAACGCCTTCAATCGAAGCGCGTTGATGAGTTCGGCCTCCTGGATCTCCCAGATCGGCAGGGGCAGATCCTGAGATGCGATGCGCGCCTGCACCGCTTCCGAGCCCTGCTCGCGGATATAGAGTTTGAGCAGCGCGCTGGTATCGAGATAAAGCATGTTTACCAGCGACCCTCCCGGTCCGCGGCGATGGTTTCTTCCGCCGATCGCCCGGAAGCGGGGATGGCGGTGGCGAGATGGTCTTCCCACACCAGAATCCGGCGTGGGGCGGCCGGGACGATCCGAACCGTGGGGCGGCCGCGATTGACCACCTCGAATATTTCGCCGTCCCGGACTTGGGCTTCGACTTCAGACCAGTGGGCCTTCATTTCGCGAACGGAGATGGTTTTCATGGCTCTAAAATCGTCAAAAATTCCAAACTGTCAAACCTTTGAGTTTCAATATGAAAAACAAGAGGAACGGGGGATCACCGCTCCAGCAGGATTTCCGTGCCGAGCACGACGAGATCGACGCTGCCCTTTAGCGTTTGGTCGATGAACGGCGTGTTCTGCGATCTGGATTTCATGAACTCCTTGGTGAAGGTCGTTTCCGCTTCGGTGTCGAAGAGGATGAAATCGGCGGGCTGGCCGACTTCGATGGAGACGGCGGGCAAACCCATCAGGCGGCGGGGCTCGGCTGAGTAGCGCTTGACGATGAGGTCCCAGCCGAATTTGCCGGTGGCGACGAAGTGGTGATAGAGCGAGACCAGCGCGGTATCCATGCCGGTGATGCCGTTGGGCGCGCTGACGAAATCCTGGGACTTTTCGAACGGCGTGTGTGGCGCGTGATCGGTGGCGATGAGGTCGAAGACGCCGTCGATGAGGCCTTGGAGCAGCCCTTCGTTGTCCGCCTGGGTGCGGAGCGGCGGGTTCATTTTGTAGTTCGTGTCGAAGTCGCCGATGTGTTCGTCGGTGAATAACAGGTGATGCGGCGAGACCTCGGCGGTGACCTTCACGTCGCCGCGTTGTTTCCACCAGCGGATGGTTTCCATGCCGAGCTTGCTGGAGACGTGCTGGATGTGGATATGCGCGCCGGCGGCGTGTGCGAGCCGGATGTCGCGGTCGATGATGATTTCCTCGGCGCAGGCGGGCGAGCCCTTGATGCCGAGACGATAGCTGACCAAACCCTCGTTCAGCGCGCGCGGCCCCGCAAGTTCCGGGACCTCGCAATGGCTGGCGAAGAACATGCCGAACTCGCTGGCATACTGCATGGCGCGCAGCAGAACGGCGGGATCGCCGGTGGTGTCGCCGTCGTCGGTGAGCATGACCACGCCGAGGTTGCGCATGCCGTCGATGCCGGCGAGCTCCTTGCCATGGCGGTCCTTGGTGACGCAGCCGGAGGTGTAAACCGGGATGCGGGCAGTGCGCTTGGCGATGTCGAGCACGTTGGCGACCACCGTCGCGGAGTCGATCGCCGGGCGGGTGTTCGGCATCATCACCACGCCGGTGATACCACCGTTGATCGCCGCTTCGGTGCCGCTGGCGATGGTTTCCTTCGCCTCGAAACCGGGCTCGCGGAAATGGACGTGCGCGTCAAACATGCCGGGGGCCAGAATGCGGTTGCGGGCATCAATGGTGCGGGCACCGTCGGGTGCGGTCAGGCCTTTGCCGATCTGTTGGATTTTGCCATCGGAGATGAGAACATCGCCGGAAGCGAGGTCGGGAGAGTTCTCAGAGGCGATGCGGGCGTTGGTGATGAGGAGTGTCATGAAAAGAACAAGATAGAATTCAGGGAATGAGGAATGCCGGTTCTTGGCCGTCGAAATGTCTCAGGACGAATTGAATCCATTTTTCCCGAAGTGAGAAGCGATCCACAATGTCCATGAAGATGTTTTTTTGCAGAATCCCTTCTTCCAGAAATTGGGTGAGACGGATCAAGTCCTTGGGTCTGCCGGTTTTGAGCATGATCGCACAGAGAAACTCCGCGGTGATGATGCGCGTGGGGACGTTGTGAAATCTTTGCGTCTCCGCAGCTTCCAATGCAGCTTCTTCAAGATGCCCGGGTGGAGGAAGCAGTTGCACCTCCCAACCTTCGATTTCCACGCCAGCACCTTGCTCCTTGTAGCCCCATGCTTTCAATTGCTCGTAGATCGGCGAGAGATCGATCAGCAGGGAGTAACCGGGAATGACAGTGAAAACATCCAGATCATAGGTGACCGTCGGTTCAACATAATAGGCCGCCGCGATGGCTCCGCCAATCGCATAGCGACCTATCAAGCCAGCGGCTTCGAGGCGGTTGAGGACTTCGAGGGTCTTTTCCATGTGGTGAGTTGTTTTTTCATCCGCTCGATGAGACTTACTTTTTCCTCCCAAGTTAGGCGGGCACGCATTTCGCGGGCGGCCTGCTTCTGAGCGATGCGTTCGTTGAAGGTGATGTTCATGATTCGCCTCCCGGCTTGAGCCAGTAGAGCACGGCCATTCTGACGGCGATACCGTTTTCCACCTGGTCGTTGATGAGGGAGCGCTCGTAGTCCATGACGGCGTCGCAGAGTTCGACGCCGCGGTTCACGGGGCCGGGGTGCATGAGGTAGAGGCCGCGCTTGCGGATCTCGTCGAGGCGGGCGTCGCTGATGCCATAGAGTTTGTGATATTCTCGCAGGCTGGGGAAATACTGGACGTCTTGGCGTTCCATCTGGACGCGCAGCAGATAGACGACGTCGGGGCTCCAGGCCATGGCTTCCTTGTAGTCGGTGAAGCGGCGGATGTTCTCGGGGCCGGTGCGCGGGACGAGTGAGCCGGGGCCGAGGTAGGCGACATCGACACCGAGTTTTTTCAGAATGGTGCTGGTGGAGCGGGCGACGCGGGAGTGGAGGATGTCGCCGATGATGAGGACTTTTCTCCCTGATGAATCAGGGAATTTCTCCTTGATGGTGAAGGCGTCTAGCAGGGCCTGGGTGGGATGAGCGTGAGCACCGTCGCCGGCGTTGATGACCGAGGCTTTGGTGTGCTTGGCGATCATGCCGGGCAGGCCGGAGCGGCCGTGGCGGACGATGATGTAGTCGGTGCGCATCGCCTGGAGCGTCTCGACGGTTTCCCGGACGGACTCGCCCTTGGTAATGGAGGAGTGGCCGACATCGAAGTTGGTGACGTCGGCGGAGAGGCGCTTGGCGGCAACCTCGAAGGAGGAGTGGGTGCGGGTGCTGGGCTCGTAGAAGAGCATCAGCACGGACTTGCCTTTGAGGGCGGGAACTTTTTTCACCGAGCGGGTGAAGAGTTCTTTGAAAGGGATGGATTGATCGAGGAGGTGTTCGATTTCCTCGCGGTCGAGTGCTGCGATGTCGAGTAGGTCTTTACGTGCCATGCCGGAGTTGGGGAAAGTAGTAGAGCGCGCCGAAAACGATGACGAACAGGGACATTACGGCGATGAAGGCGGCGTGATGAAGCGAGAGCGGCTTCTTGAAGTAGATGAAGCCGGCGAAGAGCAACGCGACCGCCACGCATGGGCCGGTGACGGGGATTTGAAGATCGTAGAAATGGTAACCAACGGCCGAGGCGATGGCGAAAAGGTAGCCGGGGATGACGATGACCGGGTGGGCTTTATGTGAGAGCAGGTGGGATGCGGGCGCGCCAAGCGGCTCTTGGCGACGGATCTTTTGGATTTCCTCCTCGCTGTGACGGTGGGTCGGCAGCGTGGAGTCCGGCGCTGGCAGATGAACCGGCGAGAGCGGGATTTGCTCGGATTTGCGGAGCGAGCGGACTTGCTTGGGTTCGCGGGGCTCGTGGATGATGGCCGGCTCCGGTGAATCCGCTTCGACGGCGAGAACCGGCGTCCGCTCGGAGTGCTTGAGGGAGTGCACCGGTTTGGGCGAGTGGGATTTCTCGGCGGGGTCCGGCGGCGTTTCCGCAGCAGACAACGGGTCGTGAACGCCCAAGGACTCGCGGAGTTTCGCGATTTCCCCGGCGGATTTTTTGTGTTGTGGCAGGAGACTCATGGTTTTTCCTTTTCAACGATTTGGATCCGATCCACGCCGTCTGTCCCTTCTAGGGAAACCAATACATGATCGAGGCGGCGGGTGTCGAGAGTGATCCCGACATAGTCCGGCTGGATCGGCATTTCGCGGTGGCCGCGGTCGATGAGCACGGCGAGCTCGACCTTGGCCGGGCGGCCGTAATCGGAAAGGGCGTCGAGCGCGGCGCGGATGGTACGGCCGGTGAAAAGCACGTCGTCCACGAGGATGATGTGCGCGCCGTCCACGGTGAAGGGAATGTCGCTTTCCTGGATGGAGGGGTTTTCGCGGAGGTGCTCGAAGTCGTCGCGATAGAGCGAAATATCGAGCACGCCGAACGAGAGTTCCCAGCCATCCTCCTCGGAAAGCAGCGTCAAAACCCGCTCCGCCACTTCATCGCCGCGGCTGCGGATGCCGACGAGCGCGATGGGATGGCCGCTGTTTTTCTCGCGGATCGCCCGGGCGAGGCGTTCCACGCCGGCGGCGATGTCTTCTGCGGTGAGGGTGTGTTCCATGGGATCAAAAATTGAGGATGCCGATGTCGCGGCGGCGTTGCAAGCCATCGAATTCGACGAGGTCGGCGGCGGCGTGGGCCTGGGTGACGGCTTGCTCGCGGGTGCTGCCACCGGCGACGACGGCAAGCACGCGGCCACCGTGGGTTTCCCAATTTCCGTCGGCGGTGCGCTGGGTTCCGGAATGATAGACGCGGGAGGCGGTGATTTTCTCCAGACCGGAAATGGCGTCGCCGTTGCGCGAATTTTCCGGATAGCCGGCGGAGGCGAGGATGACGCAAACGCTCCAGCCGGTGCCGAAACGGATGAGATCGGCGCGGAGTTCGCCATTGGCACCGGCGAGGCAGAATGCGGCGAGATCGCCCCGCACCAGCGGCATCACCGCCTGGCATTCGGGGTCGCCGAAGCGGCAGTTGTATTCTATCACCTGCGGCCCGGTTGGCGTGAGCATGATGCCGAAATAAAGGAATCCGCGGTAAGGCAGATTTTCGCGTCGCAGTCCGTCCACCGTCGGGCGGACGATTTCCTGTTCGATCTGCGCGAGGATTTCCTGCGAAACGAGCTGCCGGCTGGCGACGGCTCCCATGCCGCCGGTGTTCGGGCCGAGGTCGCCGTCCAAGGCTCGCTTGTAATCGCGGGCCGGGGTGAAAATCAGATATTGGTCGTCGATGATCGCGGCGAAAACCGAGACCTCGGGACCGGTCAGGCATTGCTCGACCAGCACGCGGCCGGGGCCGAAACGGCGCTGGCTGAAAACCTCGTCGAGAAAGCTCATCGCGGAGGCCTCGTCCGGGCAGACCGCGACGCCTTTTCCTGCGGCGAGGCCGTCGAATTTCAGCACGGTCGGGTATTCCCCGGCGATCGCGGCGACGGCTTCCGCCAACGTGTCGGTGGCAGTGGCCCGCGCGGTGGGAATCGAATTCCTAACTAGGAATTCCTTCGCGAACTCCTTGCTGGCTTCGAGTTGCGCGGATTCCTTTGGCGGGCCCCAGCAGGGAATTCCGTTTTTCCCGCAGAGATTCGCCAGTCCCTCGCCTTTGACGAGATAGCTTTCCTCGCCGGCGACGCAGAGGTCGATGGCGTTGGATTTCATCCACGCGACCAGCGATTCCAGCCCGTCGGCCTCGACCGGCTTGGCCAGCTCGAAAATCGCGTCGCTGCCGGGAAAACAGAACAACTCGGGACTGCCCGGCGATTCCGCCAGAGCCCTTACCAGCGCGTGTTCGCGCCCGCCTTTGCCTACTACCAAAATTCTCATCCGCGAAGGTTTTCGCGGAATCCGACGGCAGACTCAACCCTGAATCGCTCCTAACGGCACGGAATTGTCATTTGGCAGAAATTTCGGGATTGCCCGGTGAACGGATTTCGTAGGAACTCCTCTTGAAATCATGAAGGCAATCATTCCATCCATTTTGGTCGGCGCGCTGGCGCTTTTCGTCGTGGCGCAGAATCCGGCAGGCGAGCAAGCCCCTCCCGGCGCCCTTGAAAAAATCTCCGCCGCCCTTCCCGAGAAAGCCTACGCGAAGCCCAAGAAAGCCCGCACGCTGCTCGTCTTCTCGAAAACCAACGGCTTCCGCCACGCGTCGATCGCCACCGGCAAGATCGCCTTCACCGAAATGGGCAAAAAATCCGGAGCTTTCGAGACAGTCATCAGCGACGATCTGGCAAATTTCGAGGCCGACGCCCTCAAAAAATTCGACGCGGTCTGCTTCCTCAGCACGACGCAAAACGTCTTTTCGCCCAAAGCCGCCGAGTTCAAGGCGATGTCCGAGGAAGACAAAAAAACCGCCACCGAGCGCGAACTTCGGCTCATGGCGAACCTCATGAATTTCGTGAAATCCGGCGGCGGATTCATCGGCATCCACGCCGCGACCGACACCTTTCACGACTGGCCCGAATACACCAAAATGATCAACGGCTGCTTCGATGGCCACCCGTGGGGTGCCAAGACGATGGTCAGCATCAAGGTCGAGCCCGGCCAGGAAAAGCATCCGCTCGTCGCAATGTTCAACGGCGAGAACGTCGAGTTCCCCGAGGAAATCTATCAACTCAAGGAACCCTATGATTCCAAGGCCGTCCACATGCTGCTGCGTCTGGACACCGAAAAATCCGACATGAAGGTCAACGGCATCAAGCGGACGGACAACGACTTCGGCGTGGCATGGGCGCGTCCTTGGGAAAAAGGCCGCGTTTTCTATTGCTCGCTCGGCCACAACCACGAGATCTTCTGGCATCCCAAAGTGCTTCGCCACTATCTAGCAGGAACCCAGTGGGCGCTGGGCGACTACGAGGTCGATGTGAAAAACTGAGCCGGATTTCCGCGCTCACGGCGTGGCCACGGTCCAGCCGAGAGCGCCCACCTCGGCGCGGGTGCGCTCGCTCGCCCCGCCGCCTAGCAGCAGCAAAGGTTTGCGGCCGACGAGATCGTCGCGGTGAATGAACTCCGCGACCTCGGGCGTCCAGCTCAGGTAGTCCACGGGCGCGGCGACTTGGAGCACGCCAGCTGCGTCAACCGCGCAAGGCAGACGACCGACGACCTCCATCGCGGAATAGGCCGATTTCCCGGCTTGCTGATGCCGGGCGAGAAGGATGAGCGCTTGGTCGAGCAGCTCCACCTGCCTGCGCTCCTCGCAATTCGAAGCGACCTCGATGACCGCCGCACGGTTCTTCACCTCACCGAGCGCTTGCAGCGAACGGATGATCGAGCGGCGCAAGGTGATCGAGAGCGCTTCGTTCGATGCGAAACGCCGACTAACTTTTTCAGGAACGCCCATCGACTCCATCGCCTGCTGGTTTCTCAACGCCAACTCGGACGGAGTGAGTGCGTAAATATCCTCCGGCAAGCCGACCACCTTGGTCGCGGTTAGAGCCATCGACGCGCCGCCGGAAGCGACCGCCGCGCCGACCCGCAAAGGCAGGCCGCCCGCGAAGAAGGCCCAAGACACTTTCTCGATCTCGCTCTGGAGACGCGCGTTGTCGGTGTAAGGATCGACGCCGAGTTGCTTGGCGCATTCCAGCTTCGCGGAGTCAAATCCGATCACGCCTTTCGTCGTGCGGGTGACATCCGCGCCGGTATTGGCTTTCTCGCCGGTTTCAGAACGCTCTTTGGCGTTAGAGGCGGCGTTGATCACCGAGCGGCCGACCTTTTTGAAAAAGTGACCCACCGTTTTCGGCACTGCGGCGACGGAGCCGACCGGATCCTTGACGATGTTTTTCACCGCATCGACAGGCTGTTCGAGCGAGCGCTTCAAGCCTTCCGCGAACAGGTCGCTCTTGCTCACATCCACCAATTTGCGAATGGCCCCGAGCTCGTGAATCCGGGCCTTGGCCTGGCCGAGTCCGATGCACTCGATCTCGCCGTAATCCGAGTCGATGGTGAAATGCGCCATGTAGCCGTCGGTAGGGACCCGCTCGCGCACGCGGTGGGACGGACCCGCTGCATCCGCGCCAAGCAGGGCGGCGGCGGAAAGGACGGCAGGAGCCTCGAATCCCATCGGAGTCGGAGGGGCAGGAGCGGCGATCTGGGCGGAAGCAGAAACCGCGAGGAGAAGGAGCAGGAATGGTGATTTCATGACGGGAAAAATTAGATCAAAAAACGGACCCGCGACGAGGATAATTCCATCCTTCCGCCAGCCATGATGTGTCACGCCCGCGAGAGCCCGAAGCGCCACAGCCAGACGAAGGTCAGCAGGATCGCGGCGAGGCCGACGTGGAGCACCTGCACCCACGAGTAAATGTGGACCTGCGCCATCACCAGGCCGAGGACCATCTGCGCAAGCACGATCCCCAAAACCACCCGCTCGACCCGGCCCGTGCCGCCGATCCGGTGGCGCTTGGCCAGCACGAAGGCGAGCACGGTGCCGGCTAGCACGACCCAGGAAAAACTCCGGTGGAACAGATATTTCCATGAGCTCTCAAGCTCCGCCGTCCAAGTGGACCTCGGCGCGTTGACGTGCAGTTTCGCCAGCTCGTCGGTCATTTCCCGCACTTGCGCGCCGGTGATCCCCTCCGCGACAATCACGACTAACAACAGAGTCACCGCCATGCGGAGTTTCGCCAGCGGCGCGGCCTCCATCCGGACGCGCCACGGCGTGTCGGTGCCCCGCCATGCGCAGTAGGCCAGCGTGCCGAGCAGGGCCATCGCCAGCGCGAGATGGGTCGTTAGCACTCCCGGACTCAGCCCGCTGTAAACCACCCGCGCGCCCATCCAGGCATTGATGAGGACGACGATCAGCGAAGTGAACGCCATCCAGAACACCAGCGGCCGCTTCCCGCGCTGCCAGAAAGCGGCGATGAACGTGGCCAGCGAAAAGAAGCCCACCGGCAGGCTCGTCATCCGGTTGAGGAACTCCGTCCAGACATGCCGCGGATTGAACTCCCGCCGCAGGCTTTCCTCCGTGATCGTCGCCGGATCGCGGCCCATCCGCTCCGCCTTCTGTTGGAACCGCTTGACCGGCAGTTTCGAGAAATCCACATCCTCGACCTTCGTCGGCGGGATCAGGCAACCCCAGCAGGTCGGCCAGTCCGGGCAGCCCATTCCCGCCCCGGTCACCCGCACGATCGCGCCCACGAACATCAAGACCAGCACGGAAACCAAGGCCCCGGTGGCCAGTTTTTGAAAGCGCGTCATCCCCATGCGCCGACCATGCGCGGGCCGCCCGGGATTTCCAGCGCAAATCCAAACCCCGATTCATTTCCTTGGGCAAAAAAACCGCCCGGGTTACCCCGGACGGCTTAACAACCGAAAACCTCGGCATCACTCTATCAGAATTGATAGCGGGCACCAAGCTCGATGAGAAAATCGCTATCCTCCACCAACGAGTCAACGTTCTGCGGGTCGATGCCGAAGTCAACGTCGAAGCTGGGATCGGCGTAGTAAATCCAGCGGGCACCGCCGTAGATTTCAAAGGCAGGGTTTACCTTGTAACTCAAACCGGCAAACACCTGTCCGGTGAAGACCCAAGTGCTGTCGGAATCGTCGCCGAACGGGTCCTGCGAGCTGGCATCATAGCTGATGTAAGCCCCGCCGATCCCGGCACCGATATAGCCGTTCAGGTTGCTGGAAAGCGCGCGTTCCAGCTTGACGTTGAACGTGACCGGGATGATGTCGACATCGACGTCAATGTCATAGAAGTTATTGGTAAAAGTAAGATACGGGTCATAAAACGATCCGTCCGTCGAGGCGTAGCCGATCTCGCCGAACATTGCGACGTCCCAGCCGGAAAACTTCCAGCAACTATTGGTCGCACCGAGATGGATGTTATACATCGGCTCCTCTAAATTTGTTAGGTATCCGACAGAACCGCCTGCGAACCAGTTAAGGAGGCAGGGATTGGGTGCCGGGGCGGGGGTGGGCTCTCCTGCAAAGGCAGGGAGGTTCAAGATCAGTGGAAGTAATAGAAAGCGATAAGGCCGGCCGCGCCGACGAGGAGTCCGCTTCCAACAACCCGCCCAGAGCCGGAAAAAAATGAAGTCCTGATAGAGCCGCCTGCCACCCAAGAGACCATTCTCGGTCAAATCGAAGATGCCTCGGTCACCTACGACGCCAAGGCCCTGCCTCTGATTGAGCCCTATTTGCTCAACCCGGATCCGATGGTTCGTGAGGCTGCCAAAAATGGCATGATCAACCTTGGCGACGCCACAGCCGGGCCTCTCCTGCGCGAAGCCTCTCGTCATGCATCTACGCCGGAGGAGGCGATGGCCCTGTCCGAGGCCGCAGATTATGTAGAACTCCCCCCGGCAACTGCGCGCCGTATCAAGCGCTCCGCGCAGGCATCCGGCGGGACGGAGGCTCCCCCCATGAAGAAACGCAAGCCAGGCCATCATGGCACGAAAAGTCCGGAGCAACCGGTCGTGCCAGCCACGGAATAGGCCATCGCGGCGATGGCTCCGGACTTCCAGCGCCGATCCAAACCCGACGCCGCCCTATAAGCCCAGCATCACAAGCATCTGCAAGTCTCTTGCAATTCGCAGCTTGCCAGACCAAATTCGCGGCATGCGCGGCTCGCCTCTCATCCGGTTCATCCTCCTTGCCCTCGCCCTCGCGGCGGCGGGCGCGGGCTTGGCGCGGGTGACCGCCACGCGCAAATCAGTCGTCCCGCCGCCCGCCGCAGTGACCGGAATACCCGCGCTGCCCGGGAAGCAGGTGCCTTTCCGCCTCCTGCTATCAGCCCCGGCCGCCGTGGTGGAAATCGACACCGGAAAACTCATCCGGCCACCGGCGGATTCCGCCACGATCTCCGGAACGCTCGAGCTCGACCCGCGGAACCCGCACGTCGGCTTGGTCGTCCGTTGGAAAAACGCCGCCGCACCAGGCGAGCATCGTTTCGCGAAGCTCACGCTGGAAGCTCCCGGACAAGCCACTTTCACCCACGTTTTCGACGCCGGTGGCGACATCGATGATTTTCTGGAACTCCCCTTCCCCGCTGCCGAATGAGCGAAACCCATCACGATTGCTGCGCCCACCACGGGCATCATCACGAGCTGGTGATCGAAAACCTGACGGTCTGTTACCGCCGGGTGCTGGCCTTGGAGAACGTCTCGCTCGCGACCTCCTGCGGCAACCGCGTGGCGTTGATCGGGCCTAACGGCGCGGGCAAGAGCACGCTGCTCAAGGCCATCGCCGGGCTGGTTCCGCGTGACAGCGGGACGATCCGCTGGCGCGGCACGGCGGTGAAAAAATGGTCGCGCGAGTTCGCCTATCTGCCGCAGCGCGAGGAAGTGGACTGGTCCTTCCCCATCACCGTGCGCGGACTGGTGGAAATGGGCCGCTACCCGCAGACCGGCTGGTGGCGAAAATTCTCTACTGCCGACACCGCAGCCGTGGACCGCGCGCTGGAGTCGCTGGCGCTGCTGGATTTGCAAAACCGCCAGATCCGCGAGCTCTCCGGCGGGCAGCAGCAGCGAGCCTTCCTCGCCCGCGCGCTGGCGCAGGAGGCGCACGTGCTTCTGCTCGACGAGCCGTTCACCGGCCTGGACCGCAACGCCTCGCAGCTGCTCGGCGATTTGTTAGCCAAGCTCGCCCACGAGGGGCGGCTGGTCATCGCCTCGCACCACGATCTCAACACCGTGCCGCGGCTTTTCGACGAGGCGCTGGTGCTCGCCACCCGCCCACTTGCATTCGGCCCGGTGGCGGAAATCCTCACTCCCGAGCTGATCGAGCGCACCTTCCACGAACCGGCCGCCCGCGCATGACCCATGGACTTTGAACTGCTCACCAACCCGTTCTATCAGCGCGCGCTCGCCACCGCGGGCTTCATCGGCTTTGCCAACGGCTTCTTCAGCGGCTTCGTCGTGCTGCGCCGCAACGCGCTCTCCGTCTCCGCGCTGTCGCACACGATGCTGCCCGGCATTGCGCTGGGGATTTTCCTGACGGGCGCGCTGAGCCAGTGGAACGCGTTTTTCGGGGCGATGTTCGCCGCGCTGCTGGTCGGGCTCGGCTCGGTGGCGGTGGCGCGCGGCAACCGGGTGGAACAAGGCACCGCGCTGGCCGTGCTTTACACCGCCGCCTTCGCTGCGGGGATCGCGCTGCTGCCCAAGCTCGACACCCGCCAGGAGCTGGAGCACTGGCTTTTCGGCGATATCATCGCCGTGGGAAACGCCGACATCTGGATCGCCTACGGAATCGGCGCGTTCACGCTGCTCATCACCAATCTGCTGATGCGCCCGATCCTGCTCACCTTGTTCGAGCCGAACGTGGCGGCGGCGCAGGGCGTGCCGGTCCGCTCGATGCAGTATCTCGTCTTCACGCTGCTGGTCCTCGCCCTAGTCTCGTCCTTGCAAGCCGTGGGCTGCGTGCTTTCCGTCGGCCTGCTAGTCACCCCGGCGGCGACGGTTTCGCTGCTCACCGACCGCACTTCCGCGCTGTTCTGGGGCGGCGGCCTGATCGGCGGGATCGGCTCGGTGGTCGCCGTGCTGTTGTCCGGGAAATTCGGGATCGCGCCGGGTCCGGCGATCGTGATCGTGCTCGGGCTGTTATTCATCGCGGCCTATCTGTTCAGCCCGAAATACGGCTTGCTGGCGCCACGGCGCCGATAGGCCGCCTCCCGCAGGCTCACAAAATCGAACCGGGACCGTAAGCGGCGGCTTGCGGACTGGTGGCTTCGAGCGTCCTAACCGCCGCCGCGAAGGCGGCGATCTGGGCCTTGGCGGCACCGGATTCGCGGTCGCCCTTGGCGAGGATGGCATCGAGGAAATCGCGGGAAAGACCGAGGCGGGTGTCCCCGGCGAGACGCTCGACGAGATTGTTGCGGTCGATGTTCCCGGCGCGGAGATCGTTCACGGTGGCGACGGCGTGCTCCTTGATGGCGTGGTGCGCGGTCTCGCGGCCGACGCCGGCTTTCACCGCTTCCATCATGATCGTCGTGGTCATCAGGAATGGCAGATAGTGGGCGGTTTCCGCGTCGATGACGGCCTCGTAGGCGTCCATCTGGTCGAGCACGGTTAGAAAAGTTTCGAACATGCCGTCGATGGTGTAGAACGAGTCCGGAAGCATGATGCGGCGGACGACCGAACAGGAAACATCACCTTCATTCCATTGGTCGCCGGCAAGTCCGGCGGCCATGGCGAGATAGCCTTTGAGAATGACATGGAAGCCGTTGACCCGCTCGCAGGAACGCGAGTTCATCTTGTGCGGCATCGCGCTGGAACCGGTCTGGCCGGGCGCGAAACCTTCGCTGGCGGTTTCATTTCCAGCCATCAGGCGAAGGGTCTTGCAGAACGACGACGGGCCGGAGCAGAGGTCGGTTAGCGTGGCGACCACGCGGAAATCGAGCGAGCGCGGATAGACCTGGCCGACGTTGGTCCACACGGCGGGCATGCCGAGGTGGGCGACGACGCGTTTTTCGAGGTCGGCGACTTTCCCGGCATCGCCCTCAAACAAGGAAAGCTGGTCCATCTGGGTGCCGACGGCGCCCTTGAGACCGCGGACGGAATAGTTAGCGATGACGGAGTCGAGCGCTTGCAGGCTGCTGAGCAGTTCCTCGCCGAACATCGCGATGCGCTTGCCGAGCGTGGTCGGCTGGGCGGCGACGTTGTGGGTGCGGGCCGTTAGGATGAGGTCGCTCCATTGCTCCGAGCGCTCGCGGAAACGGCGCAACGTGGCGACGGTCTTGTCGCGGATGATCAGCAGCGAGCGGTAAACCTGGAGCTGCTCGACGTTTTCCGTGAGGTCGCGGGAGGTCATGCCTTTGTGAACCTGCTCGTGGCCGGCGAGGTCGTTGAACTCCTCGATGCGCGCCTTCACGTCGTGGCGGGTGATTTTCTCGCGCGCCATGATCGACGCTGGATCGACGCTGTCTTTGACAGATTCGTAGGCAGCGATTGCTTCGGCCGGGACGTCGAGGCCCAGATCGCGCTGGGCCTTCATCACGGCGATCCAGAATTCACGCTCTAACACAATCCGCCCATCGGCGGACCAAATGGCTTGAAGGGCGGGCGAGGCATAGCGTTCGGCGAGGACATTGGGGATCACGCGGCGGACCATGGAGAGAGAAAAACGATGTTTCAAGAGGCACTTGCCTGAAAAATCGCCGACCGCCGGAAACGAAACAGCCCTAGATGGCGGAGCCCGCTTGATGACCGCACTCGGATCCTGCCGCGTCAGATTCAGAGCAACCGCTGAGCGCGAGAGTGATGAGGTGATGGTTTTCAGCGTCGCGACGGGCCTGCAAGTCTTCGTCGAAAACCAACAAGTCGGGCAAGGACGTGGCGAAATAATCGATTTTCGCGATTTCCCCGAGCTTAGACTGGGCGAACTCCTTGAGGCTCCGGAACAACGCCATCGCCTCGTCCTCACGTCCCAACTCCCGCAGGGAAAGCCCGCGGAAATAGCTCAGCGGACTGTGCGCGATGACGGCCATCTCGGAAAAATCCCCTGCCTCGTAGGCGGAGAGGTTGAAATAGGCTTCAGCTTCATCCGCCTGTCCCAAGGCTTTGTGGGCTCGGCCGATCCAGTAGTTCACGTCGGCCTTCGCCTGCAGTAAGTGATAGGCTTCACCGAGGCTTTCCGGGGTCTCCATCGCTCCGGCGAAATGGCGCAGCGCCGTTTCAGGGTCGGCCGCATCGAGCGCCCTGCGACCCAATGTTAGGTGCGCGGTGGTGAACTGCCGCAGCACGGTCCCCTCACCGCCTTCCCATGGATGGAAGCGGCGCGAAGTGACGATTTCGAGGGCCGCCTCCGGATTTCCCGCAAGGTTGTGCAAAGCGGCGAGCGCCACCGTGCAGTCGTCGCGTTTCAACACCAGATCGCGGTGGCTTTCGAGAAACGCGAGGCGGTCAGCAAGCGGATCGTTCAGTTTCGCGCAAAGCTGGTCATACTCCAAAACCAAGCGCGGATCCGAGGGCGCGAGAGTCAACGCATGCCGGTAATTCGCCCGGGCGGTATCCCCGTCACGACGGACATTCCACAGCGCGATGCCGAGATTTCGGAAGACCGTCGCGAACGCCGCGCCGTCACTAACGGACCGCTCCCAACAGACAATGCCGTCCTCATGCCGCTTGAGATCGTAGAAATAATTCCCCAATCCATACGCCGCCACCGGGTCATTCCCCGGCTGCTCCATCGCCCACTCCAGCACGATTTGCTCGTGCAGGCGGGACGGAAAAAAATAGTCCGGCGATTGTTTGCGCGCCTCTTCCAACAGCGAGTGATCCCGCTTCAGCCAGGCCAGCACATAGCGGCTGGACACCGCCCGCGAGAGCGGATTCGGCACAGCGGCATCGGGCACCGGATTCGCGAGATACAGCTCCAACAGCGCGACCGCCTCGTCGTTGAATCCCGCTTCGGCGTAATCGAACACGAGGTCGAGCACGGTCTGCGCGTCGTTGCGGCAGACATCAAGAAACTCACTCGCGTGCATTTCAGCGCCCAGCACTAACTCATGGCGAGCCCAGTGGTCCAAGGGATCGCTCTTCAGAATGTCACGGAGGATGGCGGATGCCCCGTTTTCATCGGTGCGCCGCATCAAGATTGCCAACAGGATTTTCGCCTTGTGATGGTCCTCATTGACCGAAATCGAGTCCCGCAGGTGTCCCCTCGCCGCGTCGAAATCATGGTTCCGGCAGTCGATGCACGCCAACTGATAGTGAGCGGCAGCCCGCCAGGCTTGGTTCCAGGCAGCCTTGGAGAAAAGCTCATACGCTTCGCCAAGCCGGTCTTGAAACTGCAAGGCCAGGCCGAGGAAATAATGCGCTTCCCCGGTTTCCGGATTCGGATGGCGTCGCGTCAGCCGCGCCACCGCCGTGCGGAAATGATTTTCCGCCGTCGCGAACCGCCCGCTGGCCAATGCCCGCCGCCCCATGCCGATGTTGCAGCGCGAATCGCCGTCGTCCCGTCGCAGGGCCTCCTGCCAGTAGAGTTCCGGGGCGCGTGTCGGATGCCGATAGAGTTCCAGATGTTCGCCGGTGAGATACAATTCATCCGCTGAGGCGGTGTCTTCTGGCGACGGCGGCTCAGTCGCCACCTCCCGGTCCCGGGTCAGCACGCTGACATCCACCGGACGATATTCCAGCAGGCAGTCACCCGCTGCGTTCATCACGCGGGCATGCAGCTCCGAAGAATTTTCGCCGGTGAATTTCAAACTATCATGAGTCCACGACTCGCCCGGCTTCATGTTGACCGGTTGCTCCAACAGCATCTCATCGCCGCGGTGCAGGCGGAGAACACCACCGGTGACAGCTTCCGAAACGCAAAGCCCTAGCTCGATCATCCGGTCCTCGCACACGTGCATCCGGAGGGCCGCCAACTTGTTCGCCTGCTGGACCGGGCCGATGCCTTGGATCGGCCACCAGAACTGCGAGAAAGTCTTCGTTTCATACGGAGCCAGATAGGAGAAATCCGGTTGGTTGTCGGTGTAAACGCCAGCCATCAGCTCGATATAGGGGCCGTTCGCGTCGGTGAGCTCGCGGTCCCAGGCATGGCCGAACGCGTGGTCTCCCCAGGTCCACTGCTTCTTGCCCGGGGCGATGTGGCGGTCCGCGACGTGGACGAAGCCACCGCCGGCCTTGAAATCGTAACCGCCGAAGAAATCGAACTGCGTCTGGCAGACCATGTAGCTGGTCGGCACCGGAATGTTCTTATACCAACTCATGTCGTTGGCACCGGGACGATTCTGATAGTCCACGCCATAGTAGGAATTCAGCGCCTCGGGAAACGAGGATGTCGCGCGCACCGCGTGATCCGCCACGTAATGCACGTCCGGCGGAAAGAACGACTGGTATTGGTCGTGCACCATCGCGGCCACGTTGGCCCACCAGAGGAAGGTCCGGGTGAAGGGAGTCCTGTTATAAAGCCGCGCCCGCAGCTCGATGAGCGACGAGCCCGGCCGCAGGCGGATGCCGTGCATCCCCTTCATCCGGTTCAGTGGATCGTGTTCGCTCAGCCACACCGTGCGGGCACCGTCATCCTCTTCCTCGATGAACACATCCGCCGGCATGAACGTGCCGGGTCGGTGATGTTGCGGCCAGTTGAACTCGACGCCACCGGAAATCCACGGTCCGGCGAGTCCGACAAGCGCCGGCTTGATCACATCCTGGCGATAGAAAAAATCGTAGTCGTTGTTCGTCTTGTCCTGCCCGATGAAGATCCGTCCGCCGATTTCCGGCAGCATCACCAACCGCACGAACTCGTTCTCCAAACGCGCCGACTGGTAGGAAACCGGCTGCGCTTCATCGAACACCTTGTCGATGAACGGCACGGGATAAACCTTGCCGGAAGATCCCTGATAGACGCGATTTTCAAAGAATACCGGGTTCTTCTCCGGCGCGCCGACCGGATACGTTGGAATGACGCGGGGTTCGAGTTTCGCGATGACGGACATGGCGGGAAAATACTGAAATCTGGATCACCAGAAGATGATGAAGAACAGGACGACGCCGAAGATGACCAAACCGCCTGCGACTTTCACGAGCGGCTCGGTGACGAGGCTGATCTCCTCGCGCACTGGAAGCTCCTTGGCCTTGGCGAGCGGTGAAACCAGCGTCATCACCGTCATGAGCGTAACCACCACGAGGAAGGCGAGGAGGACTTGCAGGAGGAAATGGATTTCATGCCCCCATGGCCGCGCTTCCGACTTGGTGGTGAATTGGAACGCCGCATAAGCCAGCGGACCCGTCAGCAAGGCCACCACGCCAGCCGCACCCGGGACTTTCGGCAGCACGAAGGGCATGATGAACGCCGCCACCACGCCGGGCCAGATGTAGCCTTGGAACTGTTGGATGTATTGGAACACGCCGCCGAATTTCGGGTTGTCCAACATCGGTGCGATCGAACAACTGGCGATCACAAATGCCAGCGTCAGTCCGCGGCCGAGCCAGACGAGTTTTTCCTGCGAGGCATTCTGTGAGAACATCCGACGATAGACATCCATGGTTGAAATCGTGGACGCGGAGTTGAGCAGCGAGGCCAGCGTGCTGGTGACGGCACCGGCGATGGCGGCATAGATGAAGCCACGGATGCCCGGCGCGATCAACTTGGTGACCATCGTGGGAAACGCCGCGTCGGTTTTCGTGCCGAGCTCAGCGCCGTAAAGTTGCTGCGCCATCAGCCCGGGCATCACCATCGCGAAGGGCACCAGCAGCCAGAGCCCGCCGGCGAAAATCATCCCGAGCTGCCCGTGTTTCAGCGACTTCGCGGCGAGATTCCGCTGCACGATGAATTGATTCAACCCGCAGTAGTAAATCATCACGATCCACATCCCGCCCGCCACGCCCGTCCATGGCAGATCCTTGTTGTCCGCAGGCATCACCATGTGGAGCTTCGGCGCGTTGAACTCCGCGAACTTGTCCCAGCCGCCGATGGCATCCAGACCGAGAACGAAAATCAACATCCCGCCCGCCAGCAGCGCGAGGCCCTGCACCAGGTCCGCCCAGGCGATCGCCTTCAAGCCGCCGATCGTCGAGTAGCCAGCGCCGATCAAACCGATCAGCCACACTGCCTTTATCAGCTCCATGCCCGTGATCGCCCGCAGCGTCACGCCGCCGGAATAGAGCACCGCGGGCAGCATGACCACCGCGTAGATCACCACCGTTAGAACCGCCATGATCCCGCGCGCCGCCGTGTTGTAGCGGTATTCGAGATACTCCGGCATCGTGTAAATCCCCGCCCGCAGGAACTTGGGCAGCAAGGTCATGGAAATGATCACGATGAACACCGAGCCGAGCAACTGCCAGCAACTCACGGCCAGCCCGGTCGAGCCCGCCGCCTGTCCCGCCATGCCGACCATTTGCTCGGTGGAAATATTCGCCGCCACGATGGAAATCCCGATCAGCGGCCAGGTCAGTCCGCGGCCGGCGAGGAAGAAGTCCGAACTGTCCTCCTCGTGCCCCTTCACCTTGCGGCTTTTCCAGACACTGAGGCCGAGGACGAGGACGAAAAATCCGACAAATACGAGGAGATCCTGAGGCGCGATGTTCATGAATGGTGGAGTGGGCTTTGTGAAACACTAGGGAATCCCCCGGCCCGGCAGCCATGGAAAATCCGCTGAAATGCATGGACATTCCGATGATGCCAGCCATTTTCATCCGGATGAACGCCACCCAGCCGGAACAACGTCCCGAAGGCTTTCCGGGGCAACGGTTGGTCATTATCCCTCCCGCCATCGCGCTTCAGGCATCACGCGCGCCGATCACTCGCGACCTCTGCGTCACCCACATCGGCACCTTCGTCGGTGCTGGCGGGCATTATGTCGAACGCCCACACGGCACATCGCAACACATCCTCATCGCCTGCATTTCGGGAAGGGGTTCGTGTACCATCGGCGGCCAGGAATGGAGAGTGGAGCCGGGAAACCTGTTGTTTCTCCCGCCGCGCGAACGCCACGTTTACACCGCCGACCCGCAATTACCATGGACGATCTTCTGGATGCACTTCCGCGGGCTGCGGGCGGAAGACTACCTCGCCAGTCTCGGCGTTTCCGCCTCCCGCCCCGTGGTGGCGGTGGACGACGTGAACATGTTGAGCGAGGCCTTCGAAGACACGTTCCGTCACACCACCCACGGTTACAACGAGGCGGCGATGACAGGTCTATCGACCGCGTTCACCCGCCTGCTAGGCTTGGTAAAAGTCCATCAACGCACGCCCGGCTCCCGCTCGCGGCAGGTGGAAAGCCGCCTGCTCAAGGTGCTCGCGAAAATGCGCGATGATCTCGCCCACCCATGGACGCTTGAGGAGCTCGCGCGGGAATCCCACCTCAGCATTCCCCACTTCACCGAGCTTTGCCGCCGCCAGACCGGATTGCCACCGCTCGGGCTGCTGATCCGCCTGAGACTGCAACGGGCGATGGATCTCTTGCAACAGCGCACCCACAACGTCACCGAAGCCGCGCTCGCCGTGGGCTACGACGATCCGTTTTATTTCTCGCGATTGTTCCGGAAGCACATGGGCATTCCGCCATCATCCTGCCTTCATGGGCCGTGATTTCCAATCACGAGCAGTGCACTTAAATCAACACAACTCTCTAAAAGAGAAGTGGTCGGGGCGGCCAGATTCGAACTGACGACATCCGCGTCCCAAACGCGGCGCTCTACCAGGCTGAGCTACGCCCCGGTGCACGGGCGGACCCTTGGGGATTCCCGGGAACGAATCAAGAATTTCCTTAACTAAATTTCCCAACGTCCGGATTTCGTTCCCCGCGCCTCGGCGAAAGACATTTTTCGGAGAGTGGCCGAGTTCCAACTTCCTTCTGTCGGGCACACGCCAGTTTCTGCTCCCGGTTTCCCTTGCCGCGAGTTCGCGCCTTACCTATGAATTCCGCAGTCCTTGAACCGCCCCATGATGAAATCAATCGCTCTGATTTTTACCGCTATTTTCCTGCTAGTCCCGGCTGGCGCGTTTGCTGCAGACGCCCATACCAAGGAACCCGCCTTCGTCACTGAAATGGCGACATTCCCCGACCGGGAAAAAGCCCTCGGCCTGGATGGCATCGGTGAGAAACTCGCCTTCCGGGCCAAAGAACAGCCGTTTCTGCTAGTGGCGACGATCATCTTCATTCTCGCCATCATCCACACCTTCTTCGCTATTCCCATCACCAAGCTCTCCCACAGGCTGCAGCATGATCACGACGCGAAAGTCCGCCGCTTGAAGGCGGCCCGCCACGAAACGGTAGATGCCGACGACCTCGTCAACTTCAAGGCAACGACCCTTCATTTCCTCGGCGAGGTGGAGGCGATCTTCGGAATCTGGGTGCTCGTGCTCATCGGCGCGATGATCTCCTTCCACGATCTAGCGACCGTAAAATCCTATTTGATGGACGTCAATTTCACCGAGCCCTTGTTCGTCGTGATCATCATGGCGCTCGCCTCCACCCGGCCGATCCTCCGCTTCGCCGAAGCCTGCCTCTGCTTCTTCGCCCGCATCGGCAAACAGACTCCGGCAGCATGGTGGCTCGCGATCATGATCGTCGCGCCGCTGCTCGGATCCTTCATCACCGAGCCGGGAGCCATGACCATTGCCGCGATGTTGCTGGCCAAGAAATTCTATCATCTCAAGCCGTCGCCGCGATTCGCCTACGCCACCCTCGGGCTGCTGTTCGTCAATATTTCCGTCGGCGGCGTGCTGACGAATTTCGCCGCGCCACCGGTCCTGATGGTCGCGAAAAAATGGGGGATCACTTCTGCGGAGATGTTTCTTCATTACGGCGACAAGGCGATCATCGCGATCCTAGTTTCCAGCGCGATCTACTACTTCTTCTTTCGCAAGGAGCTGGCAGTCATGGCGGAGCGGGCAGTTGACCACGACGGCGATGGCGTGGGCGACCTGATTCAGAAAGAACACCCCGTGCCGGTCTTCATCACGCTCACGCACCTCGCCTTCATGGCTTGGACCGTGGCGTTCGCCCACTATCCGCCCATGTTCATCGGAGGGTTTCTGTTCTTCCTCGCGTTTTCCCAAGGCACCGCGAACCACCAGCACGACGTCAATCTCCGCGGACCGATCCTCGTCGGCTTCTTCCTCGCCGGCCTGGTCGTCCACGGCGGGCTGCAAGGCTGGTGGCTCGCGCCGATCATATCGAGTCTATCGGAAATCCCGCTCTTCATCGGCTCCTCCATCCTGACCTCCTTCAACGACAACGCCGCGATCACCTTCCTCGCCAGCCAGGTGGAGGGACTTTCCCCGCAGTTGAAATACGCAGTGCTCGCGGGTGCCGTCACCGGCGGCGGACTCACCGTCATCGCCAACGCGCCGAACCCCGCCGGCCAAGCGCTGCTCGGGAAATTTTTCGGCGAAGGAGTTTCTCCCTTGAAGCTCGCACTCGCCGCCCTTCTACCGACGATCATCGTCGCGCTCTGCATGCTGTTCTTCCCCGACCGTGGCATCGACGAGATGTTCGCCCCGGTGGAAAAAGTCCAAATCACCACACCCTGAAATTCCATGTTCACCGGACTTGTCGAAGCCATCGGCACCGTGCTCAGCCTTGAATCCAAAGGCGAACAAGCGCGGCTCACCCTCGATATCCCCTTCGCAGCCGAGCTCGCGCTCGGCGACTCGGTGGCCATCAACGGCTGCTGCCTCACCGTCGCCGACCTCACTCCCGCCGGCGTTTCCTTCGACCTGCTCGCCCAGACCCTGCGCGTTACCTCGCTCGGCGGGCTCGCCGCCGGATCAATCGTGAACCTCGAACGCGCGGTGATGGTCGGCGACCGCTTCGGCGGCCATTTCGTCCAGGGCCACGTGGACGGCACCGGGAAAATCACCCGCCTCGAAGCCAGCGGCCAGGACCACATCGTCGGCGTTTCCCTGCCGCCGGAAATCCACCGCCTCTGCATCGACAAAGGCTCGCTCACCGTCGACGGCATTTCCCTAACCATCGCCGAACTTGCGCCCGACGGCGCGGTCTTCTGGATCACCCCGCACACCTGGGAGCAAACCCAGCTCCACCGTGCGAAAATCGGCCAGCCGATGAATCTGGAAACCGACATGCTCGCGAAATACGTGGATAAACTGCTGGCCGGACGCGGCCTCGCAAACAGTAGTCCAGGACTTCACTCCGTTCTTCAATCTCCTGCGGACTGAAGTCCACGACTACTTTTGAAGCCCCGCCCCGCCCATGCGGGCGGAGAAGTGGGCGGACCGGCCGGGATCCGTCCTACCGGCGGAAAGCCGGAAGGGCATCTCCAATTTTTCACGAAAGTTTGGCGAAGGTCTCGCCGTAAACCCACCCGGAGTCGTCACTCCGCCATCAACAATCCAACCCCATCCACCATGACTCCGACTCTGAACCGCCGCTCCTTTCTTGGAAACACCACCCTGCTTGGCGCCGGCCTAGCTGCCAGTTCCGTTTTTGCCGTCAACCTTCCCGCGAGCACCAAAAAGGTGAAGGTAGGTCTTATCGGTTGCGGCGGGCGCGGCAATGGCGCGCTCGCAGATTTCACCGCGGCCTGCAAGATCCTCGGCATCGAGGTCGAGGTGACCGCGACGGGCGACGCTTTCAAGGACAAGGCCGAAACCGCCGGGCAGAAATACGCGGTCGCTGCGGAGCGCTGCTTCGGCGGTTTTGACAGCTATCACAAGGTCATCGCCAGCGGTTGCGACTACGTCCTCATGGCCACCCCGCCCGCATTCCGGCCGGTGCATTTCGCTGCGGCGGTCGAGGCGGGCAAACATTGTTTCATCGAAAAACCCGTGGCCGTCGATGCGGCGGGTGCCCGCTCAGTCATCGCCACCGGTGAAAAGGCCAAGGCCAAAGGGCTAGCGGTCGTGGCCGGCACCCAGCGCCGCCACATGGCCGACTACCTGCGGAACAAGGCGCTCATCGATGCCGGCGCCATCGGCCAGATCAAGGGCGGAGTGGTCCAGTGGAACGGTACCGTGCCATGGACCAAGCGCCGCAACGAGGGCGAGTCCGATGCCTCCTACCTGGCGCGTAACTGGCTCAATTTCACCGAAATGTCCGGCGACCACATCGTCGAGCAACACGTCCACAATCTTGATGTCGCCATCTGGTTTCTCGGCCGTCTGCCAGTGACCGCAGTCGGCTTCGGCGGCCGGGCACGCCGCCAGACGGGCAACATGTTTGACTTCTTCAGCGTGGATTACGACTTCGGTGACGACGTCCACATCCACAGCCAATGCCGCCAGATCACCGGCGCTTACGGCCGGGTCGGCGAGTTGTTCACCGGCACTGAAGGCGTTTGCTATGGCGGTGGAAAATTGAAGGGCAAGGATGTGAAAGTGGCCGAGTTCAAGATGGATTCGGAGAACGGCATGGTCCAGGAGCACGTGGACATGATCCGTAGCGTCATCACCGGCAAGCCGCTCAACGACGCGAAGAGCATCGCCGAGTCCACCTTGGTGGCGATCATGGGCCGGATTTCCGCCTACACCGGCGAGATCGTCCGTTGGAGCGATCTAGTGGAAAATGACAAGTCGCCATTCTACAACCAGCTCTGCGCGCCAGCGGCCATCGACTTCGAGAAGGGTGACGTCAAGGCACCCGAGGAAGTTCCACCAGTGCCGGGCAAGGCGTGATCTATCAGGCTGCTTCCGCGCGTGAAACTCTTTGGGAGCACACGCGCCCTCGCGTGTTGTCTTTGGCGCCCTCGCCAAAGACTTGCGTCTCCCATCACAGGAGCTTTGTGATTCATCCGCCGAACTGCGTCCAAATCCCGAAAATCTAGCAACCTACGCACGTCGCGGGAGATAGGCAGAGGTTTTCGACGAGGGCGTCGAAAACGACATGCGAGGGCGCATGTGCTCCCCTTGAATACGCAGCGGCTACTTCCGCCGCTTGCGGATGCGGAGCAGCGCCTTGAACATCCCCCACGCGTCGCACAGGGGCCTGACCTTGCCGCCGGGTTTCTCGATCCAGTTCACGGGGATTTCCGACCACTTCGAGCCATCGCGCTTGAGGGCGCAGAGTAGCTCGGAGTCGAAGGCGAAGCCGTTTTCAAACAGCCCGTCGGCGATCCGCCGGTATTGGCCGCCGTGCAGGACCTTGGCACCGCACTGCGGGTCCTCGCACCGGAGATCGAGGATCACGTGCGCGGCTAGCAGGAAGCCACGGTGGAAAATTCCGCGCCACGGGCTTTCGACGAACTCGGTGGTGGCCGTGCGCTTGCGGATTCCCAAAACCGACATTTCCGAATCCACCGCGGCATGGATGAGCCGCAACATTTCGCCCGGAGTGACGCTGCCATCGGCGTCCACGAAGGCGAGCCATGCGGCATCCGGCCGCAGTGCCCATGCCTCCCGGACGACCGCGCCCTTGCCGTAATGCCGCTCGGCGAGATGGAGATGCACGCGGGGGAAAATCTCCCCGAAGGTGTCCTTGAGCTCACGCAGCGGCGCGTGGTCGTGCGCGGCCGAACCGTCGTCGGCGATGATCCAGTGGATCGCGAGCGGGGAATCCGCCAGCGCCGTCGCCAGCTCCATGCCGAAGCCCGCCAGCCGCGCCGAGTCGTTCCAGACCGGTGTGACTAGCAGGATTTCGTGAGGCCGTGCGGGCATGGGTGTGAATGCACCAATTTAACATTGCGGGCCAATCATTTCTTTCATCGTATCCAGCCCTTTGATGAAACATGCGGCCATCATCGCCTGCTGGATCGCGGTGCTTTTCACCGGGACCTTCCTTCGCTTCGACGAGCTTTCAAAGCGCCCGTTCCACGCGGATGAAGCAACCGGCGCGCGGCTCACCGCCGCCCGCATGGAGTCCGGGGACTACCGCTTCGACCCGCTCCACTACCACGGCCCGACCTTGAGCCGCCTGACGATGTCGCTCTGCCAGATCCGCGGCGAGACCTCTTGGCAGGAAATGACCAAGACCACCCCGCGCCTGCTCACCGCGAGCGCGGGCGTCCTGCTGCTACTCGTCCCACTGCTGTGGCGCAGGCGTTTCGGCGACGGCCCGATGCTGCTCGCCGCGGCGTTTCTAGCGACTTCGCCGCTGCTCGTTTACTACAGCCGGATGTTCATCCACGAGTCGCTGCTGGTGCTGTTCGGGATGCTGGCCATGGTCTCGCTGACCCGCGCGCCGCGCTGGGGAATCCCGGGATTGCTGATCGGCCTGATGTTCGCCACCAAGGAGAGCTTCGCCATCAGCATGATCGCATGGACGGGCGCTGCGGTGATGGTCGCTCTCGAAAACCACAAGCAGCTCGACCGCGCGTGGTGGATTTCCGCATGGCGGGAATACCGCGTCCCCGTCGCCACCTCGCTGCTAACCGCCGCGCTGGTCGCGGGATATTTCTACACCGACGCCTTCCGCCTGCCGCGTGGCGCGATCGACGCGGTCCGCACCTTCTTCGTTTATGAAACCGTGGCCGGGCACGACAAACCCTTCGGCTACTATTTCAACCTGCTCGCGCTACCCGGGAAATCCGGCGGCGTCTGGTGGTTCGGCACGCCAGCGGCGGTGCTCGCGCTGCTAGGTTTCGCCTTAGGCTTCCGCCGCCCCGTCGTCCGCTTCATCGCCTATGCCGCAGCCGGGCATTTCGTGATTTACAGCCTCATCGCCTACAAAACGCCGTGGCTCGCCTGTCTGCCGTGGGCGCACGTCTGCCTGCTCGCCGGCTTCAGCGTCGCGGGATTTTCCGGAAGACGGCTTTGGCTGAAAACCGCGCTCTGCCTGCTAGCCGGCACCTGCCTTGTCACCCAGTTCACCCAGGCGAGACGCGCCAGCGGCCGCCTCGCCTCGGACGCGCGCAATCCCCTCGCCTACGTCCCGACCCGCGCCGAGATCGAGACGCTCGCGCCGTGGCTCGAAAAACTCCGCCACTCCGCGCCCGGAAACTCGCTGGAGCCGGTGGCGGTCATCGGCACCGATTACTGGCCGCTGCCGTGGTATCTGCGCTCGTTTGAGAAAATCGGTTACTGGCCGCTGCCGCCGGACGATCTCGCGTCCATGCCGCTCGTCTTCGCCATGCCGGAAACCGCGGAGACCGTCGCGAACCAGCTCCGGCAATCCCACACGCTCCTGCCCCGCGGCCTGCGCGCGGAGGTGCCGGTGATCCTGTTCGTGAGAAACGACATCTGGAACCAATGGATGCTAACCGGGAAATGACGCTTTTTCCAACAGCCCGCCTGTTCACCCACGAGGCGATGAACACGACTTTTTACCTGCGGATTTGCGAAGCCGACGAGTCCACCGCACGGGACATGGCCCGGGAGTGCTGCGACCACCTCGACTTCCTCGAAGCCCGCCTCAGCCGCTTCATCGAGGACAGCGACGTCTCGCGCATCAACCGCCTGCAGGCCGGCGAGACGCTCTACATCAACGAGCTCACCCACCAGTGTTTGTTAGCCGCGCTCGACGCCTACGCCCGCACCGGCGGCCTGTTTGACATCACGCTCGGCAGCCGCATCGAGCACCGGAAATCCGGCGACCCCGGGCCCATCCCGCCGCTCGTCGGGCAGCTCACGATCCATCCGGACGTCCCCGCCGTCACCTGCGGCGCGCCCGGCCGCGAGATCGACCTCGGCGGCATCGGTAAGGGCTTCGCGCTCGACCAACTCCACCGACTTCTCACCGAATGGGGCGCGGAAGGCGGACTCCTAACGGCGGGCGCCAGCTCAATGCTCGCCTTCGGTCCGCAAGCGTGGCCGGTCGAACTAACCGGCGACCGCGAATCCGCCCGCATCGCCCTTTCCAACCAATCGCTCAGCGCCTCGGGCACCGCCATCCAGGGCAGCCACATCATCCATCCCGGCGGAGAAACCGCGATGCCTGCCACGCCCTGCCGCCGGGTCTGGGTGACCGCGCCCACCGCCACGCTCGCGGAAATCTGGTCCACCGCGCTGATGCTGGTAGAGCCGGGCGAGATTCCCGGTTTCATCGCCGGAGAGGAAATCCCCAGCGCCGTGCATGTCCACACCGATGAGGGGTCCGTGCTCCTGTCGTGCGGTCCGAACCAGCACTGAAAAGCCTCCCCGCCGCAGTGAATCGCGGAAGGCCCGAACGCAAACGAGCCGCTCCTTGCGGAGCGACTCGTGGGAAATTCAGTGGATGGTGAATCGGGGAAGCTCAGGCCTCCGCGGATTCCGTCGTTTCGACAGCGGCGGTCTCGATGGCTTCCGGAGCAACGGCCTCAACCGCAGTCGCCTCGGCGACTTTCTTGGCAACCTTCTTCGCAGGTGCCTTTTTCGCGGCAGCCTTCTTTGCAGGAGCTTTTTTCGCCACTTCGGACTTCTTGACGGCTGGCTTCTTCACGAGGCCGCCGAGTTTCGCCTGTGCTGCCTTGCGCTTCAAGTAATCGGCGCGGCGACGGCGTTTGATGATCTTTTTAGATTGTTGTCCCATGGTTGGTAGCCACTTGGGTAGGGGCTCCGGGGGACGGGGGCAAGGGAAAATCTCGCACCCGGGGCAAATTGAATGAAGTCCGGACCGGATTCTCCCCGGAGCGCCCCGCAAACCCGCAAACCCGCAAGCCCGCAAGCCCGCCGGACCTCCCGACTTCCCGACCGGAGCACTTCACAAGTCCGCCAGAGTCCCCGACACCCCCTCCGGAATGCTCTGCAAGCCGCCCGCAGCGCCCAGCACCCCCCCAAAAGTCCTAAACATCCCTGCCGGAGTGCCTGACAACCTCGACGGACTGCTCAACTCCCCCGCCGGAGCGCTAAACTCCCCCACCGGAGTCCTTCACAACAGAACTCAGCAAACGACCTCAATTCAGTGCCACACCGAGCAAGTCTGATTCCTTCGGACAGGACCTGCAACAAGCGCCCGATGGTTTGAATAAGGAAAGCAGGAAGATAGGAAAAAGATCATCAGCAATCTCTGTTCCTGCTTTCCTGCCTTCCTCATATAAATTCTTTTTTTGGGAATTCAGGGAATTGAACTTGCTCGCAGACCCGATCCAAATGAGGTGATTTAGTGACTTCTGTCACAAACCCGCCGGAGTGCCACGCACCCCCAAAGCTCCGCCGATTTCATCTCACTTAAAATCAATGTGGATTCCCTATGAGCTGAACCGCGAATGAACACGAATGAACACGAATTTTCAGAACTTCATTCTCAGAATCAGGATTTTTATACTTATCCCGAAAATTTCTTCATTCGCGTTCATTCGCGGTTAAAAACCCCAAAGCTTGCCCCCCCGCCTAACTTTGCCGCATTTCCTGCTTGGCAACCGCCGTCATTCCCAACAGCCTCCTGATAGTCCAACAAAAAGCCATCAGGTCCGAGACCTCCCCACCTACCGTTCCCGCCACCTCCGAGCCCAAGCCCAAGCAATCTCGCAGCGCCCAAGACAAAATCATCGGTGCCTACATCGCCGCAGCCAAAAAGTTCCTCAAAGTCGCCTCCGACGACGAGCAAATCCGCCCCATCCTCGAAGCCCATGGCTACCCTGCTTGACAACCTCGACGACCTCACCGGCACCGGCGGCGATCAGGACACCGCCGAGCGCGACGCCATCGAAGACACCGCCGAGCGCGACGCCACCTACGCCGCCCTCAAAACCTTCATGAAGGAACTCAAAGGCACCGCCCGCGGCGCCCTCCGCGGCAAACCCGGCCTGCTCGCCAAGCTGGAGCTGTAACGGGTGGCCAAGTCAGACACGGATTGACGATTGATGAACTCCGATTGTTGATTTTTGATCTACCACACGGCATCTCTTCCTCTTCCATTCAAAAATCCAAAATCAACAATCATCAATCGTCAATCCACCGTTCTTCCCTTCGATGTTCAAAGTTCGATGTTCGATGATCACTTCTCCTCCTCTTCCAATGATCCTCCCCCTCACATTACGTGCCGCTCAAACAGTCCGACGACTGTGCGAATGTCTGTTATTTGGGACTGACCCCGGAGGAGGTTCGATGATCACTTCTCCTCCTCTTCCAATGATCCTCCCCCTCACATTACGTGCCGCTCAAACAGTCCGACGACTGTGCGAATGTCTGTTATTTGGGATTGCGGTAGGGACCGCCGTTGCCGACGGCCCCCCGCGCAGATCCGTACGTGAAGAATTACCTCATACGGCTCCTGCCTTGAGTCGGGCGCGGAATCTTTGTTCTGGATATGGATGGATGATATGGGGCCGGGGAAGATGC